>DAIMFJ010000141.1:5490-12469 GCA_036724695.1 Planctomycetota bacterium
GGCTGGGGGCGCGCAACCTGCAGTTCGTGTCGGTGCTGGGCGGCGCGGGCGGCACGCGCGGCGGCACCGCCCCGGCGGGCACCAACAAGTTCGTGCCGTCGCCGTTCAAGAAGCCGCGCCCGCAGGACGTCTGGAGCGAGTTGCTCTATCCGCGCGAGTGGCCGCTGGCCCACCACGAACTCAGCTTCCTGTTGCCGCACCTGCTGCTGAGCGGTCGCGGGCGCATCGACACGTACTTCACGCGCGTCTACAACCCGGTGTGGACCAATCCCGACGGGGCGGTCTGGATCGAGGCGCTGCAGAACGAAGAACTGGTCGGTTGCCACGCGGTGCTGTCGCCGACCTGGAACGAGACCGCGCGCTACGCCGACTTCGTGCTGCCGATGGGTCATGCGACCGAACGGCACGACCTGATGTCGCAGGAGACCCACGCCGCCACCTGGATCGGCTTCCGCCAGCCGGTGCACCGCGTGCTCGCCGAACGGCAGGGCAAGCAGGTCACCTGGACCTACGAGACCAATCCCGGCGAGGTCTGGGAGGAGGACGAATTCTGGATCGCGCTGTCGTGGGAGATCGACCCCGACGGTTCGCTCGGCATCCGCCAGAACTTCGAGTCGCCGTACCGCCCCGGCGAGCGCATCACGATCGACGAGTACTACCGCTGGATCTTCGAGAACGAGGTGCCCGGTCTGCCGGCCGCCGCCGCCGCCGAAGGCACCACGCCGCTCGAGTACATGCGGCGGCACGGCTGCTTCCTGGTCCAGGACCAGGTCTACAAGACCCACGAGACCCCGCTGCCGGCCGGCGACTACGAGGTCGACGCCGAACTCGGTGTCGTCAGGAAGGGCGGCAAGGTCGCCGGGGTCCACGCCGGCGGCAAGGCCTGCGTCGGCTTCCCGACGCCGAGCAAGAAGCTGGAGATCTTCTCGCCGACGATGGTCGAGTGGGGATGGCGCGACTACGCCGTGCCGACCTACATCGCCAGCCACGTCGACGAGCAACGCCTCGACCGCAGCGCGGGCGAGATGGTGCTGGTGTCGACGTTCCGCCTGCCGACGCTGATCCACACGCGCTCGGCGAACAGCAAGTGGCTGACCGAGCTGTCGAACAGCAACCCGGTCTGGATGCACCACGAGGACGCCGCGCGGCTCGGCCTGCAGATGGGCGAACTGGTGCGCGTCGCGACCCGCACCGGCTACTACGTGAACGCGGTGTGGATCACCGAGGGCATCCGGCCGGGCGTGATCGCCTGCAGCCACCACCTGGGCCGCTGGGCCGTGCAGGCCGACCAGGTGGCTGGCAACCGCTGGCAGGTGCACGACGTCGACCTGCGCAAGACCAGCGACACGGCGTACCTGATGCGGCGCACCACCGCGGTCGGCCCGCACCAGAGCAGCGACAAGGACGCCCAGAAGGTCTGGTGGACCAGTGGCGGTGTGCACCAGAACTTCACGTTCCCGGTCCAGCCCGACCCGATCAGCGGCATGCACTGCTGGCACCAGAAAGTCACCGTGACCAAGGCCGAACCGGGCGACCGCTATGGCGACGTGTTCGTCGACACCAGGCTGTCGATGCAGGTGTTCGAGGAGTGGCTGGCGCGCACCAAACCGGCTGGTGAGCACGGCCCCGCAAACCTGCGCCGCCCGCTGCATTTCAAGCGCGTGTGCCGGCCGAGCGACGCGGCGTACCAGCTCTGACGGTCCCCGCCAGCGGACGCGGGGCCGCAACCTGCCAAAGCGCGCGCCACCGCGCCGCGTTGCTGCGGTGCGGCGTAACTCCGTGCGGTTTTCTTGCCGATCCGACCGCCAGGAGCGCGCAGGCGCCGCCACGACCCGCAGCAGCGGTTAAGGTACTGGGACGCCACCGCTGCGGTGGCCTTCCCTTCCTTCCGGAGATCCCCGAACGATGACAGCCAGCTCTCGCACCGTGCTGGCGGCAACCCTGCTTGCCGCTGCTGCTTCCGCGCAATTCACCCTGGTGGCCCCGACGGGCTATGCGAACGCCGAAGGCAACGCCTCGAACACGTACCCGTGGCAGCGCAACGCCGCGGCGATGCGCATCCAGTTCCTGTACGACAGCAGCCACTTCACTGGCCAGGGGGCCAGCAGCCCGATCCTGATCTCGCGGCTGCGCTACCGCGCCAACGCGACCACCGGCACGTGGGCCGGCGGTTCGTGGCCGAACGTGCAGATCGACATGGCGACGGCGACCAGCGACCATGCGGTGGCCAGCACGACGTTCGCCGCCAACATGGGACCCGACCTAACCACCGTGCACAGCGGCGCAGTGACCGTGCATGCCGGCACCGGCAACGGCACGGGCGTGCCAGGCCCGTGGTACATCGACATCCCGCTGGCGACGCCGTTCCTGTACGACCCGACCACCGGCAACGACCTCGCGATCGACATCCAGCTCGACGGCACCGGCTGGACCGGCACCAGCATCTCGGCCGACCACGTGTCGTCGACCGGCGCCCCGCCGCCGCTGGCTTCGCGCGTCTACTCGACGACGGCGGCGAACGCCACGACCGGCACGCTCGGCGCCAACTACGGGGCCGTCTGCGAGTTCACCTACGTGCCCGCGAACGGCCTGTACCCGACCTTCACGGCCACCCCGACCACCGGTGCGGCCCCCTTGGCGGTGCAGTTCTCCGACCAGTCGTACTCGTCGGATCCCGGTGGCATCGTCGCCTGGCTGTGGGACGTCGACGGGGACAACGTCGTCGACTACACGACCCAGAATCCGAGCCACGTGTACGCCAGCTGCGGCACCTACGACGTGTCGCTCTCGGTGGTCGCCGACACCAACATACAAATCACGCTGACCAAGACCGCGTACGTCGAGGTCGACCCGTTGACGGCGAGCTTCACCGCCGCGGTCAGCGGCGGATTTGCGCCGGTCAACGTGCAGTTCACCGACACCAGCCTTGGAGCCACGGCCTGGCTGTGGGACTTCGACGGCGACACGGTGATCGACAGCGCGCAACAGAACCCGAGCTGGGTCTACACGACGCCGGGCACCTATTCGGTCAGCCTGACGACGATCAACGCCTGCCGGCAGGTGACGACGACCCGCAACAACCTGATCACGGTCCTGGCCCCCGGCCAGACGCCGGCTGGTCCGGAGCTGCTGCAGTACCAGTTCAACGAAGTGCGCGGCACCGAGTTCGCGAACACCGCGACCACCAACGCCGCACCGGCGCTCGGTACGCTCGCCAACACGGTCACCAACTGGCAGAGCGATCCAGGTCGCGCCAGCTTCCGCGGCAACGAGCCTGGGTTCGGGAGTCTCGGTTATCGCTCGACCGGTGGCGGCGCCGTCAACTCGGGCTGGACCACGGCGGTCAGCGGCAGCTTCTCGGTGTCGTTCTGGCTGCGCCGTGATCCGGCGTCGACCAGCACGAACCCGTTCGGCTACGCGTTCGGCAACGGCACGTTCCGCTCGTTCGTCGCCGGCGCCGCCGGCCAGGGCATCACGTTCCGCGGCAGCGCGATCGGCAACGTCGACAGCGGCTTCACGGTCACCGGCACGCCGGGCGTCTGGCAGCACATCTGCCTGGTCGTCGACGACGCGGCGGGCACCGCGACCTGGTTCAGCGACGGGGTTGCCGGCAACAGTGTCACGTTCCCGGCCAACTCGTTCGCGTACACCAGCACGGCCCCGCTGGCCGTCGGTGCGATCAGCTCCACGGGTGGCAGCTCGATCGGCACGCACTACGACCTCGACGACTTCCGCTTCTACCTGCGCGCCCTGCAGCCGGCCGAAGTGCTGGTCGAGTCGCTGTCGGCGGAACGGGCTGCGGCCGGTGCCTTCGGCAGCAGTTGCGCGGGCCCCGGTGGCACGCCTGAGGTGCAAGGCGTCGGGGTGCCGAGCCTGGGCAACGGCACCTTCGCGCTCCAGCTCGCCAACGCCGAGAGCGGCCGGCTGGCGGCCTGTGCGATCGGCTTCACGCCGGCGACCTTCGGGACGCTGAGTCTGGCGCCGTGGCTCGGTGCCGGGTGCGAGCTGCAGACCGACGCGGCCTCGCTCACCTTCCACGTCACCGGCGCCACCGGCGCGACGCAGGCGTTCCCGATCCCGAACGGCGCGGCGTTCGCCGGCCTGCACGTCTACGCCCAGTGGCTGGTGCTCGGCACCCAGGGCGCGGCGACGCGCCTGCTGGACGTCAACCTGCGCTGACGCCGACGGTCCGGCGGCGCCTCGTCAGGCGCCGTCGGGCCGCTTTGCGGTGCTGGCGATCTCGAGCTCGTCGAGCTGTTCCTGGCTGACCAGGCTCGGCGCCTCGCTGAGCAGGTCGAACGCCTGCGCGGTCTTCGGGAACGCGATCACGTCGCGGATGCCCTCGCGGCCGAGCGCGAGCGCGACCAAGCGATCGACGCCGAGCGCGATGCCGCCGTGTGGCGGGGCGCCGTACTTGTAGGCGTCGAGCACGTAGCCGAAGTTGGCGCGCTGCGTGGCTGCGTCGATGCCGAGGAACGAGAACACCTTGGCCTGCAGCTCGGGGCGGTGGATGCGGATCGAACCGCTGCCCAGCTCCCAACCGTTCATCACGAAGTCGTAGGCGCGGCTGCGGTGTTGCTCGGTGTCGACCGCGAAGTCCTGCACGTCCCAGTCCAGCGGCGCGCTGAACGGGTTGTGCGCGAACTGCCAGCGCTGCTTGTCGTCGTTGTACTCGAACATCGGGAAGTTGAGCACCCAGCAGCACCGGAACTGCTTGGGGTCGCGCAACCCGAGCGCAGTGCCGAGCTTGAGCCGCAGTTCGCCGAGGGCCTTGTGCACGACCTTGCTGCTGTCGGCGACGAACACCAGCAGGTCGCCGGGTGCGGCGCCCATGTGCGCGATCAGTTCCTGGCCGGCGTCGCCGGCGTAGAACTTGGCGATCGAGCCTTCGAGTCCCTTGTCGGTGACCTTCGCCCACGCCATGCCCTTGGCCCCGTAGGTCTGCGCGAACGCCGTCAATTCGTCGATGCCCTTGCGCGAGTACTTCTCGGCCGCACCCTTGGCGCACAGGCCCTTGACCATGCCGCCGTTGGCCATCGCGCCGGCAAACACACCGAACGCGCTCTTCCTGGCCAATTCGCAGCAGTCGATCAGCAACATGCCAAAGCGCAGGTCCGGCTTGTCGCTGCCGTAGTTGGCGATCGCCTCGGCGAAGTCGAAGCGCGGGAACGGCTGCGGCAGGTCGATCCCGAAACCTTCCTTCATGCCGTGCACGACCATCGCCTCGACGACGTCGAGCACGTCGTGCTCCTCGACGAACGACATCTCCAGATCGATCTGCGTGAACTCCGGTTGCCGGTCGGCGCGCAGGTCCTCGTCGCGGAAGCAGCGGGCGATCTGGTAGTAGCGGTCGAGGCCGGCGATCATGCAGAGCTGCTTCCAGATCTGCGGACTCTGCGGCAGCGCGTAGAACTTGCCGGTGTGCACGCGGCTCGGCACCAGGTAGTCGCGCGCGCCCTCCGGCGAGCTCTTGGTCAGGATCGGCGTCTCGATGTCGATGAAGTTCTCCCGCTGCAGGAAGTTGCGGATCGCGGTGACGAACTTCGCACGCTTGACCAGCGCTTCCTGCAGCGGCCGGCGCCGCAGGTCGAGGTAGCGGAACTTCATGCGCAGCTCCTCGTTGGCCTCGACCTCGTCGAGCACCTCGAACGGCGGCGGTTCGGCCTCGGTCAGCACGGTGCACTGCCGGGCGACGACCTCGATCTCGCCGGTGGCGCGGTTCTTGTTGACGTTCTGGCCGCGCTGGCGGACCAGACCACGCACCGAGACGACGTCCTCCTGACCCAGGCGACGCACCAGCTCGAACAAGCCGGGCGCGGCATCCGGGGTCTCGGCGTCGACCACCACCTGCGTCACACCGTAACGGT
Organism: Planctomycetota bacterium; assembly: GCA_036724695.1. Lineage (GTDB taxonomy): Bacteria > Planctomycetota > UBA1135 > UBA1135 > UBA2386 > JACKIC01. Next base: position 11,358 of record DAIMFJ010000141.1, read on the forward strand.
CGCGCAGGTCGACGAAGATCAGTTGGCCGTGGTGACGGTGGTTTTCGATCCAGCCGTTGAGGACCACTTCGCTGCCGCTGTGGGCCCCGTGGAGTTCGCCGCACGTGTGGGTGCGCTGCCAGGGAGAACGCTGCTTCATCTTGGTTCCGGACACTTGCCGTTGTTCGTATCCGCGAGGGTGCCGGTCGTCCAGGAATGCCTGCGCACCGGCCCGCCCGAGCCGCTGGTATGCTGCAAGGCCTCGTCGCCATGCCAGCACCGTCTCGCCGCCCCTCGGGCCTCCGCCACCCACCGCGCCGGCCGGACCTGCGACGGATCGTCGCGTGGGCCTGCGTGGCCGCGGGCAGCCTGCCGGCCCAGAGCACCTGGCACGAACTGCCGTGCCGCGTCGCCCGCGACGGGGCCGCCTGCGCCGCGGACCCGGTGCGTGGCCAGGTCGTCTGGTTCGGCGGCGACGACGGCCAGCGGTTGCTGGCCGACACCTGGCGCTGGCAGCAAGGCACCCTCCTGCCCGCAGCCAGTGGTCCCGCCGCGCGCCGCGATGCCGTGCTCGTGTTCGACCCGGTGCGGCAGGAACTGCTGCTGTTCGGTGGCCGCGGTGCCCAAGGACCGTTGGCAGACACCTGGCGCTTCGACGGCAGCCAGTGGTTGCCGGTCAGCACGCCGGTGGCCCCGGCAGCGCGCGCCGGTGCGGGTGCAGCATGGCACGCTGCGACGGCGCGGCTGGTCCTGTTCGGCGGCCTGGGGCTGCAGGTTCCGTTGGGCGACACCTGGACCTGGAACGGCAGCACCTGGCAGCTGGCGGCCGCGAGCGGCGGCCCTTCGCCCCGGCGCGGGCATGGTGTCGCCGCCGACCCGGCCGGCGTCGTGCTGTTCGGCGGCGAGGCAAGCACGGGACTGCGCGACGACACCTGGCGCTGGAACGGCACGCAGTGGCAAAGCCTCGCGCCGGCCCTTGCGCCGGCCCCGCGCAGCCACGCGGCCACCACCACCCTGCCGACCGGCGACGTGCTGCTGCTGGGCGGCCGCACCGCGCTGGGGGCCAGCGACGAGGCATGGCGTTGGAACGGCAGCGCGTGGGCGCTCGAGGCGCAGGCGGTCGGCGGGCCGGC
>DAIMFJ010000142.1:0-2116 GCA_036724695.1 Planctomycetota bacterium
ACCGGATCGCTGCCGATTTTCTGCACTTGCCTGCAACAGCAGGCGCCCGCCGCGTGCAATGCCGTTGCATGGCCGCGCTCGAGGATCTGTTCGAACGTTTCCGCCTGCGTGGCGACCTCGCCGCGTTGGGCTAGGTGTTCGACCGCTCCGCGCCGGCCCTGCTGCGCATCGCGCTGCACCTGTGCGGCAACCGCGCCGACGCCGAGGACGCGGTGCAGGCGACCTACATGCGCGCCATCGAGGCCGCGGCGGCCTTCGACGCCAACCGACCGTTCTTGCCGTGGCTGGTCGGCATCCTCGGCAACCGGGTGCGCCACCGCCGCGCCCTCGCCAGTCGTCGGCCCGAGCGCGACCTGTTGGTCGAGCCGGCGTGCGACGACGATCCGCAGGTCCACGCGATGCGCCGCGAACTCGGCGTGGCCGTCACGGCGACGATCGGCTTGTTGCCGGAGCACTACCGCCCGGTGTTGCGCCTGCATCTGCTCGACGGGCGCGATCCTGGTGACATCGCTGCAACGCTGGGGCGGCGCCCAGGCACCGTGCGCAGCCAGCTCGCCCGTGGGTTGCATGCCTTGCGTCGGCTGCTGCCGGCCGGCTTCGCTGCCGGCGTCGCGCGCACCCAGCTCGCCGCCAGCCTGCCGCGGTTGCGTGAGACGGTGTTGAGCGCCGTTGGTGCACCGGCTGGCGCGGTGTCCCTGTCAGGGTCCTCCGTGCTCGGAGTCTTCGTCATGAAACAGCTGATGGTCGGTGTCGCGGTCGTCGCCGCGGCGGTCTGCTGGCTGCTGTGGGGCGTTGGTTGGCCTGGGCCGGCGCCGGGAACGGTGCACGATGCGAGCGCCCCGACTCCGGTGGCTGCCGAAGCGCTCGCCCCGACGCCGGCGCAGGTTGGCGAGCTCGATCCGGCTGGAACCACGCCCGGCGCGGCACCGCAACGGACCGCGGTGGCATTGCCCGATGATCCGACCGCTGCGGCCACCGGCACCCTGCGGGTGCGTTCGCGGTGGAAGTCCGACGGTACTCCTGCGGCTGGCATCCCGATCTTCGTGCGGCCGTACCGCGATGGGGCCCGTGTGTTCGCCCAGTGGCAGCTGACGACCGGTGCCGACGGCGCTGCGGTGTTCCCGCAGTTGCCGGTGGGCCGCGTCGACGTGTCCACCGGCCGCACCGAGTATGCCGATGGGACGGTGGTCGCGATCGCCACCGACCAGATCGCCGAACACACCATCGACGTCGCCGGCGTGACCGTGTCCGGCATCGTCGTCGACGCCGCCAGCCGACCGGTCGCCGATGCCCGCATCGTCGTCGAGGCGTCCACCGTGCGCGAACTCGGCCGATCGGGAACCGATGGCAGGTTCGTGCTGCGCGGCATCGGCCCCGAGACGAAGGTCGGTGCGCGTGCCGCGGGCCACGCGCCCGCAGCGCCGCAGCGCATCCCGCCGGTGCAGCACGGTCGCATCGGCGAACTGCGCCTCGTCTTGCCGGGCGCGGGGGGACGGCTGGTCTGCAGTGTCGTCGCGGATTCGGGTGCGCCGCTTCGTGAGGCACTCGTGATCGTCGGGCCGCGGACCGGGTCGCAGTCGGCTGGCAAGCCAGCCGCGGTCGAATGGGTGCTGCCGGTCGACGGGCACGGGGACGCCGTGTTCGACGGCGTGCTCGTCGGCGAGGTCGATGTCGTCGCGTGGGCCGAGAACCGCTCGCCGTGGCGCGGGGCCGCCACCATCACCGCCGGCGCGACCGCCGAGTTGCGCATCGAGCTGCAGCCGGGGGCATCGCTGCACGGCCAGGTGCGCGATGCCGCCGGCATTCCACTGGCAGGCTGCGAAGTTGCCGTCGGCCGCGCCAAGACTGCCGCGCATGCGCGGTTTGGTCGGTTTGCGTACCAATTCACCAAGACGGACGCCGACGGTCGCTACCGCATCGGCGGTTTGCCGGAAGGTGTGATCGACGCAGTCGCCGACCGTGGAGCTGCCTCGGCATCGATTGCGATCGACGTACGAGCCGGCCAGACCGTGACGTGGGATCCCGTACTCGTCGTCGGCACGGACCTCGCGGGCCAGGTCGTCCGTGCCGACGGTCGTGGCGTTGCGGCGGTCGTCGAGGGCAGCAGCCGGGACCG
>DAIMFJ010000142.1:2126-3050 GCA_036724695.1 Planctomycetota bacterium
GCGGTGTCCAGATGCACGCGTTCGCCGACGCCGAGGGCCACTTCACGCTGCGCGACGTCACGCCGGGCGAGAGCGTGCGGCTCGACGTGCGCATCGACTACTTCTCGGTCGCGCGCTTCGAGGGGCCGTTGCCGCGCGAGGGCAGGCTCGTCCTGCAGGTCGCAGCCGATGCCATGCCGTCGGTGCGCATCGTCGGCCTCGTCGTCGACGACCTGGATCGGCCGTTGCCGATGGCGAACGTCGGTGTGCTGCGGCGCAACGTCGGCAACTCGCCGGTCTTCACCACCGGCGACGACGGCCGCTTCGACGTCGGCGCGTTCCCGCCGGGCGAGTACCGGCTGTTCGTCGAGGCCGAGGGCCGCGCCCGGACCATGACCGATTGGCTGGCGATCGCGCCGCACACGACCGGCGACGCAGGTCGGATCCGGCTCGAGCCTGCTGGCGGGGTCGAAGTGCACCTCGGTTCGGCGACGCCGCTGCCGGACAACCTCTATCTGACGTTGCGGACCTCGCATGGCGAGTGGTCCGGCCATGTCCAGATTCGCAATGGCAAGGGCGAACGAACGGATCTGGCCGCCGGCAGCTACGAATTGCTGATCCTGCACAAGAACCTCGCGCTGGTGCGCCAGGAGTTCGCCGTGCAACCGGACCGTCGCACGCGCATCGACCTGGCGGTCGAGAGCGGTGTGCCGACGACGATCACGCTGCGCAGCGATCGTGGGACCTTGCCGAAGTTGGTGCATGCCGAGATCCGCGCCGCCGACGGCAACGTGTTGCTCGACGCTGCCGCTGCGGTGCCAGCCAACGGGCGGATCTTCCCAGTCGGCTTGGGGCTGTTGCCGGGGAACTACCGCGTGCTGCTTCGCGAGCCGGAGGGCGGCCGTCAGCTCGGTCGTGCGGCGCTTGCGCTCCGTGATGTCCACC
>DAIMFJ010000142.1:3060-12458 GCA_036724695.1 Planctomycetota bacterium
GTCAGCTCGGCGAACGCGCGTTCGCCGTCTTCGCCGGGGGCCCCGAATGCCTGGTCGACGTGGTGATCCCGGGCAAGTAGCGGCCACGGCGAACGTGGCACGAGGCACCTGCCGCAGCCATCGCCGCAGTGCCGCCGTGCCCGGCGCCGCGTCAGCGGCGCAGCAGCCCCAGCAGTTCCTTGGGCACGGGTGCCGTCAGCACCAGGCCCTTCGCGGTGCGAGGGTGTGGCAGTTCGAGCCGCAGGGCGTGCAGTGCCAGACGTGCGTCGCGTTCGCCGTAGCGGGTGTCGCCGACGACGGGGTGGCCGAGCCAGGCGAGGTGGGCGCGGATCTGGTGTTTGCGGCCGGTGGCGATCTCGACTTCGAGGCGGGTCCGGCCGCGGCCGCGCTGCACGACGCGGTAGTGGGTGATCGCGGCCTTGGCGTGGGGTTGTGCGCCGACGTGCACGTGCAGGTTGTCGTCCTCCCAGAGGGGCTGGTCGACCGTGCCCTGGTCGTGTTCGAGTTCGCCTTCGACGATCGTCGCGTAGACCTTGCGGGTGTCGTTCCAGGCGGCTTGCACGAGGTCGCGGGCGGCCGGCGACCGCGCGAACAGCAGGACTCCCGAGGTCTCGCGGTCGAGGCGATGCACCGGCAGCAGGTCGCCGTGGCCGCCGGGCAGCAGTTGGCGGGCCAGGGCCAGGGCGGTGCGGTCGCCGCCAGTGTCGGTGGCGACCGACAGGAGGCCGGCCGGTTTGTCGATGGCGAGCAGGTCGTCGTCGAGCAGCAGGACGGGTAGCTGCGGGCCGCTCTGCTGGCGCCGCAGCGGCACGGCTGACTTCGCGCGGATCTCGACGGTGCTGCCGGCGGTCACCGGGTGGTCCGTGCGGGTGGCGAGGAAACCGTCGATCGCGACGCAGCCGCTGCGCACGCGGTCGCGCAGCGTGTTGCGCGCCCAGGTCGGGAAGTGGGCGACGAGCAGTTCGAAGAGCTGGCCGTCGCGGTCGGCGACGAAGTGGTCGCTCACGAGCACCACCGGGGCGAGCGGGGTGGGGTGGCGACGGCGGCGGGAGCGGGCTGGCGAACGGGCGGCACGTGTGCACGCTACCACGGCGGTGGGGTCGGGCGGAATCGGGCGATGCGGGGCCGGGTGGATTGGCGGGGGGGGGGCTGGCGGTTTTCGGGGGGCGTGCCTTTGGGGGGCGGCGGCGGGGGGTTGTGCGCGCGGTGCGCATTCGGGACCGGGTGAGGTATGCGCAGGGGCGTGACCTGGGACGAGTAGTGGGCTATCCCCGGCATGAGCCCGCTCCGATTCGCATGGCTGTGCCTGCCGGCCTGCTTGCCGGCACAGGTTGGTTGGTTGGCCACGCCGGCTGCACCGAGTGGTGCCGGCAATCCCCAGCTCTGCTTCCACGAGGCGGCCGGGCGGGTGTTCGCAGTCGGCAGGCGCAATCCACTGCCACTGCTCGAGACCTGGGAACGCGAGGGCCGGACCTGGCGTCTGGTGCCGACGGCGCTCGCGCCAAGTGCCCGCAGCAGCTACGCGCTCGGTTACGATTCGGCGCGCTGCAGGGTCGTGCTCTTCGGTGGTGTGGACGACCGGGGCACGGTGTTGGGGGATACCTGGGAGTGGGACGGGGTCGATTGGTCGCAGCGCACCGTCGGCATCGCACCGTCGCCCCGCTATGCCACCGCGCACGCGTTCGATGCAGCGCGCGGTCGGTTCGTGGTCTACGGCGGGGTCTGGTCGAGCGAGCAGTGGGAATGGGACGGAGTTGTCTGGACGCAGGCGGCGACCGGCCCGACGAACCCGGGAGTGCGGGGTGGGGCGACGATGACGTACGACCGGGCTCGGCAGGCGTTGGTGCTGTTCGGCGGCAGCGATGGAGTGGCTTTTGCGCCGCGGCGCGACACCTGGGAGTTCGTAGGTGGAGTCTGGTTGCCGCGTGCGACTGCAGTCGTGCCGCCGGCATTGCGTGGGGCAGTGTTGGCCTACGACCCGGACTCAGGCCGCAGCGTGCTCTGCGGTGGCCGGATCGCGGACACGTTCCCGAGCAGCGTGCATACCGACGTCTGGGATTGGGACGGTTTGCAATGGCGTGTGCATGCTCCGGCCACGCAGCCGGGAGAACGCATGGTGCCCGGCTGGACCTACGATCGCGGGTTGCAGCGGTTCGTGTCGCACGGCGGTTTCGACGGTTCGGACACGTGGGAACTCGATCCGTCCACCTGGCATTGGAGCCGGCAGGTCGCCGTGGCCCCCGCGTCGCGAGTGGCCCTGGCGGTCACCGATCTTGGCGGTGGGGCACTCTGGCATTCGAAGGACGAAACCATGCGGTGGGACTTCGTGACTCGGCGCTGGCAAGACCGGTCCACCCCAGTTCGACCGACGGCGGCCGGAAGCGTGATGGCCTTCGACTTCGTGCGTCAGGAAGCCTTGCTGTCGACTGCCGATGCGCAGACTTGGATCTGGGACGACGTTGGTGCCAACTGGCACCGCCGCCATCCAGCGCACACACCTCCCGCGACGCGGCTCGGCGCGATGGCGTTCGATCCGCTGCGCCAGCGCGTGGTGTTCTATGGTGGCGAGACCAGCGTTGGGGTCAGCAACCAGGTGTGGGAGTGGGACGGCCAGGATTGGGCCGACGTGACCCCGACTTTCGGTCCTCAGGGGCGAATGGGCGCGGCCATGGCCTTCGACTTCGGAACGGGTACCGCGGTGATGTTCGGCGGTGCGCGGTTCGCGAATGCGTTGGCATATGAGAACGAGGTCTGGGACTGGGATGGCTCGCAATGGACCCAGCGCGCGATCGTGGGGGCGGCTCCAGCGGGGCGGTACGGCGCCGCTCTGCTCGGCGATGCGCAGCGGATCCTGCTGCTCGGCGGCCAGGTTGCGCCGGTCGTGTCGGGTGGCATGTCCGACGAAGTGTGGGAACTGCGAGGCTCGCTCTGGGTGCCGTTGGACCGTGCTCCGATCGCGTGCCGGGAGCCTGCGGCAGCCGCCGACCCGATCACCGGGGACGTGGTCTTGTTCGCCGGCGTGGTGAACGAGATCGCCGGCAGTCACGTGGACCCCGGTGCCTGGACCTTGGGAGCACCGAGGGCTTCGGTCGCACCGTTCGGCCACGGCTGCGGTGGCGCCGCGGGCCTCCCCAGGTTGTCTGCGGTGGGGTTGCCGCAGCTTGCGAACCCTGGGTTCGCGTTGGTTGCGACCACCGGAGTTCCGCAGGCGATCACCGCATTCGCCGTTGGTTTCGCGCCGAGGCGGACCGAGGTGCATGGTGACTGCAGCGTGTTTCTCGACGTGGCCGCGGTGCGTTGGGCCGCGGCGACGACCGCCGGCGATGCGACTCTGCCGCTGGGGGTGCCTGCGGCGCCTGCCTTGCTCGGGCTGGGTCTGTACGCCCAGGCGGCCGTCTTCGGTGGGCCGCAGGCACCGGTGGCGTTCAGTGGCGCTCTACGGCTCGTGATGGGACGGTGAGTCGGGGCGTCCGCAGTTCGTTCTGGCACCGTGCATGAAGGCCCAGCGGTTCGAGGGAGTTGTGCGCGCGGTGCGCATTCGGGACCGGGTGAGGTATGCGCAGTTGCCGAGTTACCGCGCTTGGAGGCGCGGCTATCGCTGCGGTCGCCTCCCGCGCTGCCATCCAGGACGAACATGACACGATGAACAGAACTCGGCTTCTCTCTCTCGCTTTGGTCGGTGGCATCGCGGTTGCGCAGCAACCCGTCGAAGTGAGTTCGGCGCTGCAGGCGGTGTGCTCTTGCTTCGACGACGCCCGGCAGCGACTGGTGTTTCCGCAGACCGATGGTTCCATCCAGGAGTGGGACGGGGTGCGGTGGGGCAAGGTGGGCGCTTCGGCAGCTGCTCCGCTGGTGCTGGTCGCCTACGAACCGGTGCGGCAGCGCGTGTACGGTCGCGCGGGGACGCGCATGGTCGAATTCGACGGCCACGCGTTCGTCGATCGCGGGCCATGGCCGGCGGGCAGTCGCACCGGCACGTTGGTCGCGGATCGTCAGGGTGGCCTGCTGCACCTGCGCGGCGTCGGACTCGGCGGTGTGGCGTTCGATCGTTGGAACGGCACGGGCTGGCAGAGCCTGCCCGGGCCTGCTGGTGGCTCTTTCGAACCGCTGGCCACGGCGTTCGACGTCGCGCGCGGCGTGCTGGTCGCGCAGTTCGCACGGCTGGGCTCGGGGATCTCGTACGAGGTCTGGGAATGGGGCGGTGGCGCGTGGTCGCTGCGCCTCGCCAACGACCAGTTGCGCGTCGGGCTGGGCTACGACGCGGCGAATCAGCGCGTCGTCAGCATCGCCGGTGGCACCGCCGCCTGGACGGGTTCGGCCTGGCTGCCCTTGCCGACGCAGGGTGGCCCGACGCAGGTCACCAGCGTCGCCGCGGACGTCGCCAACGAGCGAGTCTGGGCCTGGGGCCAGGGGCAAGGCGCCCGGCACGAGGTCTGGTCGTTCGATGGCAGCGCGTGGACCGCGATGCCCGCCCCGCATCCGGTCGTGCTGCTGCGGCCGATCGTGTTCGATCCCGTGCGCGGTCGGGCGATGCTGTTCGGCTTCGAACCGAGTGTGCAAGGCAACGTGCACTCGGAGTGGGACGGCGAACGTTGGGTGGAGATCCGCTCGGCGGGGGCTCCGGCGCCACGTTCGCGGCACGCGATGGCCTTCGACGTCGCTCGGGGCAACACCCTGGTGTTCGGCGGGGAAGCCGCGGCAGGACTGTTGCGCGACACCTGGACCTGGAACGGTGCGGTCTGGCAGTCGGTCGCCAACAGTGGGCCGTCGGCGCGTCGCCGTGCGGCCATGGCGTACGACGCTGCGAACGCCACGGTGGTGTTGGTGGGTGGCGAGACCGCGGCGGGACCGATCGCCGACCACTGGGAGTGGGACGGGGTCGCCTGGTCGCAACGCTCCGTCGCGACGCCGATGGGCGCGGTCCTCGGCATGCTTGGTGTCGACGACGCGAGGCAGCGCACGGTGTTCGTCGATGCGCTGGGCAGGACTTGGGAATTCGACGGCGTGAACTGGCTGCAAGTCGCGGTGGGCGGGCCGCGGGCGCAAGGTGACGAGACCGCGTTGGTGTGGGACACCGTCGCCCAGCGCCTGGTGGGCAATCTGCTCGATGCCCAGTCGCAGCCGCGCCGCTTCGGTTGGGACGGCACGGTCTGGACCGATCTGGGCGCGCACGTCGGGCAGCTCGCGTTCGACACCCGGCGCGGCACGCTGTTGGCTTGCGGTGCCGAGGGCATGATCGCCTATTCGTCGACGCCGGCGGCGGTGCAGTACTTCGGTGCGCCGTGTGGCGGTGTGGGGACGAACACCTCGTTGTCGAGCTTCGGCTCACCGCGCGTCGGCACGGAGGGACTGCACCTCGACCTGCGGGCGGCGGCGACGCTGCGGCCGGCGATGATCGGCTACGCGCTGCAGAGCGGCAGCCTGTCGCTCGGGGGCTCGTGCCGCGTGTACCTCGACGATCCGTTCGCTTCGACGGTCTGGTTCACCGACCATTTCGGCTACTGGCATCGCCGCGTCGGTCTGCCGTCGGTGCCGGCGCTGCGCGGCTTGCAGGTGTTCGCCCAGGGCGCGGTGCTCGACCCGGCTTCGCCCGGCAGTCTGGCGCTCAGCCAGGGGGTGGCGCTGACGATCGGCGACTGAGGTCGCTGCAGTTGGTTTTCGCACCACGCGCGCAAGTGCCTTCGCAATGGTGGCTTGCGCGCGCGGTGCGCATTTGGGACCGGGTGAGGTATGCGCAGGGGGCGGTGGAAGGGCAAGGGGGCTGGGGTAGAGTGAGGCAGCCCTCGACTTCCGATGCAACCATTCCTTGCCGTCGTCGCGTTGTTCGCCGCTGCCGCTCATGCCCAGAGCCTGGTGGCGAACGTCGTCTCCAACACCTCGGGGCAGTTCAGCAGCAACGTCGAACGGTTCGTACCGGTGGCCGGGCGGGCGGTCTTTCGGGCCAACGGGCCACTGGGGCGCGAGCTGTGGGCCACCGACGGCACGGCGGCTGGCACGCGGTTGCTGGTCGACCTGATGCCGGATGGCGACGGCGATCCCGACGAGTTCGTCAGGTTGGGCAACGAAGTGTTGTTCGCGGCGTCGGTGCCAGGGCTCGGCCGCGAGTTGTGGAAGACCGATGGAACGCACGCCGGCACCGTGTTGGTTCGCGATCTGCAGCCGGGCTCCGGGAGCTCCAATCCGACCCGGCTGGTGTTGCTGGGCAACTACGTCTACTTCGCCGCCAATGACGGCACGGCTGGCAACGAGCTGTGGCGCAGCGATGGCACGGCGAACGGCACGACGCTGGTCGCGGATCTGCGGGCGGGGGCTGGTGGCAGTGCCCCGAATCTCCTGACGGTCGCCGGTGGCACGCTGTTCTTCGTCGCCAACGACGCTGTGCTGGGCAACGAGCTGTGGCGCAGCGACGGCACGGCCGCCGGCACGGCGTTGGTCGCCGATCTGCAGCCGGGTGGCCTGGGCACCAGCTTCGCAGCGATGGCGGCGTTCGGCAGCAAGATCCTGTTCTCTGCGAACGTCGGAGCCGGCGCCGAGCCGTGGTGCAGCGACGGCACGGCGGCCGGCACGGTGCCGCTGGGCGACCTCGAACCCGGGCCGAACGGCTCGAACCCCCAGGAATTCACCGCGGTGGGCAACGTCGCACTGTTCGCGGCGACGACTGGCGCGGCGGGCCGCGAACCGTGGTACACCGACGGCACCGTTGCGGGCACGGGATTGCTCGGGGACCTTGCCGCTGGTACCGCCGGCAGCGACCCGCGCGAGTTCACGCGGCTGGGCAACCGCATCGTCTTCGCTGCGGCGACGGCGGCGCAGGGGCGGGAACCCTGGGTCAGCGACGGCACGCCGGCCGGCACGCAGCTGTTGCTGGACATCGTCGCGGGAACTGGCTCGTCGCAGGCCACGGCGTTCGCGTCGGTCGGTGGCGAGCTCTGGTTCGCAGCCTCGGCCGCCGGGCTCGGCAACGAGTTCTGGCGGACCGACGGCACGCCTGCCGGCACCGGCCTGGTCGCCGACCTGGTGCCAGGCAATGGCTCGACGATGCCCAGTGCGATCACCGAATTCGGCGCCCAGGTCCTGTTCTACGGGATCTTCGGCGGAGCCGGCGGCGAACCGCACCTGACCGATGGCACGGTGCCCGGCACCCTGCTGCTCGCCGATGCTTCGCCACCCTGGTCGGATGGGAACCCGCGCGAGTTCCGCGACCTCGGCGGCGACGTCTACTTCGCCGCGGGCTCGAACGGCCTCGGCGACGAACCGTACCGCAGCGATGGCACACCGGCCGGCACGCAGATGATCGCCGACGTGCAGCCGGGCTCGTTCGGTTCGGGGCCGGAATCGGCCGCGAGTGTCGGCGACCAGGTCTACTTCTCCGGCAGCTTGTTCGGGGTCGGGCGCGAGTTGTTCGTCACCGATGGCACCGCCGCCGGCACCCTGCAGGTCGTCGATCTCAGCCAGCCGCTGGTGCCGCGCGGCATCGTCACGTTCGGCGATCGGGTGGTGTTCTCCGGCGTGTCGGGGAACGGTCGCGAGCCCTGGATCAGCGACGGCACCGCCGCCGGCACCTTCGAACTCGCCGACGTGCGGGCCGGCAGCGGGGACGGCATCGGGCTGCTCGAGGAGAACTTCACGGTGGCAGGCAATCAGGTGTTCTTCACCGCCAACGACGGGATCCACGGCAAGGAACTGTGGGTCAGCGACGGTACCCCTGGCGGTACGCGGCTGGTCGTCGACCTCGTTCCCGGGTCCAGCAATGCCAACCCCAGCCAGCTGACCGCGGTCGGCTCCTGGGTGTACTTCGTCGCCAGTGCTGCAGGAGCAGGCACCGAGCTGTGGCGCAGCGACGGCACCACGAACGGCACCACCCTGGTCGCCGATCTGCAACCGGGTCTGGCCGGCTCGTTCCCCGCCAACCTGACCGCGGCCGGAACCCGCCTCTACTTCACGGCCGCGGTCGGTGGGCAACGCGAGATCCATGCCACCAGTGGCACGCCCGCCAGTACCTCGGTGGTGACCCAGGGGGCTTTCGGCAGGTTGACGCCCTACAGCGACCTGACGCACACGGCGGTCGGGTTGTTCTTCCTGACCGACGATCTCGCCGGGTTCGGCACCGAGCTGTGGCTCACCGACGGCACGCCGACCGGCACGCGCCGCGTCTTCGACGTGGCACCCGGCCAGATCAGCGGCGTCGTGCCCGGCACGGTCGCGGCGGTGCTGGGTGGCTCGCAAGTGTTGTTCGGCGGCTTCGGGCTCGACCACGGCCTGCAGCTGTGGCGCAGCGACGGCACGGCGAACGGCACCACGCGGGTGTCCAACCTCGGCGGACCCGGCCAGGGTTTTGCGTCGCTCGGCGAGTTCTTCACCTCGGGCACGCGCGTGTTCTTCGCCGCCGACGACGCCGTCAACGGCGTCGAGCCGTGGTTCTACGACCCGACCACCTCCGGCGTGGCGTTCGCGTTGCCGTACGGGCGAGGTTGTGCCGGTTCGGCGGGCCTGCCGGCGATCGGTGCGACGGGTCTGCCGAGCCTCGGCAACGCCGGCTTCGCGGTGACCTTGCAGAATGCCCTGGCGAACACCTTTGCGTTGCAGCTGGTGTCCTTCCAGTCGAGCAACATCGCCCTCGGCAGTTGCCGCCAGCTGGTCGGGTTCCCGGTGGTGACCGGTGCGTCGGGCTTCACCGATGGCACTGGCTTCCTGGCCCGTCCCTTCGCGATCCCGGCCGCCCCGGCCTACCTCGGCCTCAACCTGTTCTTCCAGTGGGGCGTGCTGGACCCCACCGGTGGGATCTTCGGGGCCTTTGCGGCCAGCAATGGCCTGCAGGTGCGGGTCGGCCCGTGAAGGCCGCCGTGCCGCCGGTCCTCACTTGGCGGGCTTGTGGCCCTCGAGGGCGGCGAGCCGGGCTTCGAGTTGTTCGATGCGGCGCAGCAAGTCGGCGGAAGCGGGCTTCTGGGCGACGGCGGGGGCGTCGAGGCGGGCGATCAGTTGCATCGACTCGGTCACGCTGGCCGCAGAGCCGGTGAGGATCACCGCGTTGAGGGCCGGGTGGGCGACGGCGCGCAGGTTGGGGTTCGCGGCGGGGAGGCCTTGCACCTGCATCTGGGCCTGTTGGATCGCCCGGCGGTTGGCCCAGGCGGCCTCGATCGAGGCGACGATGTCGTTGGCGTTCGCGTGTTCGAGGCGCACGACCTGGACCTGGTCGCTGGGTTCGTCGCTGCGCACGTCGATCAGACGCAGCATGCGGCAGGCGGCGGCCACCTGGGGGCCGTAGCCCTGGACCAGCATGTCGGTGTTGTTGCCGACGTTGCCGAGCGTCAGGCTGCCGCCGCCGGCAGGGCTGCCGGTGCTGGCGAAGAACGGCCGCAGCGCGTTGGTGGCGATCGTCGCGTTGATGTTCTTCAGCG
>DAIMFJ010000143.1:0-5331 GCA_036724695.1 Planctomycetota bacterium
TGGTGGCGGCTGCCGGTTGCAGCCGCGCCAATCCGGAGGTGGCGCTGCCGCTGCAACGCACCGAACCGTGGAGTCCCGAGTTCGTCGCCCAGATGGCGACGTTGCCGCTGCAGCACGAAGGCCGCGTCAAGCCGTTCCAGACCCTGGCGGCGTTCACGCTGTACTTCGTGCACGGCCGGCGCGACATGAAGTTCCAGTACGGCGAGACCACCGACACGGTCGTCAAGGTCACCCTCGACCCGACCGAGTGGCTGCTCGACGTCTGGGCGTTCCCCGAGCAGGCCGCGAAGTACCCGCTGTTCCGGATCGAGCATTCCGGGGTGCTCGACGCGCTCGGCATCGCCAACGACGGCCAGTCGTTCAACCTCGAGTACGTCAGCTACGACCGGCTGATCGCCAAGAGCGACCAACTGGGCGAACTGGCCCGCAAGTACGCCGACATCGAGCAGCGCCTGCGCAATCCGGTGCAGGAGCATCTCGTGCAGTTGTGGTCGCGGCTGCGCACCTACCACAACCTGCACATGCAGCTCGCCGCCTGGCACGATGCGATCGCGATCGAAGGCGAAGGCCTGCAGAAGGCGCTCGGCGGCAGCAAGGTGCGCCTTGGCGAACTGCTGCAGCGGGCCGGCGAACTGCGCGGCTTCGTGCGCACCATCGGCCAGGAGTGGGAGGACCCCAAACACGGCAACCTGATGGCCGTGATGTCGTTCCTCGAACAGGCGATCCAGTCGGACCGCGGCCCGCTGCTGTTGCCCCCGGTGCTGCCGCCCGAGCAGACCGACACCTGGCATTCGCTGGCCGAGACGATCGACCTGACCTTGCGCAACGGCGCGCCAGAGCAGCACGTCGCGATGGTCGGCATGCTGCAGCGCGGCGTCGCCGGCGCGTCGCTGGCCGAACGCGAACAGGGCTTCCTCGGCTACCGCGACGCCGTCGTCGCCGCCGCCGAACGCCGCAACGAGTACGGCAAGGTGTCGCTCGAGGCCTACTACCACCGGGCCAGCTGGCACTACCAGTCGATCCACTGGTTCGTGTTCGGGTTCATCCTGGCGGCGCTGTGCTGGCTGTGGCCGCGCAACAAGCCGCTCTGGTACGGCTCGATGGCGGCGACGGTGGCGGCGTTGGCGATGCTGACCGCCGACATCACCCTGCGCTCGATCGTGCGCGGCCGGCCACCGATCACCAACCTGTACGACACGTTCCTGTTCATCGCCGCGGTCGGCGTGCTGGTCGCATGGATCGCCGAGTGGATCGTGCCGCGGCGCATCGCGCTGGCCGTCGGCCCGTTCCTCGGGGCGGTGCTGGTGATGTGCGCGCGCCTGTTCGAGGTCTCCGACGGCCAGGACACGATGAAGCAGCTGGTCGCCGTGCTGGACAGCAACTTCTGGCTGGCCACGCACGTGACGACGATCAACATCGGCTACGCGGCGGGCCTGCTCGCGGCGGTGCTCGCCAACGGTTGGGTGCTGATCCGCGTGCTGCGCATCGCCAATCCGAGCGAGCCGATGGCCAAGAGCGTGGTGCGTATGATCTACGGCGTCACCGCGTTCAGCCTCGTGTTCGGCGTCGTCGGCACGATCCTCGGCGGCGTGTGGGCCAACGACTCGTGGGGCCGCTTCTGGGGTTGGGATCCGAAGGAGAACGGCGCGCTGATGATCTGCCTGTCGCAGATCGCGATGCTGCACGCCCGCTTCACCGGCTGGATCCGCGACTTCGGCATGGTGATCTGGTCGTCGGTGACCGGCATGGTGGTGATGTTCAGCTGGTTCCACGTCAACCTGCTGCAGGTCGGCTTGCACAGCTACGGCTTCTCGGCCGGCTTGCGCAACGCCGTCTGGATCACCTACACGGTCGAGCTGGTGATGATGGCGATCGGCGCGATCGACGTGCTGCTGCGGCCGAACCCGGTGCGGCGCAGCGCGGCAGCCGAAGGCGACGCCGGGGCGCCGGCCGAGCCGGCGTAGCGACCAGCCAGGTTGCGCGCCGGCATCAGACCGGCGCGCCGGCGGCGCGCAGCGTGTTGCGCAGCAGCATCGCGACGGTGACCGGGCCGACCCCGCCGGGCACCGGCGTCAGGTGGCTGGCCACCAGGGCGGCCGACGCGAAGTCGACGTCGCCGGTGATCTTGCCGTCCGGCCCGGTGTTGATGCCGACGTCGATCACCACGGCCCCGGGCTTGATCATGCCGCCGTGCACCAGGCCGGCCTTGCCGACTGCGACGACCAGGATGTCGGCGCGGCGGGTGTGGTCGACCAGGTGGCGGGTGCCGACGTGGCAGACGGTGACCGTCGACAGGTGGTGCAGCAGCAGTACGGCGATCGGTTTGCCGACGATCTCGCTGTGGCCCACGACCACGGTCTCCGCCCCGCGCAGGTCGATGCCGGTCTGCACGATCAGGTGCTGGGCGGCTGCGGCGGTGCACGGTGGCAGCAGCGGTTCGCGGTACAGGATCGCGCCCATGTTCTGCGGGTGCATGCCCTCGACGTCCTTGTGCGGGTCGATCGCGGTCTGCACGTGGCGTGGATCGATCCCAGGCGGCAGCGGCCGTTGCACCAGGATGCCGGCCACCTCCGGCGAACGGTTGAGCTCGGCGATCGTCGCCAACAGTTCCTCTTCGGTGGTGCCGATCGGCAGGTGGTGGGCCTCCATCGCGATGCCCACCTCGGCGGCGGCGCGCTGCTGGTTGCGCAGGTAGACCGCGGCGGCGGGGTTCTGGCCGATCTCGACCGACACCAGCTTGATCGGGCGGGGCCCGAGGGCGTCGCGCGCCGCCTTGAGCCGGGAACGCATGGACTGGGCGATCGACTTGCCGTCGAGGAGCTGGGCGGGCACTGTTTCTGGTCCTGGTTACTCGTCCGGGGGGTGTGGTCTGGCCGAAAAGCTACCGGTCGGCACCCCCCGGCCCAATTACGGACATGAGCTACCGAGAGCAACGCCTGACGTTTCCGCCGTTCACGCCCGCGATCAAGCACTTGATGATCGTCAATGCGGCCGTGTTCGTGGCCAACATGGTGTTGTTCGCGCGGCTGAGTACCCCGACCGCAACCGGCTCGGGGGCGTGGTTCGCGTTCTCGTGGCCGCTGCTGCTGGAGGGGTACGGACTGGGCCTGGTCCGGTTCCTGACCTACCAGTTCACGCACAGCTTCGAAGATGCGTGGCACTTCCTCGGCAACATGCTGATGCTGTTCTTCCTGGGCCGGTTGGCCGAGGAACGGCTCGGCTACCGGGGTACCTGGAAGGTCTACCTGGCGGGGGGCGTGGCCGGGGCGCTGCTGTTCCTGCTGGTCGCGACGGTGCTGGGCTACGCGCACGTGCCGCTGGTCGGGGCCAGCGGTGCGGGCTACGCGATGCTGCTGTATGCCGCCGCGATGGCGCCGAACGTGATGGTGTTCGGCTGCCTGCAACTGTGGATCGTCGCCGCGATCCTGGTCGGCGTCGCCCTCTACCAGACGTTCGTCGAGTTCGCCGGTGGCTTTGGCGGTGCGGTTTCGCATTCCGCCCACCTCGGCGGGGCGTTGCTCGGCTACCTGGCGTTCCGCCAGAACTGGTTCGTCGACCCTGTCCCGTACGAGTACCAGCCGAAGCCGTGGACCCGGCTGCGGGACGCCTGGCGCCGCCGCCGCCAGCAGGCGGCCGCCGACCAGGCCCGCCACCACGAACTGCAGCTCGACGAGATCCTCGCCAAGGTCAAGGCCAACGGCCTGGGTTCGCTGACGCCCGCCGAGCGCAAGTTCCTCGAGAAGACCAGCGAGCAGCGCCGCCGCGGCTCCTGAGCGGGCGGCCGTTGCACCGGCGTGGTTTCCTCGCGCCGGTCGCTGGCATACGATGCAGGGGACCCCTACCCCTGCTGCCCATGCTTCCCTACCTTCGCCGGCTGCTGTCCACGATCCTCTGCTGCGTGCTGGTGCCGTTCGCCGTGGCCCAGGGCTACACGCGCGAACAGTTCCGCGCCGAGTTCGCCAAGGGGCTCGAGTACAACGACGACAAGTTGATGGATCGGGCGCTCAAGAAGGACGGTGCGCCCGACCACGCGTGGCGCACGTTCGAGGAACTGTACGTCGAGAAGTGGCAGGGCTCCGGCGCCAACGACCAGGCGCGCGTCGACGCGCGGGACGCGATGCTCAAGGCCCTCAAGGCGGCGTGGGATGCAGTTCCAGGAACTGGCGCGGCAGGCCGAGGCGCTCGGCCACGCGATCGAGGCGGCCGACCTGTGGGGTCTGTCGGCGACGATCGGCGGCAAGATGCCCGACCGCACCGTCGAGGACCGGCAGAACGTGCTGTTCGCGACCGAGCAGTTCCTGCTGCAGCGCGAATCGTGGGGATTCACCGCCGACAAGTGGTACATGATCAGCCAGGCGTTCGTGAAGGACGAGAAGGTCCGCATCGAGGACGCCAAGAAGGAGGCTGCCAAACGCGAGGCCGCCGGCTACGACGCCAATGCCAAGGGCCTCGAGGCGCTGCTGATGCCCGGTGCCGTCGATGCCAAGCAACCGCTGGTGTTCGAGGCGCAGAAGACCTGGGACGCCGAGCTCGACTACGGCCCGAAGAACGGTCCGGCCCCGGTGCTGTGGTGGAACGCGTCGCTGCGCGGCGACGGCTCGAACGCGCAGCTCAACTGGTTCCGGCGCACCGGCCTCTACCTGATCCGCACCGGCAGCGCCAAGTTCGGCATCGGCACGGATCCGGGCGACGTCGCCAAGGCGCAGGAGGTCGACGTGTCGGGCAAGGGCAAGCTGAGCACGTTCTTCCTCGACGCCGAGAAGAAGCAGCCGTACGCGATGTTCTTCTGGGCCGGCTCGGACCGCGAACGGGTCGGCGAGGCCGAGTGCAACCTCGCCTTCACGACCGAGATGGCCAACGTGTACTTCCGCAGTGCCGCCAGCTGGAAGGCCAGCTTCGGCGCCGACTCGTTGGTGTTCTACGACGACAACGCCAGTGGCTTGCCGGCCGACGCCGAGGTCTTCGACCCGCCGTTCAAGGTGCACACCCAGGGCCAGCACTCGGGCGACGGCACCGTCGCGCCGTTGCTCGATTCGATGCGGATCGGCAAGGGCCCGCGCGTGCCGTTCAGCGAGTTCGTGAAGCTGTCCACGGGCTGGCACCACCTGCGCCGCGACGGCAACGACGTGGTGGGCCTGCGGCCGCTGAACCCCGAGTACATGAAGACCGGCAAGCTCAAGCTCGACTGGCAGGGGCCGAAGACCGCCGCTCCGGTGCAGCTGGTCGTGCAAGGCGTCGGCGACTACCGCACGGCGTTCTTCGACGTCGCCGGCGGCAAGGAGGTCGAGGTGCCGGCCGGCGAGTACGCGGTGGTGTTCGGCCGGATCGTCG
>DAIMFJ010000143.1:5341-12439 GCA_036724695.1 Planctomycetota bacterium
AGGGCGCGCGGGCGCAGACCGCGACCATCTACCGCGGCAACTCGCAGCAGTTCCTCGTCGCCCCAGGTGCGACCCACGTCCTGAAGATGGGCGCGCCGTACGTGATCCAGTTCAGCCGCACCGGCGACCAGGACACCAAGATCGACGCGTTGAGCATCCAGCTGGCCGAACAGTCGGGCTGCACGATCACCGAGTTCCACAACGGCATCTCGCTGGTGCCCGAGGTGTTCGCCGCCAAGGCCGAGGACGGCAAGGGGGCCAAGCCGGTGGGCAAGTTCCTGCGTTTCACCGACGGCGACCTGCTCAACGAGGCGGCCAAGAAGCACGGCAACCTGGGCCTCCTGTGCGCCACCTACCCGATGCCGGCCGGGTACCGCAGCGGCGACCTGGTGCTCGAACTGCAGCTGCCGGAGCCCGGCATGAAGGTGGCGCTGAAGATCAAGAAGCATCCGCTGTTCGGCGTACTCGACTCGGCGTGGCAGTAGGCCGGCCGGCGGTCTAGACTGCTCGCCGCATGCTGGACCTCAAGACGTTGCGCGAACAACCCGACGCCGTGCGCGCCGGGGCCCGAAAGAAGCGGATGCCCGACCGGGCCGAGGCCGTCGATCGGGCCTTGGCGCTGGACGCCGAACTCCGCGAACTGCTCCCCAGGCTCGATGCGATGCGCAACGAGCAGAAGAACGCCGGCAAGCAGGTCGCCAGCCTGCCCGCCGAGCAGCGGGCGGCGTTCCTCGAGCAGCAGAAGAAGCTCAAGGTCGAGATCCAGGCCGGCGAGGAGAAGGAGAAGCAGCTGCGCGCCGACCTCGACGTGCAGATGGCGCTGATCCCGAACCTGCCCGACGCCGAGGTGCCCGAAGGCAAGGACGACACCGAGAACGTCGAGACCAAACGGTGGGGCACGCCGCCGCAGTTCGCGTTCGCGCCGCGCCCGCACTACGAGATCGGCGAGGCGCAGGGCTGGCTCGACTTCACGCGCGCCGCCGAGATGGCCGGGTCGCGCAACTACCTGCTGTTCGGCGATCTGGCCCTGCTGCACGACGCGATCCTGCGCTACGCGGTCGAGCTGATGGTCGCACGCGGCTTCGTGCCGGTCGATCCGCCGCTGCTGGTCCGCGACGCCGCGATGTTCGGCACGGGCTTCTTCCCGGGCGGCGAGGAGCAGACCTACCGCTGCGAACGCGACGGCCTCAACCTGATCGGCACCGCCGAGGTGCCGGTGACCTCGCTGCACGCCGGCGAGATCCTCGACGAGAGCGAACTGCCGAAGAAGTACGTCGCGCGGTCGGCCTGCTTCCGCCGCGAAGCCGGCACCTACGGCAAGGACACCCGGGGACTGTACCGCGTGCACCAGTTCCAGAAGGTCGAGCAGGTGGTGGTCGACATCGCCGACAAGGATCGTTCGATCGAGCACCACCAGCAGATCGTCGCCAACGCCGAGGCACTGCTGCAGGCCTGCGAACTGCCGTACCGGATCGTCGCGGTGTGCGGAGGCGACCTCGGCGTGCCGCAGGCGATGAAGTACGACATCGAGACGTGGATGCCGTCGCGCGACAACTACGGTGAGACCCACTCGGCGTCGCGGTTCTACGACTACCAGGCGCGGCGCCTGAACCTGCGCTACCGGCCGAAGGACGGCGGCAAGCCGCGCGTCTGCCACACCCTCAACAACACGGTGATCGCCAGCCCGCGCGTGCTGATCCCGCTGCTCGAGAACCACCAACAAGCGGACGGCACGGTGCGGGTGCCGAAGCCGTTGCAGGGCTACCTGGGCGGGCGTGCAGTGATCGGCAAGCCGGTGTTCTGACGCACGCCGGTCTGATGCGGCAGGCCCATGCCCTGCCGCGCGGTCACCACCAGAGCAGCATCACGACCAGCAGCAGGATCACGATCAGGCCGAGGATGCCGAACTGGAACGAAGGTTGGCCGTCCATGGTGGGGTCAGGGTGGATTGCAGGTAGGTGATCCGTGGTGGGGCGGAGGCTGGTGTGGCTCAGCGCCCGCCAGCACCGCCGCCACCGAACAGGCCGCCGAGGCCACCGGCGTTGCCGCCGCCGGCGCCGCGCAGCAGGTCGCCGAGGTTGAAGCCGGGCGGCAAGCCGCTGGGCACGCCGTTCGCGCGGCCGCCGGGCGTCTGGCCGGTAGGGCGCAGGCCGTTGCCAACGGTGTTTTTGCGACCACCTTGGCCGCGGCCGGGGAAGTCGCCCTGGTCGCCACGGCCGGTCGTCTGGTTGGTCCGGCCGTTGGCGCCGGCGGCCACTGGCGCGCCACTCGGGCCGCCGGGGGTGTTCGGGCGGCCGGATTCGCCGGCGCCGCCCTCGCCTTCGCCGCCAGCGGGAGCACCGGGCGGTGGGACCGGGATGCGCGCCCGACCGGCCGTCAACGCCCGCTGCATGCGTTTGTCGAACGTGAAGTGGCGCACGTAGGTCTTCTCGGCGCCTTCGAAGTCCTCGATCTCGGAGTCGCTGACGACGTTGCGGCTGCTGCGCCGCCGTTCGACCGTGAATTCGATCTTGATGCGCGCCGGCAGCTCGTCGAGGGCGGCGGTGTCCCACTCGTTCTTCGGTTCGGCCTCGTAGCCGAGCGACTCGTAGTAGGTGACCTTGAAGCTCTTGATGCGGTCGTGGACGAGCTGGAAGGTGCCCTGCGTGATCAGGTCGCCGTCGACCATCGGGTCCTCGCGGCGCCACATCTCGAACAGTTCGCGGAACTTCGGGTTCGGCTTGAACCAGTAGCCGACCTCGCACAGCGTCGGCCGGCGCGGCTGGTTCTGGTTGTCGAGCACGTAGCCGACGGCGTCGCTGGTGGTCAGGAAGTCGAGGCGGTCGGCGTCGCGGCCGCCGATGTCCATGTCGCGGCCGCGCAGCACTGCGTTGTCGTGGACGTTGAACGTCCACAAGCCGCTGAGGTCGCGTTCGATCAGGTTCAGGATCCGCGGGCCGGCCTCGGTCGACTCGGAAAGGTCCTCGACGACGTCGCGGGCGTTGAGCAGCACGCGGAAGCTCGACGCGACGGTCAGCATCACCGTGGCGGTGATGCCAACGGCGAGCAGCACCTCGATCAACGTGAAACCGCCCTCGCGGCGCGGTCGGGGTCGGCGGGTATGCATGTCCGTTCCAGGCCTCATCGTTCGGCTCCTGCCCCGCCGGTGACGGGGCCACCAGCACCTTCGCCGGTGGCCGACAGGCCCTTCGCCCGCGCCACCGACGCCGCTTGCTGCGGCGTGTATCCCGAGATCGCCAGCGTCGACACGCGGGCCTTGATCAGCAACGCGTCCTTCTGCCCGGGGTAGTCGGGTTCGAGCTTCGGGAAGTACACGGCGACCGCGACCTCCTCGAATTCGTCCTCGCTGGGCGCCTGTTCTTCCATGCGCCGCAGGTAGTCGTCCTGGGCGAGCTGGTCCTGGTAGTCGGCGTAGCTGAGGCCGCGTTCGCTGGCCCGGCGGTAGTCTTCGCGCTGGCGTTGCCACTCGCTGCGCTCGCGCGCGGCGCCGTCGCCGCCCGAAGCTTCGCTGGCGATCTCGCTCTCGAGGTCGGTGACCGCCGATTCGCCGATCACGACCTTGTACGACCAGCCCTCGGCGTACTTGTCGGCCAGCGAGACCACCGTGCCGGACTTCGGCATCACCTCGTGCGCGCCGGCGCGCAGCTCGCTGAGGCGCTCCTCGGCGATCTCGCGCGCCAGCCGCCAATTGCGGGCGCGGGTCGCGTCGAGCAGCGCGTTGGTGCGGATGCCGATGAAGCTGATCACCACCAGCGCGACGATCATCATCGCCACCAGCGCTTCGATCAGCGTGAAGCCATCCTGCTGGCGATGGGCCATCAGAAGGCTCCTTCGTTGACGGCGACCGGCCGCACCATCTCGCCGGACTCGGAACGTTCGAGCCGCGTGCGGCCGCTGAGCCCGTCGATCTGCAGCGACCAGACCATCGTCTCGTCACTGGTCAGTTTCAGCACGACCACCTGGTCGGCGGTGAACCCGTACTCGTCGAACGTCACGCGGTACACGCCGCTGGTCGCGAGACCCTTGTTGGCGTCGCCCGCACCGGCGAACACGACGCCGCTCTCCAGGTATTGCCATTCGTCGAGCCGCTCCTCGAGCGTCGACAGGTCCTGGTCGCGCGACAGCATCTGGTCCGGCGGCCAGACGACGCGCCATTGCGCGTTGCGGAGGTCGAGTTCGAGGTGCATCGGGCGCGCCCCGATCCGCGCTTCGGAACGGATGCGATCGAGCGTGCGGGTGATCCGGTTGGCGCTGCCGTCGAGCTTGGCCTCGGGCACGAACGCGCCGAGGTTGGGCACCACGATCGCGAACGCCAGCGCCATGATCGTCAGCGTCACCAGCAGCTCCATCAACGTGAAGCCACGGTCACCGCGGTCGGGCCGGCGGCAGGCGCCACCGGCAGCAGGCGTTCGCGAAGTCCGGCTCACTGGTCCTTCTTCTTCCGGTTCGAGACGTCGTCCTCGGTGCCTTCGCTGCCGTCGGGGCCGTAGCTGATCACTTCCCAGTCGTTGGGGCCGTTGCCTTCACGGAGCACGTACGGGTTGCCCCACGGGTCGTCGCCGACCTCTTCGAGCTCGCTGCGGCCCTTGTCGTCCTTGGTCCACAGCACCTCCAGCGAATCGGGCAGTCGGCCGTGCTTGGCCCGGTAGCCGGTGACACCGCCGGCGATCGTCGCACAGTCGGTCTGCGCCTTGGTGATGCGCGCCTCGTCCGACGCGCCGATCACGTTGCGGGCGACCAGCGTCGCCAGCAGGCCGAGGATCACGATCACGACCATGATCTCGACGAGGGTGAAGCCGGCTTGGGCGGATGGGGTGCGGTCCTGGGAATGTTCGGTCTTCATGGTTCGGTCCGCCGTCAGTCTATCGGACGGCGGCGATTCCTGGGACGGCCAAGCCTCGGGAAC
Organism: Planctomycetota bacterium; assembly: GCA_036724695.1. Classification (GTDB taxonomy): domain Bacteria; phylum Planctomycetota; class UBA1135; order UBA1135; family UBA2386; genus JACKIC01. The sequence goes on from DAIMFJ010000143.1 coordinate 10,248, forward strand.
CTTCCCCGGATGGCCGCCGGCGGGGGGCGGTTGCGGTGGCGAAGTCCCGGTGCGGCGGGCAAGATCGGGGCCATGCGGCAGTCTCGCGACCGGTCGGCAGCCCGCGCTGCGGTTCTTCTCCTGGCACCCCTGGCGCTGTTGGCCACGCCGCTGGCGGCGCAGCGGCCGCTCGACGCCACCGGCATGCTGCAGCTGCGGCGGGTCGGCGAACTGGCGCTGAGCCCCGACGGCGCGCACCTCCTGTACACGGTGCGCAGCGTCGACGTCGCCGCCAACCGTTCGACGGCGATGGTCTGGATCCTGGCCACCGACGGGCGCAGCCGCCCCGAGGTCGTCGAGCCAGGCAGCTCGCCGCTGTGGCGGGACGCGCAGCGGTTCTCGTTCGTGGCCGGGGGCCGGCTCGTCACCCGCACCCGCGACGGCGACAGCCGGACCGCGGTCGACCTGCCGGAAGGAGCGGGCAACCTCGACTGGTCGCCGGACGGTGCGACGCTGTCGTTCACCCGCTCGGTGGTGGTCGACCCGCCGGTCACCGCCGCCCACCCCGACCTGCCACAGGCCAGTGCCCGGGCCTACGACGACCTGATGGTGCGCCATTGGGACAGCTGGCGCGACGGCAGCTACAGCCACCTGTTCGTGATGCCGGTGCCGGGCGACGGGGCCGTCGACCTGCTGGCCGGCGAACGGGTCCACACGCCGCTGCCACCGTTCGGCGGCGGCGAGCAGATCGCCTGGTCGCCGGACGGCAAGGAACTCTGCTACACGGCCCGTCGGGTCGCCAACCCCGAGGCCAGCACCGACAGTTCGCTGTGGGTGGTGCCGGTCGGTGGCGGCGAACACCGCAACCTGACCGACGGCCTGCCCGGCTACGACCAGGATCCGGTCTACTCGCCGGACGGCCGCTGGATCGCGTTCGGCAGCATGTCGCGGGCCGGCTTCGAGGCCGACCGCCTGCGCCTCATGCTGCACGACCGCCAGTCCGGTGCGAACCGCGAACTGCTGCCCGACCTCGATGCGTCGGTGCACGACGTGGTCTGGAGCAAGGACAGCCGCTGGCTGTACTTCACCGTCGAGATCGAAGGCACCACGCAGGTCTACCGCGCCGCGCTCGCCGACGGCAAGGCCGAGCCGGTGACCCGCGGCCGCCACGCGCTGTCGGCGCTGCAACTGCATCCGTCGGGGCAGGCGTTGTTCGCGCTGCGCTCGACGATGGAGCGGCCCAACGAGGTGGTGCGGATCGACGTCGCCGACGGTTCGGTGCACACGCTGACCGACGAGAACGGGGCGGTGTTCGCCGAGCTGGCGCTGCCGAGCGTCGACGCCGAGTGGTTCGAGGCCACCGACGGCAAGAAGGTGCATGCCTGGATCCTCAAACCGCCCGGTTTCGATCCGAACCGGCGGTACCCGTTCGTGCTGTACTGCCAGGGCGGCCCGCAGTCGATGATCGGCCAGGGCTTCTCGTACCGCTGGAACTTCCACTTGATGGCCGCGCAAGGGTACGTGGTCGCCGCGGTCAATCGCCGCGGCCTGCCCGGGTTTGGACAGGCCTGGAACGACCAGATCTCGCGCGACTGGGGCGGCCAGGCGATGGCCGACCTGCTCAGCGTCGCCGATGCGATGCGGGCCCGGCCGTACGTCGATCGCGCGCGCTGCGCGGCGGTCGGCGCGTCGTTCGGCGGGTACTCCGTGTACTGGCTGATGGGCAACGCCGGCGACCGGTTCGCGTGCATGATCTCGCACTGCGGCGTGTTCAACCTCGAGAGCATGTACCTGGCGACCGAGGAACTGTTCTTCGTCGACCACGACCTCGGCGGCCCGTTCTGGCGCAGCGACGAGGTCGCCGCCGGCTACCAGCGCTTCTCCCCGCACCGCTACGTGCAGAACTGGCGCACCCCGCTGCTGGTGATCCACGGCGAACGGGACTACCGCGTCCCGTACGACCAGGGCCTGCAGGCGTTCACCGCCGCGCAGGTGCAGGGCGTGCCGAGCCGGCTGCTGACGTTCCCGGGCGAAGGCCACTGGGTGCTGAGCCCGCAGAACAGCCTGTTGTGGCACCGCGAGTTCTACGGCTGGTTGCAGCGCCACTGTGGTGCCGATGCGAAGTGAGCGGGTGACCCGGCCGGCCCGGCTGGCCTGGCCGGTGCTGCTGATGTCGCTCGCCGGCTGCGCGACGGGGCCGGTCTGGCAGCAGG
>DAIMFJ010000144.1:0-11923 GCA_036724695.1 Planctomycetota bacterium
GGCGTGCGGGCCGGATCCCGCGGCCGCGGCGTCGTCGCCGGCGGTGGCCCCTCTGCAGCCGCCGACGCACGAACATCGCCTGGTCGTCTGGGCGACCACCTCGTTGCGCGAACCGCTGCAGCACCTGGCGCGCGAGTACGAGCGTCTGGCCGGCCAGGCGACGGTCGAACTGCGCTTTGGCGGTGGCGACGACCTGCTGACCGCGCGCAACCAGGGCGAGGCCTGCGACGTGGTCGCGATCGGCGACTCGTCGCAGATGTCGCGCTTCGCCGCCGCCGCCCACCTCGCACCGCACGGCGTGGCCGAACTGGCCCGCAACCGCCTGGCGATCGTCGTGCCGGCCGGCAATCCGGCGGCGATCCGCGAACTGGCCGATCTCGGCCGCCCGGGCGTGCGGCTCGCCGTCGGACGCCGTTCGGCGTCGATCGGCCGGTATGCCAGCTGGGCGCTGTCGGCTGCCCAGGTGGCCGTCGAACCGGCAGTCCGGGTCGCCAGCGCCGACGCGGTGCTCGCCGAGGTGGCCGCCGGCCGCGCCGACGCCGGGATCGTCTACACGACGACGCTGCGTGGTGCTCCGGCCAGCGTCGAAGGCGTGGTGATCGCGCCGGCCCAGAACCAGCCGGTGCTGTACTCGATCGCCGTCGATCGGCAGGCCGCTCAGTCCGCCGGCGCCCGCGCGTTCGTCGCGTTGGCGTGCGGCGAGGTCGGCCAGCGCATCCTGCGCGACAGTGGGTTCCTGCCGCCCGGCGCCAAATGACCTCGGCCGCTCACGGCAGTCGTTCGGCCCCCGTGTAGACGACGAACCGTTCGCCGCGCGCGAACCCGACCAGCGTCGCGCCGGCGGCCGCGCAGAGGTCGTACGTTTTTTATGTTTGGGCGTACACCGAGATCAACACGGCGATCCGCGTGCGCAGGCACTTGGTGACCAGGTCGAAGCCGGCCCGGCCCGACAGCACCGCGATGCACTGGCTGAGGTCGGCACCGGCCCGCGCCGCCATGCCGATCGCCTTGTCGAGCGCGTTGTGGCGGCCGACGTCCTCGCCGAAGCCGCGCACGGTGCCGTCGGCGGTGGCCAGCAACGCACCGTGGCAGCCGCCGGTGGCTGCGAACAGTCGCTGGCGCTGCCGCAGTTCGGCGAGCAGGTCCGGGACCAGGACCCTGGGCACCCGCGGCACGCCGGGCAGCAGCGGCGGAGCCCCTTCGAGCACCGCGTGCACGTCGGCGCTGCCGCAGACGCCGCACGAACTGCGGATCTCGTGGGTGCGGGCCAAGCGGGCCTGCGCGAGCGGTCCCGGTGGCGTGCGCAGCCGCAGCCGCAGTTCGTCCGGCTGCTGCCGGGCCGGGTCGGCGGCGAGGCGCTCGGCCACGACGACGTCGTCCGCCGCGGCGACGATGCCCTCGCCGAGCAGGAACCCGACCGCGAGGTCGTCGTCCTGGCCCGGCGTGCGCATGGTCAGCAACTGCTGGCCGTCGACCAGGAGCAGCAGCGGCGCCTCGGCGACCAGCAGGTCGGCGCGGCCGTCGGCGCAGGAGCGCCGTTCGGCACCGTCGGGGAGCTCGGCGTCGGGAGTCACCGCTGCACTGTAGGAGCAGGTCGCCGGCTCGGCTAGCATCCCGCGCCGCCATGCTCCGCCTCGTCTCGCTGCTCGGCATCGTCGCCATCCTTGCGGTCTGCTACGCCTTCTCGAAACATCGCCGGGCGATCTCCTGGCGGCTGGTCGGCGGCGGCCTGCTGCTGCAGGCGGTGCTCGGCCTGACGTTCCTGTACTGGGACCAGGGCAACCAGCTGTTGCGCGGGTTCGCCAGCGGGGTCGACAGCTTCCTGAAGCTGTCCTCGCGCGGCAGCGAGTTCGTGTTCGGCCCGCTCGCCAACGGGGGCAAGTTCGGCCAGGTGTTCACCGGGCCGGGCGACGGCTTCCTGTTCGCGTTCATGGTCCTGCCGACGCTGATCTTCTTCAGCAGCTTCATGGCGGTGCTGTACCACCTCGGCGTGATGCAGTTCCTGGTCCGGCAGATGGCGCGGGTGATGGTCAAACTGCTCGGCACGTCGGGCAGCGAATCGCTGTCGGCCTGCGCGAACGTGTTCGTCGGCCAGACCGAGGCGCCGCTGCTCGTCAAACCGTTCCTGCCGGGCATGACCAGGAGCGAACTGCACGCGATCATGGTCGGCGGCTTCGCGACGATCGCCGGCGGGGTGTTCGCGCTGTACGTGCAGTTCGGGGTCGACGCCGGCCACCTGATGGTCGCGTCGGTGATGGCGGTACCGGCCGGACTGATCTGCACGAAGATGCTGTGGCCGGAGACCGAGCCGAGCCAGACACTCGGCACCGTGCAGAAGGTGCAGACCGAGGCCTACGGCAACGTCGTCGAGGCGGCGGCCGCCGGGGCCAGCGACGGGCTCAAGCTGGCGCTGAACGTCGGTGCCATGCTGGTCGCGTTCCTCGGTCTGGTCGAGGTGATGAACTGGCTGCTGAGCCTGCTCGGCCCGCTCGACGGCGACGCGCCGCTGCGCGTGCAGACGCTGCTCGGCTGGGTGTTCCTGCCGATCGCCGCGGTGATGGGCGTGCCGTGGGAGGAGGTGCCGATCCTGGCCCAGCTGCTCGGCACCAAGATCGCGGTCACCGAACTGGTCGCCTTCTGCTACCTCGTACCGTTGTGCGCGCGCTACGATATGTCGCCGCGCACGGCGCTGATCGCCAGCTTCGCGTTGTGCGGCTTCGCTAACTTCGGCAGCGTCGCGATCCAGGTCGGTGGGCTCGGCGCGATGGCGCCCGAACGGCGCGGCGATCTCGCCAAGCTCGGCCTGCGGGCGATGTTCGGCGGCGCGCTGGCCACCTGCATGACCGCGTGTGTCGCCGGCGTCCTGTCGGCGATCGGGGAGTGAACGATGTCCACCGACGAACGCCAACTCGTGACCGCGGCCGCCGCGGCCCTGCGCACCCGCCTCGGCAGCCAGCTCGACGACCTGCGCCTGGCGCTGGTGCTCGGCAGCGGGCTCAAGGACTTCGCCCACGAAGTCGCCGACGCGGTGGTCGTGCCGTTCGGCGAGGTGCCCGGCTGGCCGGTGCCCCAGGTCCTTGGCCACGGTGGCGCCCTGGTGCTCGGCCGCGTCGCCGGCACCAAGGTCGCCTGCCTGACCGGGCGGGTGCACCTCTACGAAGGCCACGAACCGCGCGACGCGGTGCGCGCGGTGCGCACGCTGGCCGAACTCGGCTGCCCGGCCTTCCTGCTGACCAACGCCGCCGGCGGCATCGGCGACGACATGGCGGCCGGTGACCTGATGGTGCTGACCGACCACCTCAACCTGACCGGGCGTTCGCCGCTGGTCGGCGCGCACGAACCGGCCTTCGGACCGCGCTTTCCCGACCAGACGCGCGTCTATTCGCGGCGTTTGACGCAGTTGCTTGCCAGCTGCGGACCGCGGCTGCGGCCGGGGGTCTACGCCGGGCTGCTCGGGCCGTCGTACGAGACGCCGGCGGAAGTGCGCATGTTGAAGATCCTCGGTGCCGATGCAGTCGGCATGAGCACGGTCCACGAGGCCATCGCGCTCAACGCGATGCACAAGGAGGTCGCCGGCCTGTCCTTGATCACCAACCTCGCCGCCGGCATCGCCGACGCGCCGCTGTCGCACGACGAGGTGGTGGCCGCCGGCAAGCAGGCGGCCGCGACGTTGACCGCGCTGGTGACCGAGTTCTGCCGTCGGCTCGCATGACGCTCCCCGACCTCTTGCTGCGCCCGTACCGCCCCGGCGACGAAGAGCGCATCCTGGCGACCTTCAACCTGGTGTTCCGCGAGGTCTGCGGGCCGAGCTACGTCGACCGCACGCTCGAGCAGTGGCGCTGGCAATACCTGCAGAACCCGATGGGGCAGCGTATGTCGTTGGCGGTGGCCCCCGACGGCACGGTGGTCTCGCAGTACGCCGGCGTGCCGGTGCTCGCCGACACGCCGTGCGGGCCGCAGACGTTCGTGCACTGCGTCGACTCGATGACGCACCCGGCGTGGCGGGCCGGCTTGAAGCGGCCGGGCATCTTCGTGATCACCGGGCTGCCGTTCTCGGCGCACAGCCGCAGGATCGGCGACGCGGTGCTGTACGGCTTCCCGGTCGACGCGGCCTATCGCATCGGCTCGCGCTACCTGGAGTACCAGTTCCTGCGGGTGATCGACTTCCTGATCCGCGACGTCGCTTCGGGTGTCGTCGAGCCGCCGCGGGACGTCGAGCTCGCCCGGGTGGCGGTGATCCCACCCGACATCGGCGCCCTCTACGAACGTGTGCGCGCCGACAAGCGCGTGCTGCTGCGTCGCGACTACCGCTACCTGGACTGGCGCTACGTGCAGAACCCGGCGCGCAGCGACTACGAACTCTGGACGGCGCGCCGCGGCGGCCGGCTGGTCGGGTTCCTGGTGCTCAAACCCGGCAGCGGGCTGGCCCCCGACGCCGCGACGGTCGCCGACTGGCTGGTGCAGGAAGGCGACGCCGGGGCCACCGCGGCCCTGCTGCACGCCGCGACGCGGCGCGCCGCCGAAGACGGCCGGCAGCGGCTCATGGCGGTGTTCCCCGAGTGGTCGGCGGAATGGCGCGCCTTCGAGCATCACGGCTTCGTGAAGACGCCGTCGGCGAACTGGCTGGAGCGGCGGCTCGTGTACCTGATCACCGGCTCCCCGCTGCAGCCCGAGGGGCTGGCGGCGGATTGGTGGTACGCGCTCGGCGACAGCGATCTGGCGTGATCGGGGGGGATGGGGCATGGCCCCAGCCCCAAGGGAGTCGAACGATCTGTCAGGCCGAGGGTTGCACTGCTCCCGGGCGTTCGGTCCTGGGCCGCCAGCCGAGTCCCGCGGCTTCGCCCTTCCTTCCGGTCGACCGCTGCGGTACGAGGGGCCGGCGATGCTCTCCCAAGCGATCCTCCTCGGCCCGCAGCGTCACGTGCCGATCGTGCGTCCGGCGATCGAGTCGCTGGCCCTCGAGCCGCGCCGGCCGCTGGCGGTCGTCACCGCCGGCTGGGAGGAGCGCGAGGAGGAGATCGGCGAGCTGCGCGACCACCTGCGCCAGCCGGTCGTCAACCTGGCGCTCTGGCAACGCGTCGAGCGCATCTTCGCCCGCGACCACGAACTCGGCGAGGCGATGCGGCGCCGCCACGACCGCCTGCGGCAGGCGCAGGAACTGTACCGGATCCGCCTGACCGGTCTGATGGAGGCGACCCGCGAGCTGTTCCGCCGCTCCGGCGACGAAACCCTGCTCGAGCCCGAACGCAACGACGCCCTGGTGATGCTGCAGGCTCTCGACGCGCAGCACATGGCGCGGGTCGCCCAGTTGCACCACAACTTCGAGGCCAAGTGGCAGCCGCTGCAGCGCGACGCCGTGCAGCGCGAACGCCGCGAACTGGCCCGGCTGCTCGCCGACGCCAGTTGCCTGTTGATCGCCGGTGGCCACATCTCGGTGTTGCTGCACCGGTTGCGCCTGTTCGACCTGTTGGCGCTGCACGGCGACCGGCCGGTGGTGGCGTGGTCGGCCGGGGCGATGGTGCTGACCGAGCGCATCGTGTTGTTCCACGATTTCCCGCCGCAGGGCACCGCCGACGCCGAGGTCATGGAAGGTGGGTTCGGCGTGTTGCCCGACCTGGTGGCGCTGCCGCATGCGCAGCGCCGCCTGCGCACCGACGACGAACGGGCGCTGCGGCTGTTCGCCGGTCGCTTCGCGCCGGCGCAATGCGTGCTGCTCGACAATGGTTCGCGGATCGACTGGCGCGACGGCGCCTGGCATTGCGGCAGCGGCACCCGGCGCATCTCGGCGTTCGGCGGCCTCGAGGAGGCGGTATGTCGGGCGAACTGATCGGCCGCATCGAGGCGGCGGTCGCGCAGGGCCCGCGCGCCGTCGAGGACCTGCTCGCCCACACCGAGTTCCCGCACGTGCAGGGCCGTTCGGTGACGTTCCTGTTCCGCGGCGACGCGCAGGAGGTCACGCTGCACCATTGGATCCACGGCTTGCCCGGGCAGTTGCCGTTCCGGCGCCTCGCCGGGTGCCAATGCTGGCTCCTGACCATCGACCTGCCGCCGGGCTCGCGCATGGAGTACAAGCTCGGCGTGATGAAGTTCGGCCGCGGCGCGTTGCTCCGCGACCCGCTGAACCGCCACGCCGCCAGGGACCCGTTCGGCGCCAATTCGGTTGTCTACAGCGAAGGCTACCACCCGCCGGACTGGACCGTCGAGGACCCCGATGCGCGCTGCGGCACGATCGAGGACCGCCACGTCGAGAGCAAGGTGTTCGGCGACTGGCGGCCGATCAAGGTCTACCGGCCGGCGCGCTTCCGCGAGTCGCGGCGCTACCCGCTGCTGGTCGTGCACGACGGCTTCGACTACCTGTCGTTCGCCAACCTGCAGACGGTGCTCGACAACCTGATCCACCGGCTCGAACTGCCGCCGCTGGTCGCGGTCTTGACGCAGTCGAACGACCGCATGCGCGAATACGCGGCCGATCCGCGCCACGGCGACTTCCTGGTCCAGGACCTGCTGCCGGCGATGGAGGCGTTGTTGCCGCTGGTCCGCCAGCCGTCGGCGCGGGCCCTGGTCGGCGCCAGCTTCGGCGCGGTCGCGTCCTTGTCGACGGCGTGGCGGCACCCAGGCGTGTTCGGCAAGCTGCTCTTGCAGTCCGGCTCGTTCGTGTTCACCGAGATCGGCGAACACGACCGCGGCCCGGTGTTCGACCCGGTCGTCAAGTTCGTCAACGAGTTCAAGCAGGCCCCCGGCCGGCCGGCCGAGCAGGTCTACCTGTCGTGCGGCGTCTACGAGTCGCTGATCTACTACAACCGCTCGCTGCTGCCGCTGTTGCAGGAGACCGGCATGCAGGTGCGCCTGCGCGAGGCCAACGACGGCCACAACTGGGAGAACTGGCGCGACCGGCTGCGCGAGGGGCTTTCCTGGCTGTTCCCTGGTCCGCTCTGGCTGGTCTACGAGTAAGTTCCCGGTCCACCGCCATGCCCGCAGTCACCCGCAACATCGGTCTCTCCCTGGGTGCCGACATCTGTTGGCCGCTCGCTTTCGAACAGATCCTCGCCGACAGCAAGTTGGCGCTGAAGGTCGGCAAGGACGTCGTGTCGTTCGCGTGCGAACGGGTCGCGATCCAGCCGTTCGACCTGCAGCCCGGCTGCAAGTACGACGTCGTCGTCGACCGGCTGACGCACTGGATGACGATCCAGCGCGAGTGGATCAAGAAGGGCGTGCTGATGGACGACCTGTACGTCTACAACAACCCGTGGTCGGTGCAGAGCTACGAGAAGCACTCCAGCTACTGCGCGATGGCCGCGCTCGGCATGCCGATCCCGCCGACCCTGATGGTGCCGCAGAAGCACTACGAGCCGAAGGCCGACCTCGAGTACACGCTGAAGGCCTACGCGAAGCTGTTCGATCTGGCGGCACTCGGCGAACGCATCGGCTATCCGGCGTTCCTGAAGCCGTTCGACGGCGGTGGCTGGAAGGGCGTCACCAAGGTCGACGACGCCGGCGAACTCGGCGCGGCCTACGACGCCAGCGAGACGATGCTGATGCACCTGCAGCGCGGCGTCGACGGTTTCGACCTGTTCGTGCGCGCGATCGGCATCGGTCCGCAGGTGCGGGTCGTCAAGTACGACGCCAGCCAGCCGCTGCACGGCCGCTACCTGACCGAACGCGGCTTCTGCAGTGCCGCGGACGAGCAGGTGATGGTGGACACCTGCCTGACGATCAACACGTTCTTCGGCTGGGACTTCAACAGCGTGGAGGCCTTGCGGCGCGACGGCGTGTTCCATCCGATCGACTTCGCCAATCCGTGCCCCGACAACCAGGTCAACTCGATCCACTACCACTGGCCGTGGTACGTGCTGAGCAACCTGCAGTGGGCGGTGTTCTGCGCGGCGACCAAACGGCCGATGCGGAAGACGCTCGACTTCGCGCCGTACTACGCGATCGCCAAGAAGGACCTGCCGTACCGGGAGAAGCTGGCCGCGTACGCGAAGATCGCCCGCGAACGGCTCGACGCGGCGAAGTTCGAGGAGTTCGCCGACAAGCACCTCGGGCCGCTGCGCGACGCGGCGCGCAGCTGGTTCGCCAGCGAGCGTTGCCTGGACGCCGTGCGCCGCAAGGTCGCCAACATGTACCCGGCCCACGAGGTCGACGAGTTCTCCGCAAGGTTCTTCGAACAGGTCCAGCAGTACCTGCGCGACGAGTTCACCAGCCCAGCGAAGGCTGCCGAGGCCCGCCGATGAGCAAGGAAAAGAGCACCTGGAAGTCGCCGTCGATGGGCGGCCGTGAGATCACCCTGGTCCGCTACGGCGTCGAGGGCCAGCCGCTGCTGTTGTTCCCGACCGCGGGCGGCGATGCCGAGGAACCCGAGCGTTTCCACCTGATCGACGCGATCGGCGACTTCCTGCGCGATCTGCGGCTGAAGGTCTACGTCTGCGATTCGTTGGCCGGGCAGGCGTGGCTGAAGGAGTGCAAGACCCTGGCGCAGGCCGCCAAGGTGCAGAACCAGTTCGACCAGTGCATCGTCCGCGAGGTGGTGCCGGCGATCCGCCGCGACTGCGCCACTGCCGCCGGCGAACCGTACCAGGGCACGCTGTGGGCGGCCGGGGCGTCGATCGGCGCCTTCAACGCCTTGGCGGTGCTGTGCCGCCATCCCGACATCTTCGCGACGGCGATCTGCATGAGCGGGACGTACAACATGAACCGCTTCCTCGACGGCGAGCTCAACCGCGACTACTACGACAGCTCGCCGATCGACTTCGTGCCGGACCTGCGCGGCCCGCACCTCGACCTGCTCAAGCAGCGGTTCGTGCTGCTGGCGCACGGCCAGGGGGCCTACGAGGATCCCGAACAGAGCTGGAAGGTCGAGCGCGTGCTCGGGCCCAAGGCGATCCCCAACCGCGTCGACGCGTGGGGGCAGGAGTGGCGGCACGACTGGGTGACGTGGCGCAAGATGCTGCCGCAGTTCCTCGGCGAGCTGCTGCCGGCGAAGGCCTGAAGCCGGCGGCGCACCCGCGCTGCGCGGCTCAACTCCACTGCTGGTCGCGGGCGACGACCACGATCCCGGTCGACGACACCGTGAACCGGCGCGCGTCGGCCTCGGGGTCGTAGCCGATCACCGTGCCGTCCGGCACCTCGACCCACTTGTCGACGATCACGCGGCGCAGCTTGCAGCGTTTGCCGATCCGGGCGCCGCGCATCACGATGCACTCCTCCAGGCTGGTGTGCTCGTCGACGTAGACGAGGTTGCTGAGCAACGAACGGCGCACGTGCGCTCCGGAGACGACGACGCCCGGGCAGAGCAGCGAATCCTGGGCCTCGGCGTTGCGACCGTTGGGACCTTCCGAGAACACCGTCTTCGCCGGCGGGTCGTTGTGCCACAGCGTGTAGGTCGGCCAGTCCTTGCGGTACAGGTTCAGCTGCGGCTTGACGCTGCACAGGTCCATGTTGGCGTCGAAGAACGCCTCGATCGTGCCGACGTCGCGCCAGTACGGCTTCTCGTCGCCCGGCAGGCCGCGGAACGCATGCGCGTAGACCGGCACCTCGTGGATCATGCGCGGGATCACGTGGTGGCCGAAGTCGCCGCCCTGGCCTTCGGGCATCGCATTGTCGGCGCGCAACCGGGCGACCAGTTCCTTGGTCTCGAACACGTAGATGCCCATCGACGCCAGGCACCACCCGGGCTGGCCCGGGATCTGCGGGGCATTGTGCTTGGGCTTCTCGGCGAAGCCGACGATGCGGCCGTCGGGGGCCACCTGCAGGATGCCGAAGCTCGACGCCTCGGCGACCGGCACGCGCACCGCGCCGATCGTCAGTGCCGCACCGTTGTCGACGTGCTCGCGCAGCATGTCGCGGTAGTCCATCTGGTAGATGTGGTCGCCCGACAGCACGACGACGTTGGTCGGGTTCCAGTCCTGGATCGAATCGAGGTTGTGGTAGATCGCGTCGGCGGTGCCGCGGTACCACTTGCCGACCGACACGTGGTGCGGTGGGCTGCAGGTGATCCACTGCTCGAGGCGGCGCGGCAGGAAGTTCCAGCCGAAGCGGATGTGTTCTTCGAGCGAGCGCGCCTGGTACTGCGTCAGCAGGTGGATGCGGCGCAGTCCGGAGTGGATGCAGTTGCTGAGCGTGAAGTCGATGATCCGGTAGCAGCCGCCGAACGGCACCGCGGGTTTGGCGCGGTGCGTGGTCAGCGGCTTCAGTCGGCTGCCTTCGCCGCCGGCGAGGATGAACGTCAGCGTGTTCTTGAGGTCGAGGGGTGCCATGGCGACCACTGCGGAGACGGACTGCGGAGACGGACTGCGATCCCTGGCAAGGATGCCGCAGCGACGCCGCGCATCGAAGCACGAGGTCGGGAATCCGCGGCGCGGATCGCGCCGGACCGGCCGATGTCATCGTTGTTTCGCCGCCGGACCGCCGTAGGCTCAGCTGCCAGCCGCGTCCCCAACCGCCTTGAACCAAGCCGCTGAATCCCCTGTTGGCGCAGCGCCCCTGCCGCCCGACGCCGAGTACCTGCTCACCGACGGCCGCGGTGGCTACCTGCTGCAGTGCGTCGACGACCTGCCGCGGCGGCGCTACCACGGCTTCTGGATCACCCGGCTGCCGGATGCGGCCAAACGCACGATGGTGGTGGCCCACCTGCACGAACAGGTCGCCGGCAAGGACCAGCCGCAGGACGGTGCGGTGTCGCTGCTGCATGCGCATTGGGCCGGATTGCCGGCACCGAGCGCGCCGATGGCCGCTGCCGAGTGCGTCGCGCACCGGCCGCCGACCCGCCGCTGCCGCGGTCGGCTCGCCGACGGCCGGCCGTTCGACCTCGACCGCACCGCCGTGCTGCTGCGCGCCGACGGCGCGCGCGAGCCAGCCCTGCTGGTCCGTTGGCACAACCGCGGCGCCGTGCCGCTGCGGCTGTTCGTGCGGCCACTGCTCGGCCTGCACGACGTCGACCACCTGCCGCCGGCCCGCGACGGGCTCGCCGAGGCGGTGCAGACCGCCGGCGCGAGCTGGGGGTTCCGGCCGGTCGCCGAGCTGCCGACGCTGTGGTTGTCGGTCGGCGGCGTGGCGGCGTTCACCGCCGAGCCGACGCACTACCGGGGCTTCCTGTACGCGACCGACCGCGACCGCGGCTACGACCACCTCGGCGACCGCTGGAGTCCAGGGCAGCTCGACCTGCTGGTGCCGGCGGGGGGGACCGCGACGATCGCGTTCGCGTTCGAGGCGGCGGTCGAGGACCCCGACGCGGCGTTCGCGGTGGCCAGCGCCGAGCTCGCCGAGCGCTCGGCCGCGGCGGTCGCCGCCCATCCGCACGAACCGGCGCGGCACCGGCTGTGGCGCGGCGCCGACGCGTTCTCGTACCGGGCGCGCGGCGAACGCCTGGGGGTGTTGGCCGGGTTCCCGTGGTTCGGCGAATGGGGCCGCGACGTGTTCCTGGCCTTGCCGGGCCTGACGCTGGCGCGCGGCGACCTGTCGACCTGCGCTGCGGTGTTGCGCGGCGCGTTGCCGTTCCTGCGCGGCGGCCTGCTGCCGAACATCTACGGGCGCGACGTCGTCGACAGCCACTACGGCAGCTGCGATGCCGCGCTGTGGTTCGCGCTGGCGGTGCAGCGCTACGCCGATGCCGGCGGGGACCGCTGGCTGTTGCGCGACGAACTGGTGCCGGCCCTGGCGGCGATCGCCGACGCGTACCTGGCCGGCACCGAGCTGGGCCTCTCGGTCGACGCCGCCGGTCTGCTCGACGCCGGTGGGCCGGATCGGAACGCGACCTGGATGGATGCGCAGACCCGGCACGGGCCGGTGACGCCGCGCCAGGGCCAGCCGGTCGAGATCCAGGCGCTCTGGTATGCGCTGCTGGCGTTCCTGGTCGAGGCCGGCGAGAGCAGCTTCGCGGTCCGCCGCGACCGCGCCGGCGCTTCGTTCCTGGCCAGGTTCTGGC
>DAIMFJ010000144.1:11933-12422 GCA_036724695.1 Planctomycetota bacterium
TCGCCGACGGCGAGTACCTCGCCGATCGCTGGTGCGAGGGGGCGCCGGATCGCACCGTGCGCCCGAACATGGTCCTCGCCGCCGCGCTGCCGCGTTCGCCGCTGGGCCGCCACCAGCGCGCCGGCGTGGTCCGCAAGGCGACCGCCGATCTGGTCACGCCGCGCGGCCTGCGCACGCTGGCGCCGCACGACCCGCGCTACGAACCGCGCTACGGCGGTGGCCCCGAGGCGCGCGACTTCGCGTACCACCAGGGCACCGTCTGGCCGTGGCTGGTCGGCAGCCACGTCGAAGCCGCGCTGGCGGCGGCGAGCCCGGCCGAACTGCCGGCGACCGCCGCGACGCTCCGGGCCTGGCTCGATGGCATCCTGGTCGAACTCGACCGCGCCGGCCTCGACCACGTCAGCGAGGTGTTCGACGGCACCGCCGTGGGCCAGGGCGAACTGCAGCGGCCGGGCGGCACGATCGCGCAGGCCTGGAACACCGGCGAAC
>DAIMFJ010000145.1:0-12403 GCA_036724695.1 Planctomycetota bacterium
CATGGTGGAGCCCACCGGAGGGCTGTCAAGCCCGTCGGAAGCAATGCCTGGCTCGGTTGGCTCGGCCCACCGCGGAACGAGAACTGCCGGCAGCTGAAGTCCGGCGGGGAATGGTGGTCAGGTTGGCTGGCAACTGCACCGGGAGTGGTGCGCAGTCCGATCGGGGCGGTCGGAACACGCTCTGTCCGTCCCAGCCAGCCCCTCGCGCGCTACGCTCCACCCCGTTGCGCGGCCATGGACTTGGGCTTGCCCCAGGCGCAGCTGCCGCGCCGTTCCAGCGTTCGCTCCTCACCCCACACGTCTCCTCATGCACCGATCTCCCTGGCTGACGAATCTCCTCGCCCTGCTCGCCGTCGGCGGCGCGCTTGCCGCGCCCCTCGTCGCCGCTGCCACGACGCCCCAGGACCCCGCACTGCTTTCGCTCGCCGGCGAGTGGATCTACGTCGAGGACCGCACCGAAGGTCGACCGGTCGAGCAACACCAGCCCAGCATGGCCAGCAAGTTCGGCCTGCGCGTCGAAGCCGACGCCGTGACCCTGGTGCGCCGCAGCGAAGAGGTCCGCATGGCGCTCGACGGTTCGCCGACCGACGTGACCCGCGACGGCCGCGTGTCGCGCTACCGCGGCAGCTGGCGGGACGGTGCCTACACCTATGAGATCGAGATGCGGCCCGCCGCGGACCAACCGCCGACCGGGCTGCTGCGGTTCGAGTTGACGCCGGGTGCCGAGGGCCTGCTGGCCCGAGTCGCCGTCGATCCGCCGAACGGCTTCCAGTCGCTCGCGCTGTATCGCCAGCCGAAGGACATCGCGCTGCCGACCCCGAAGCCGGCGACGATCGGCGATCTGCAGTGGTTGGCCGGGGCATGGGTGGGCAAGCGCGGCAGTGCGGGGACCACGACGATCGAAGAGCGGTGGAGTCCGCCGCGCGGGGGTGCGATGCTCGCGGTGTCGCGCACGGTCGTACGCGAGCGCATGACGGCGTTCGAGTACTTGCGGATCGTCGAACGCGACGGCGGACTGGTGTACTTCGCGCAACCGGGCGGGCGGACGGCGACCGAGTTCGTGCTGACCGAGCTCGAGGGCCAGCGGGCGGTGTTCGAGAACCCGCGCCACGATGCCCCGCAGCGCATCGTCTACGAGCTGTCGAGCGACGGGAAATTGACGGCGTCGATCGGGTATGCCAAGGGGGGCAAGCCACAGCGCTTCGAGTTCGGGCGCGAGGACGGGTAGGGCGCGGCGGTAGGTTGATCATCCGGTCCGCCGGAACGGACCCGTCTCGCCGGCCAAGAGGCAGTGAGAACCACCGCTCGGCAATTGCCGCGACCACCCGGGATCGACGACCTCGGGTACCTTGAGCGGATGAACGCCAGCCTTCGCCATCGTCGCATCGCCTCTCTCTGCTGCCTGTTCGGCGGCGCAATCGGCTTGCTGCCAAATCTGGCGCTCGCCCAGACCAACCAAGGTCCGACGTGGTCGCCGATCGCCACGACCGGCCCCTTGGGTCGGATGAACCTGGCGATGTGCAACGACTCGTTGCGAGGCCGCGTCGTGCTGTATGGCGGCGAGGAGGTCACGCAGACCTTTGGTGACACCTGGGAATGGGACGGCACCACCTGGCTGCCGCAGATCTTCGCCACGGGGCCCGGTCCGCGAAAATGGCACGCGATGGCGTTCGACGCGGCGCGCGGCAACGTCGTCCTGTTCGGCGGCAGCACGGGGAGCGCGACCGTCGGCGACACCTGGACCTGGAACGGTACGCAGTGGTCCCAGGCAGCGACCAGCGGGCCCGCACCGCGCATCGGGCATTCGATGGCGTACGACAGCCAGCGCCAGCGCACGGTGTTGTTCGGCGGCACCAGCAGTGTGTTCCTGGGCGACACCTGGGAGTGGGATGGGGCGACCTGGCTGTTGCGCAGCAACAGCGGGCCCTCCCCCCGCTCGCAGACGCCGATGTGCTACGATTCCAGGCGAGGTCGCACCGTGCTGTTCAGTGGCCAGGGTGGCTCCGGAAACCTGCGCGACACCTGGGAATGGAACGGCTCCGTCTGGCAGCAACGCAGCAACAGCGGGCCGTCCGATCGCAGCGGGGTCGGCATGACCTATGACGAAGTGCGCGGCACGGCGGTGTTGTACGGCGGCCTGACGTCGCTGGTCGACACCTGGGAGTGGAACGGCACCACCTGGTCGCGGCTGGCCAGCCAGTTGCCCGGCTTCCGCAGCAATTCGGCGATGGCCCGCGACGAGCAGCGCCGCATGATGGTGGTGTTCGGCGGGCAGGCCGGCACCAATGTCTTCCCGACCGAGACCTTGGCCTTGGCCTATCGTACCGGTGCGGTCGCCTACGGCAATGGTTGCGGCAGTCCCAGCCTGACCCTCGCCGTGCCACACAACTCGGTTCCTGCGCTCGGCGCCGTGGCCCGCATCGACCTGCAGAACGTACCGTCGACCTTCGCGCACGTGACGATGGGCTGGAGCCGCACACGGTTTGGGTACTACCCCTTGCCGTTGACGCTCGATGGGTTCGGCATGACGGGCTGCCAATTGCTGCAATCCAGCGAATTCAGCGCGCCGGCACTGCCGACCGGCGCGGGCAGCGGCGTGTTCGACCTGGCGATCCCGAACTGGGGCGGCCTGCTCGGCATCCGCTTGCACTTGCAGGCGTGGTCGCCCGCCCCTGGCGCCAATGCGGCAGGGGTCATCGCCAGCAACGGGGTGGAGTGGGCGATCGGCAATTCGTAGTGGTGGGGCGGATTGGTGCCGGAAGCGCGGGGCTGCGGTTGCCTGGCGGTGCGTGCCGAGTACGCGTTCCCGCGACGTGCGACGGTCGGCGAATGGAATTGCTCGTTACGCGCGGGCGCATCTTTCCTCAGTGGCGGTTTGCGGATCGGCTGGTGCGTCGCCGGCGGTTGACGGGCCCGTGGATCCTGTCCAGAATCGCTGCCTTCGCGATCGTGGCCGTCGAGGCGCGGTCGATCGAACGCCACACCCACCATGGAACGACGACTGCACGTGATGCCAGGTCTTCTCGCTCGGATTCTCCCGCTTTGCCTCGCTTCCGCACTTGCCGGTCAGGTGCAGCTCGCCGACATCTTTCCCGGCCGTACCGCCGATGGCGGCTTCACGCCGTCCTCGGGAGTGACAATGCAGGGCAACTTCTACTTCGCCGGAACTCGTTGGGACACGGGACGCGAGTTGTGGCGGTCCGATGGGACGGCTGCCGGAACCTACCTTGTCGCGGATCTGACCGGTGGGGTTCTGGGCAGTGTCCCCAGTTATCTGGTGGGCAGCACCAGCCACATCTGGTTCACAGCCGCCGGGTCGGTCTGGACATCCGACGGAAGTCTGGCAGGCACCCGCGCGATCGCGGCAGGCATCGGCAACAACCCGTTCTCCGCGGTAGTCCTTGGCAATCGGGTCCTATGGCCCGTGCGAGTAGGCTCGACGTACCAGCTGTTGAGCCACGACGGATCGACTGCTACGCCGGTGCTCCTGGGAACGTACGGCCAGTGCCGCGAGTTGGTTGCCTCCGGTGGCAGGGCCTATTTCGTCGCTGAGGCCGCTGCGACCGGATTCGAGCTCTGGCATACCGATGGCACTCCCGCCGGTACGGTGCTGCTCGACGCAGCGCCGGGGGTTGCAGGCACCGACCCTGCCAAGCTGGTCGCGGACGGCGCCGGTGGTGTCTGGTACCTCGGCACGGACCATCGTGGCCGGGAGCTGTGGCGCAGCGATGGCACCCTCGCCGGAACGGGCATGGTTGCCGATCTGACGCCTGGCATCGCGAGCACGGACCTGGAAGTGCTCCATCCGTTCGGCAACCGCGTTCTCTTGTCTGGCAACATTGGACAAGGATATGGCCGCGAACTGTGGATCTCCGATGGGACGGTTGCCGGCACGACGCTGCTGGGCGACTTGCGGCCAGGCAATGGTGGTAGTGATGCCAATTCGTTCTACTGGTCCAGCGCTTTGCAGCGGGTGCTCTTCTGCGCACAGGATCTCGTCAATGGACGTGAGGTGTGGATCACCGATGGGACCAGTGCTGGCACATTCCTGCTCGGAGACCTCGATCCCGGCATCGCCAGTTCGACCAGTGGTCTCGATCTGCATTTCCAAGACTACGGTGGGTTCGTGTACTTCACGGCGCGTAGCGCGGCCTCTGGCCGTGAGCTCTATCGTACGGACGGCACGATCGCTGGAACGATGCGCGTCACTGACTTGTTTCCAGGCACGGAATCGTCGAGTGCGAGGCCTCTCGCCGAAGTCGGTGGCAAGTTGTTGATATCTGCATACTTGCCATCGCTTGGCAGTGAGCTCATGCACATGACGACGACGCAGGTGCCAACGCTGATTCCTGGAGCAGTGGCGGGGACACCGAATGGCTCGATGCCGGCGACTTCGGCGCCGGTGGTGCCATTGGTCGCGTCGCTCGATGGTGCGGTGCACTTCATTGGCTACAACAGCGTGTACGGGTCGGAGCCGTACACGACGCGCGGCACGCCGGCTACCACTTCGTTCCTCGCCGATTTCGGGACTGGGGGGACGCAGTTGCTCGGGTCCACCACGACCCACGTATTCTATTCGGTGCGTACTGCTCCAAGCAACACTCTGGGGAGGTTGGTGAGCATCGACCGTTCCGGCGTAGAACGCACGCTCCACCCCAGGCAAGTCAAGCGATGGGCCGTGCTCGACGATCTGCTGATCTTCGCTCCGGAGGATTCGGGCTCCGAAACGCACGTATCCGAAGGTACGTGGGGTGGAACGTTCCAGCTCCGCGACGTACGTCCCGGGGTTGCGGGTTCGGGCGCGGATTCCTTCGTCCGCTTTGGCGACGAAGTCTGGTTTCAGGCAGACGACGGGGTGACCGGGTTCGAGCCTTGGCGAACCGATGGCACTCCCAACGGGACCGTTCCGGCGCTCGATCTTGCTCCTGGCGCA
The DNA here is from genome assembly GCA_036724695.1 of Planctomycetota bacterium. Lineage (GTDB taxonomy): Bacteria > Planctomycetota > UBA1135 > UBA1135 > UBA2386 > JACKIC01. The sequence goes on from DAIMFJ010000145.1 coordinate 4,934, forward strand.
GGTAGCCCAGGCAGCCTCCGGTTCCATGCTGGCAACAGTCGGCTCTTCATGGTCGGCGAATCGACATGGCGCTCCACCGATGGAACTCCGGCTGGTACTACGCCTCCGCAGCCGCTGAATTGGGGCACGGAACCCTGTGTGCTCGGTGACTTGTTGATCGGTAGCGACGGCAGTCAGGTTTGGCGCAGCGACGGATCCGCGATCGGTACGTTCCCGCTGCTCTCCCTGCCGATGCCCGGCAGCAATGGCGCGACGAGCTTCGTCGTGGCCCGTGATCGCGCGTTCTTCGTCATCAGGCATCCTACGAGCTACCAGGAGTTGTGGTCGACCGATGGCTCCGTCGCCGGCACCGTTCCCGTGGTTCCCATGGGCGCCGTTGCCAACTCGACGGTCCGCACCCTGCAAACTGTTGGGCTCGGCCATGTGGCCGTACCGCGAGCCACGTTCGAACACGGCAACGAGCTCTGGATCAGCGATGGCACGCCCACCGGGACGATACTGGTCGGTGACGTCGAGTCAGGTCCGGCCCCATCGAATCCTACGTTCGTGAGGGGTGATTCCACTGCGGGCGGTCACTTCGTATGGTGGGCCTCGACCCATTCCACAGGGCAAGAGCCGTGGGCCGTGCCCTTGTCACGGTTTGGAGGTGCCGACCGCGATCTCTTTGGCTTGGGGTGCCCGGGCAGCCGAGGTGTGCCACAGATCGACGGTTATGGGTTGCCGATCGTCGGATCGAGCCAGACGGGGTTCCAGTTGCGGCGTGCCTTGCCGAACAGCTTCGCCTACCTGGCGATCGGCTTCGCGAAGGCTTCCAGTGGGCCGTGCGCATTGCTGACCAGCGCCGAGATCACGGTGCCGCTGATGACCGATTCAGCCGGTCGGGCGACCCATGGCTTTGCAGTCCCGTTCGACCCTGCCTTCGTCTCGCTGGAACTGACGGCTCAGTTCGTATGCCTTGATCCGCAGGGCGCCTTTGGGTTGGTGAGCGGCACTCCAGGAATGCATGTCCTGGTCGGTCGATGAGTGGGTTTGGCTGCGTTGGTGCGGAGACCGGCCCTGGGATTGCCCTTGGCTGGCGCGAGGACGCGTAGCCGATCACACAGGGGCTGGCGGCGTGGTCAGCCCCAGAGTTCCGCAGCCACTGCGCGGAGCATCGCGCTTCGGGTATCGGCTGCGCAGGCGCGCGGTTCAGCGCAGCGTCGTCGCCGTGCGGTTGGGCCCGAAGCTCGCACCAGCCGCACCGAACACCGCGGCCTGCCAGTGGAACACGTAGCCCTGGAACGCGCCGCTCGCCGGCAGCGCGAACTCGCTGACCGCGCGCCCGTCGGCCGACGCCACCTCGAACGGACGCACCAGCGCCACCGTCGGGTCGAGCAGCAGCAGGCCACCGACGCCGGGATACGCCTGACCGGGACCGGTCGCCAACGACGCGATCGCAAAGCACAGTTCGCCCGGGTTCGCGCGCATCGCCGCCTGCACCGTCGTGCCGAGCTCGCCCGAGGTCAGCAGCGTGATCGCGCCATGCGGCACGGCTCCCCAGATCGCGAAGTCGTCGACGAGGCACTCGACCAGCGAGGCGGCCACGTCCTGGGCGCGCACGCGCACCTGCATCTGCGCGGTGAGCGGCGACCCGAGGTCGATCGTCAGGGCGGTCCAGACCCCGGTCGACGTCGATCGGGTCCACACGGTCTGCCAACTGGTGCCGCCGTCGCGGCTGAGCGCCACCTCCATCGCGTCGTTGCCGACACTCTCCGCATACCAATACTGCAGCCGTGCCTCGGCCCGCACCGCGTGCGCGAGGTCGAACACCGGCGACAACAGGTCGGTGAAGCCGCCGTCGACGTCGTAGGTGCCCGCCGCACCGCCGCGGCCGTCGGTGACCATGCACAGCGAACCGCCCGGGGTCGTCTGCGTGCCCGGTTGGATCGGCGTGCCGCCGTTGCTGGTCGGCTGCGGGACGGCGCGTTCCCACAGTCCGGTGGTCGCCGTGCCGGGGCCGCGCGTGAAGCCGCGGTCGAGTTCGAAGTCGTCCTGCACGACCAGCTGCAGCGCCACCAGGTCGACCGTGAAGTCGTGGGTCTGGGTCCGGCCGTCGCCGCTGACCAGCAGCGAGAATTGCGCGATGGGTGCCGTCACCCCGGCCGCGACCGCGAACGTCAGCGGTGCCGGCGAGGTCCCCGGCGTCAGCCGCGCGATCGGACCGGTGGTGCCGCTGCCGACGCCGATCGCGATGCCTGGCGTCGTGCTGGTCAACACCAGATTGGCGGCTGCGGACGACAGGCCGAGATTCTCGATCGTCACGGCGATCTCGCCGCCCTCGCCCGCCTCGACCGTGCCATTGCCGTTGCCGCCCGGACTCTCGGTGGTCACCAAAACATAAACAACAAAGTTGGCCCCTGCCGACAACGCCACCTTGCGGAACATCGGCTGGTGGCGCTCCACGATGTCGAGGATCGCCTGCCCGCTGGGCCAGAAGCCACCCTCGTTGCTGCGCCCGAGTTCGGGCGTCCAGGCATAGGCGCCGCGCACCGTGTGGTGGTGGTCGGCGGCGCTGCCCGACGCGATGTACAAGAGGCTGCTGATGCTGCCGTGCGCGACGGCGTTCTCGACGGTGTAGTAGGCGCCGAGGGTCTGGTAGTCGGCGACATTGGCCGGATCGCCGGTCTGCCAGCCGTACGGGCGCAGCAGCACGTCGGTGTAGGTGTGGGTGCTGAACACCGTCTCGAACTGCCGGCTCTGCGCGAACGCCTCGATCGCCTGCGTCTCGGGCTCGCTGAAGGCCGAAGGCCCGCGGTAGGTGTCGCTCGACGAAGTCGCCGAACTGCCGCCGTTGGGTGCGTTCCAGGCGGTTGCGTAGTTGCGGTTGAGGTCGACGCCGAACGTGCCGTTGCCGTTGTTGCGGCGGTTCTTGCGCCACATGCCGCCACCGCCGGGTGCGATGCTGCGGTTGTACTCGTAGCCGTCGGGATTGAGGCACGGCACGAAGTAGAGTTCGCGTTCGTCGACGATCAGGGTCGCGTCGGGGTCGGTGCCGTAGTTGTCCACCAGCCATTGCATGAACACGACGGTCGCGGCCATCGACAAGGGCTCGCGCGCGTGGTGCAGCGCGTCGAAGAGCACTTCGGGTTCGTTCTCGTCGACACCGACCTGGTCGCTGATCTTGACCATCCAGATCGGACGATTCTCGATCGAGTTGCCGATCGAGGTCTTCTGGCTGCAGATCGCCGGGTTCTGCACGTGCATGGCGTCGAGGATCGATTCCATCTGGGCCAGGGTCCAATGACCGCCCATCGCTCCCTGACCGAGCGGTGGCGTCGGTCCGTCCTGGCTGGGGTGCTGCGCTGCCTGAGCCGCATACCAGGCGCTGAGGTCGCGCTGCACGACGCGCACCGAGAAGCCCTGTGCCACCAGCAAGGCGAGTTCGCGGTCGTCGACGATCGCTTCGACGCGGCGCTGCGCCAGCAACGGCGGCCGGCACCCGGCGAGGTCGATGTCCAAGGCCTGCAGGGCCTGTAGCTGGGCGGGTCCAGAGGTGTGCACGAGCACGAGATGCCGGGGTGGCGGCGCATCCTGGGCGAACGCGGCCGCGGCGAACATCGCGGCGGTGCAGGGCTGAGCCTCTGGCGCGCGGGGCATGGCGCGGGGGGGCATCGTACCGGCGCGCCGCGTAGGGGGAGGTGCTGGGCGGGGCAATCGCCTGGTCAGGGGATTCCCGGGGTCTGCCTGGGTGGCAGGCAAGGTTCCTTGCCCGGATCTGGTCGCCGGTTGGCGCGCTGCCGGTTCTTCGCGCAAGCCGAGACGAACTGGCTGGCCCTGGTGGAGGCCGGACAGACGCCGCAGTGCTTCGAGGAGCAGCTCGGCAGGGCCCAGTGGGCGATGGTCGCCCACCTGGCGACGATGCGCGGCGTGGCGCAGCGCGACGCCGCCTCCCGGGCTCCGGTGGTCGCGCACCTCCAGCCGTTGATGGTCGACGAGGACTTCGAAGTCGTGCGCGGGGCTGCGGAGCTGGCCGGGTTGCCCGCGGCTCTGGCTGCGTCGTGGCGGCAGTTCTGGCGCGACCTGCAGGTGGCGATCGACGAGCTGGGGCGGTGAGGGTGGAGGGAGGGGCGGCAGCTTGGACTGCCGATGCGCGCCGGGGCTCCGGCCATGCGCGGCCGGCGCATGGTGGTAGGATCACCACGAGGTATAGCCATGAACACGACCGTCCCCGTCGCTGCGCTGGCACTCGTCGTCGCGGTTCGCGCCCAGACGTACTGGCACGTCCCTGCGGGCGCCAACCTGACGCAGGCCTTCGCCGCCGCCGCGCCGGGCGACGTCATGCTGCTCGCGCCGGGGACCTACCAGCGCTTCTCGCTCACCAAGGGCCTGACGATCGTGGGGCCCGCGGCGATCCAGGCCGTGCCCGCCGGTGGTGCAGGCAGCACGACGACCGTCGCGGTGCCCGCGGGACAGCACGCGCGGCTCGTCGGCCTCGACTTCGCGGAGATCCCGTCGGCTGGTCACCAGCTCACGGTGAGCGGCAAGGTCAGCCTCGAGGACTGCCAGGTCGGTCCTGCCGACCCGGGGGCCCCGGCCTTGGGCCAGCTCGGCGGGACGTTGGTGATGCAACGTTGCTTGGTGCGGTCCGGCAGTTGGCGCGGGGGCGGCGTATGGATCTCCGACGGGACCGCCAGCCTGAGCGACTGCGTGCTCCACGGCGCCCCCGGCATCGTGCTGACGACCTGGGGGATCGATTCGCAGCCGGCGTTGCACGCCGCCGGAGGCGAGGTCGTGTTGTCGCACGTGACAGCGGTCGGCGGATCGGGCGCCCCCGGGTCGTTCACGGTGTACTCGGAGCCGGCCTCGCCGGCCGTCGTGGCGACCGGTGCGGCCCGCGTGACGCTGTGCGATTCCAGCCTCGCCGGTGGCGTGCCCGCGGGCGGTGCCGGTGCACCAGCCGTCGCGTCTTCGAGTTCCGTCGCAGTGCGCCACGCCCGCACGTCCCTGTCGGGAACGGGCAGCGCGACCGTGACTGGCAACGTCGTCGGCGACCCGCGCCTCGTCGGCATGCGGCTCGACCAGGGGTTCTGGCGCGGCGCGACGTCGACAGCCACCGCCACGGCCGGCACGGCCTCGCAACCGCTCGTCATCGTGGCCGGCTTCGATGCAACGCCAGCGGCGGTCCCGAACGTGCTCGGTCCGGTCTACGGCGTCGCGGCCGGGCTCTTCGTGACCACGCTCGCGGCGCCGGCTGCCGGCGCACCGGTCGCGACCGCGATCGCCGTGCCGAACGCAGCGGGGTTGGTCGGCGTCACGCTGTGGCTGCAAGCGCTGCAGTTCGACGGCGGCGCGACGTGGAGCGCCTCGCCGGTCGTGGGCGGTGTGGTGCGTTGAAAGTTCGCCGTCACTGGGCGAACCGAGGATCGCGATTTCGGGTGAGGGGCTGGGTGGCGTAATCCGCGTTGCCGCTGCAGTGGGCGTGCGTGTCGTGCCGATGGGCAATTGGAGCCTGTCCGTGCACCGCACCGCTGCCATCTGGATCGCCGCCTTGCTCGTCGCCCTCGTCATGCTGTGGGGCCGCTTCGGGTCCGGCGTGTCGCCCGCTGCTGGCGAACCGAACTGGCAAGCTGCGTCGTCGAGCGCGGCCGCCGGTTGGGTCGTCGCCGCACCAACTGCTCGGGCCGAAGCGATCGAGTTCCGAAGGGACGAAGTCGACCCGGTGCGTGACGCAGCCCCTCCGGAAGCCGCGGCGGAGCTCACGTTCCTGTTGACCGGTGCGTGCAAGGACGAGCTGAATGGGATCGCGTTCGTGCGCCGCAAGGACGGCAGCGCCACGGAAGTGCCATTCTCCGGCGGTCGTCTCACCGCGGCCGACCGCAGTTCGCTCGACGGCGTGTCCTTGCGCGTACCCGGCTTCGCGATCGCCTGGCCCAAGCTCGACCGCGCGGTGGCCACGATCGACGTGCCGATGCAGCGCGCCGGCACGTTGCGGGTGCGGCTCGTCGACACGGCTGGCCGTCCGCTCGCCCATCGCGCGCTTGGCACCATCTGCCAGGAATTGACGAACGCGGTGCCTCCCGGAGTTGGCTACTCGGGCAATGTGCGTGGCGTCACCGGACTCGACGGGGTGGCGCGGATCGAGCATGTCGTGCCGGGCAAGTACGAAGTCTTCGCGGCGCGCGTCGCCGAGTGGCAGCCGGCCGTGCAGCGGGGCCTCGTCGTGCGAGTGGGCGAGACGACCGAATGCGAACTCGTCGCGCCGATCCCGGCCCCCGACCGCTTCGGCGGCTTCCGTCTGTCGCGCGCCGAGGCACCGATGCTGAAGGGTTTCGAGAACGACGTGCACAGCCACGTGTTCGCGACCCGCGAAGGCCACCAGTACATGCTCAGCATCCTCGGCGACGAGGTGCGCTGCGCCGTGCAGGGTCGGCCCGGCGAACTGGTCACCGGCAGCATCACGCCGGTCGATTGCACCGGTAGCGGGCTGTTGCTGCCACCGGTCTCGGTGCCGATCACGGTCACCGTCGGCGCGTTCGTCGACTGGCAGCCGATCTGGATCCGCTGACCGAACTCGTCCACGGCAGGCCGGTCAGCCTTGGCCCAAACGGCTCTGCTGGGCGACGAACGCCACGTGTTCGGCGGATCCGAGTCCCTGCTGCACCGCCCGCAACAGCCCGGCGTCGTCGCCGCGCAGCAGGGCCGCCGTGTCGAGCCAGAGGCCCGGTAGCCGTTCGCTGCGGGTGATGCCAGCGTGGTCGTGGGCGATCGCGGTGTAGACGCCGTCCTTCAGCACGAACCAATCGACTGCGGCGTCGACGGTGCGGATCACCAGGTACTCTGGCACACCAGCGCGGCGGTAGACGTTCTTCTTCTGGTGCAGGTCGTAGCTGACCGAGCTGGCAGCGACTTCGACGACGAGTTCTGGCGCGCCTTCGAGGTTGCCGTCGTCGGCCATGTGCAGGCGGCCGCGCGGCGGGTAGGAGAACAGCATCAAGTCGGGCTGGAACTCGTTGTCGGCGTCGAGTCGCAGCGTCGTGTCGATCGCGACCTCGAAGCCCGGTGTGCCGCGCACGTAGTCGCCGAGCCAACGGGCGAGCAGCGCGTGCGGCAGGCCATGATGGAAGAACCGGACCGGTGACGGCATGAAGACCACTCCTTCGACGAGTTCGGCCTTCTTGACGTCGGGCATCGCCTCGTAGCGGCGCTCGAACTCGGCGCGCGAGAGGTTGTCACCCTGTTGCAGACGCTGGAGCTGCGGACTGGTTGCCATCAGTAGGGCCATACAGTACCAAGTCGCGGCTGGGGGGGAGAGGGGGGGCGATCCAAGGCCGGGGCAGGACTCGGGCCGATCGTGGCACGCAGGACGCCTGAGTGTTGCGATCGAGACGGCGGGCTCACGCCCTCGAGCCATCGCCCTCAACCTGGTATCACCTGGTCATGGTGCGTCGTGACGCGACAGACGAACGAGACCCGCGAGGGCCCAGTCCGGCT
>DAIMFJ010000146.1:0-12316 GCA_036724695.1 Planctomycetota bacterium
AGCGGTTGTTGCGCGCCCACCTGCGCGACGACGTGCTGGTCGTGCTCGACGCGATCCCGGCGGTGGCCGGCGACCTGCCGACCCTGCGCGGGGCCTTGCTGGCCCTGCAGGGCTGCCGCTGACCGCGGTTGCCGCCGGCCGGCCCGTCGCGTGGCCGCCCCCACCGATTGTCATCGCCGCTCCATGCCGACCGGGTGGCGCCCGGCGCGCCACCCCGTAGACTGCCCGCCGTGAATCCCCCGCCTGGCATGAAGTTCCTGTTCCAGGGCAAGGCCGACTACCTGCGCGAGATCGGCGAGGTCCTGAAGACCGCTGGCATCCGCAGCAGCTCGGGCCCCTTGCCCGGTAGCGGCTGGGAGCCGCGCGCGTGGCTCGCGGTCGCGAGCGAAGACACCGAACGCGCGCTGGCCGTCCACCAACGCCACCTCGACCGCATGGTGCGGCGCGAAGGGCTGCCGATCGTCGACCGCGCCGTCGACTTCGACGCCGAGGAGTCGTCGTGCCCGGCGTGCGGGTTCACGTTCAAGACGGCAGGGGTCACGCGCTGCCCCGATTGCGGCCTGAAACTCGCCGACTGATCCACCCGACCGATCCTCCCGACCGAGCCCTCGCCGATCGAGCGACCCGACGATGCCGACCACGCCCCCTTCGCCGACGCATCGGCAGTCCTGCACCGCCGCACCGCGTCGCCGCTGGGCCTGGCTGGCAGCGCTGCTCGGCCTGGTGCCCGCTGCAGCGGCCCAGGGCTTCGTGCACGACGTGCCTCACCGCGGGGCGTTGGTCTACACGCGCAGCACCGAGCAGTTCGAGGTCGCGCATGCGCAGTCGCGGCTGCGGCCGTACTGGGTGATCCAGGACGGCGCCGACGGCCACCACTGGCGCCACCACGCCGCCGCCAACGGCCGCGTGCCGGCCGGGTTCGAACGGGTCGGCTTCGACGACCGGGACTGGCCGACCGGCCAGGGCGCATTCGGCCCCGACGCCGGCAAGAACCCCGAGCAGCGCACCGCGTGGCGCAGCGACGTGCTGTGCGTGCGCACGGTCGTCGACCTCGGCACCAAGAAGCCGCGCGCGCTGCAGTTGCGGGTCACCCACGACGACGACTTCGTGCTCTACCTGAACGGCACCGTGCTGCTCGACAAGCCCGGCTATGCCGACGGCGCCGACGTCTGGATCACCGGTCCGGGCCTCGACGCCTGGGTGCGCGGCGAGAACACGATCGCCGCGAAGTGCACCAACACCGGTGGCTACCAGCGCTTCGCGCTGGCGCTCGCCTTGCACACGACGCTGCCGGCGCGCGCCAAGGAGCCAGGCGACCTGCAGCGCACGGCCGAGGAGGAACGCAACCACGCCAACGCGGTGCGCGGCGACCTGTTCGGTTCGTACCGCATGCCGCCGCTGCTGCTGCAGGGCGATCTCGAGGCCGGCACGCACGTGCGGCTGCCGCCGGCCGACCTGCGCGACCTCGGCTGGTGGCTGGCGATGGACCTGCGCTGCGGCGCCGCCGGTGGCTCCGTCACCGCCGAGGCCTGGCGCCTGTACCGGCTCGGCGACCTGCAGGTGCGCGGGCGCGCCACCGCGGTGGCCGCCGACGGCTGGCAGACCCTCGAGCTGACCGTCAAGAACAGCGCCGAACCGGCCCCGCGCGACGACAGCAAACGCTTCGTCGACATGCACGTCAAACCGCACGTCGGCTACGGCTTCGACGGCAAGCTGGTGGTGCGGCGGCGCGTCGTGGCCGACGGTGGCAAGGTGCGCATCGCCGAGTTCACGACCGACCTCGACGGCCGGTTGCTGCGCGGCAAGGACTGGAAGGACCCGACCGCGAACCTGCGGCATCGCGAGACCTGGCGCTTCGTCGCCGACCAGCCGGGCCAGGACGCGAGGTTCCGCGGGCTGGTGCAGCAGGCGATCGAACGCGGCACCAACCGGCTCAAGCAGGACCTGGCCAACGTCAACGCGCCGTTGCTGGCCCGCGAGGCCGAAGGTGCCGACCGCAGCTACCACACCGGGCGTCTGTCCCTGGGGTTGCTGGCCCTGGTCAAGGGCGGCGTTCCCAAGGACGATCCGGTGGTCGTCGCCGGGTTCGCAGAGTTGCGGCGGCGCGTCCTGGTCGACACCTACTCGCTGGGCAATGCGATGATGGCGCTCGAGGCGCTGTACGCGCCAGCGGGCGAGTTCGGCGACCTCAAGGCCGGCACGATCGATCGCCCGCGCCCGCGCGAACTGCCCGCCGACGACAAGAAGCTGATGCAGGAGTGGGTCGACATCCTGATGCGGAACCCCGACCGCAGTGTCGATGCGTCCGACATGCTGCGCTTCCACTACGTCGGCGGCCACCACTTCGACAACAGCGTCAACCAGTACGGCCTGCTCGGCCTGTACTCCGCGCACCTGTGCGGCATCCCGATCGCACCGGCCGTCTGGGAGGCGGCTGCCAACCACCTGCTGGCCTCGCAGAGCCCGGCCGGCGAGAAGGTCGACCTCGAACTGGTCGACTACCGCACCCACGCCCGGCGACAGGCCGCGCCGGACGAACCGGTCACCGTCGCCCGCACGACCGCGCGCGCGCTCGGCTGGAGCTACCACGGCCCCAAGGACGGCGGCGAACTGGCGCCGATGTACGGCAGCATGACGGCGGCCGGCATCACCGGGCTGGCGATCTGCCAGGCCGCGCTCGACGACCACAAGACCGTCAAACGGCCCAAGCTGCAGAGCGACGCGACGCGGGCCCGCAACGATGGCTTCGCGTGGCTGAGCCGGCACATGACGATGCGCTACCACGGCGGCGACATCGACCGCCAGCCGCGCTGGTTCTACTACTATCTGTACAGCATCGAGCGGGCAGCCCTGCTGAGTGGCGTCGCGCTGCTCGCCGACCGCGACTGGTACTTCGAGGGTGCGATGGTGTTGATCCACAGCCAGCAACCCGACGGCCACTGGCCGGCCGAGTTGCACTGGGACCAGGGCATCGAACGCGATGCGATGGCGATCCTGTTCTTGAAGCAGAGCACGATGCCCGTGCTGACCGGCCGATGAGCGCCACTCCGCGAGCCTCCGACGTGCGCTCGGCCCTGGGCCGCATCGCGCTGGGTACCTGCCTGGTGGCCGCCGCCGGCTGCCATGGTGCCGCCGCGCCGGTCCTGCCGACGGCCGGAGCGGCGCACGCCTGGCAGGACCTGTTCGACGGCGCCTCGCTGCAAGGCTGGCAGCCGTCGGGGTTCGGGGGCGATGGCGAGGTCGCCGTGCAGGACGGCGCGATCGTGCTCGGCATGGGCAGTCCGCTGACCGGCCTGACCCGCACGGAAGTGCCGTTCGGGCCGCAGTACGAACTCGAGGTCGTCGCCGCGCGGTTGCTCGGCAACGACTTCTTCGCGGCGGTCACCTTCCCGGTCGGCGAGCAGCACCTGACGCTGGTGCTGGGCGGCTGGGGCGGCACCGTCTGCGGGTTCTCGAACCTCGACGGGCTCGACGCCAACCACAACCAGACCCGCACGCTGCGTTCGTTCGAACGCGGCCGCGACTACCGGATCCGGGTCGCCGTCGACGCGGGCATGGTGACCGCCTGGCTAGACGACCAGGAACTCTGCCGCACGCCGCGCGCCGGCGTGGCGATCGGCCTGCGCAACGAGATGCTGGTCAGCACCCCACTCGGGATCAGCAACTTCGCGACCGAGGCACGGGTGCGCAGCGTGCGCTGGCGGCCGCTGCCCTGACCTGCGACGCCGCGCTGTCCTGCCGAGGCGTCCTGCACGGTGGAGCGCATCACGAGGCCTTGGGACACGATTGCGACATCCGCAGGGAAATTCCTGAGGTACGTTCCCAGGCTCGCTGTCGCCCCACAGCGCCTCGTTCCTCCATGCGCACCCCCCTCGTCGGGCTCGCCGCCCTCGCCATCGTCGGCGACCTCGCGGCCCAGGCCAATTCCCGCGGCAACGGTTACGACGCCGCCCTCTCCAACATCTCGAGCGCGCGGGCCTGGGGCCGCCGTGGCTCCGCCTACCCGAACGGCGAAGTCGGGGTGTCGTTCCAGAACCAGCTCTGCAACCCCGGCCAGATCCCGATCGAGTGGCGCGCGCCGATGCTGCCCGACCACCCGAAGTTCAGCTTCCTGGTCGTCAAGGCCAGCAGCGACCGCATCGTGCAGATCTCCGACTGGTCGCACTGCAAGCACGCGTTCCTGTCGTTGAACAGCACCGCCAGCAACTGCGGCACCTGCATCCAGCCACCCGCCGGCGGCGCCCAGCTGGGCCTCGGCTGCTCGGACATCTACAGCAACGGCAACAACGCCGACCGCACCTACCTCGGCCCGCCCCAGGAGATCGATCCGTGGCTCGGCACCTGGAACCCGGTCGGCAGCTACTTCGACGTCGGCGACCCGCAGACCGGACTCGGGGCGACCGACGGCGTACGCAGTCTCAACACCAGTGGCTTCGACAGCGTCAAGAACCGCGTGACGATCCAGGAGAAGGAGCTGGTCGGCATCGCGCAGGGCAACCTGTTCTTCCAGATCCAGGTGGTCTGTGAAGGCGAACCGGCCGGCAACCGCGGCAACAACACGATGTCGCGGCCGTTCCACCTGACGCGCAGCGCCACCTCCGGGAGCTGGACGGCCAGCACGCAAGGCTCGGCGACCTACGGTTCGGTGCTGTCGCGCTGGACCGGCGCCAGCAGCGCCATGGGCGGCAACGGCAACGACGACGGCCGCTTCGAGGTCGCGGTCAAGGTCACCGGACCGACCAACGGTCGCTGGCACTACGAATACGCGGTGCTGAACGTCGACAACAGCCGCGGCGGCGCGTCGTTCCGGCTGCCGGTCTGCCCGACCAGCACGGTCGAGAACCTGGGCTTCCGCGACATCGACGGCAACCAGCTCAACGACTGGACCGTCGCGGTCGGCAACGGCGAGATCGCCTGGACGGCGACGGCCAACAACCCACAGAACTGGAACCAGCTGTTCAACTTCTGGTTCGACAGCGACGTGGCGCCCGTCGTCGGCGCGGCCACGATCGACCAGGCCCGCATCGGGGCCGGCGCGCTGTCGCTGACCGTGCCGACCCAGGTGCCCGGCCTGCAGCCGGCGGTGGTGCTCGGCGCCGGCTGTGCGACGCCGACGCTGACGCTCGCCGCCAACGGCGTGCCGTCGGCTGGCAACGCGGCGTTCGCGATCGACGTGTCCGGTGCGCCGAACGCCGGGTTGTTCGCGTTCTACAGCTTCGGCAGCGCCAACCAGGTGCTGGCGCCGGGCTGCACGCAGTTCCTGGACGGTGCGACGCTCGGCACGCACGGCTTCCTGATGACCGACGGCAGCGGTCGCGCGTCGATCCCGCTCGGCGTGCCGGCCGGGTTCGCGCCGACCGACCTGTTCTGGCAAGCCGCGCAGCTGCAGACCAACGGGCCGGTGCTCGGCCTGTTCGGCGTCAGCAACGGCTTGCGGATCCGGCTGGCCGGCAGCGGCTGCCCGTGAGGTCGACGGCGCACCGGCTCGGCCGGTGCGCCGCGGCGGACGGACCTCAGCGCTGCTGGCGGCCGCAACCAAGGTCGCGGCAGTGGCCGATCAGCGCCGCAGCAGGTTGCGGCGCTGTTTGGCGCGCTCGGCGGCGAGCTGAGCTGCGGTCGGCGCCGACTTGCCGCTGTCCAGGTGCCGGGCCAGCGCCCGCACGGTCGTGAACCGGAACAGGTCGGTGACCTGCAACTGCACGCCGAGTTCCTGGACGATCTCGCGGTGCACGCGCACGGCCAGGATGCTGTGGCCACCCGAGTCGAAGAAGTTGTCCTCGACGCCCACGGCGTCGGTGCCGAGCGCCCGCCGCCAGATCGCCAGGATCCGCCCTTCGGCGTCGCCTTCCGCGGCGACCACCGGCTTGGCGGCAGCGGCGGCCGCTTCCGGAGCCGGCAACGCCTTGCGGTCGACCTTGAGGTTCGGCGTGCGCGGCAGATCGGGCAGCGCGACGAAGTGGCTGGGCACCATGAACTCCGGCAGCTGGCCGCGCAGGTGCGCCCGCAGATCCTCGACGCCGGGTGCGGGTTGGCGGGTCACGTAGTACGCGACCAGGGTGGCCTCGCCGGTGTCGCCGCGCGCGACGACGACCGCTTCGCGGATGCCCGGGTGCTGGCCGAGCGCCGCCTCGATCTCGCCGAGTTCGATCCGGTAGCCGCGCACCTTGACCTGGTGGTCCTTGCGGCCGAGGTACTCGAGCACGCCGTCGGCGCGCCAGCGGGCCAGATCGCCCGTCGCGTACATCTGGCCGGCGAAGAACGGGTCGGCGACGAACTTCTCGGCGGTCAGTTCCGGGCGACGGAAGTAGCCGGCGGTGACCCCTGCCCCGCCGATCCACAATTCGCCGGGCGCCCCGGTCGGCACCGGCTGGCGGTTGTCGTCGAGCACGTAGACGCGTTGGTTGGCGAGCGGCCGACCGATCGGCACGGGATCCTCGTCGCCGACGCGCGCCGTCGTCGACCAGACGGTGGTCTCGGTCGGCCCGTACACGTCGTGCAAGGCCCCCACCGCGCTGCGCAACGTCTGCGCCAGTGCCTTCGGCAACGCCTCGCCCCCGACCAGCATGTGGCGGAGCTTGCGCAGGGCCGGCAACGCGGTCGGGTCGTGCAGCAGCATCGCCGCCAGCGACGGCGTGCACTGGAAGTGCGTGACGCCGTGGGCCGTGATCAGCTCGGGGATCGTCGCCGGCCCGTGGCTGGCCGCCGCCGGCACCGCCGCGCAGCTGGCCTTGGCGGCCGCGGTGGCCAGATCGCAACGCTTCTTGACCTCGAGCAGCTTCGGCAGGTGCTGCAGCACGACGTCGGTCGGCACCCCGTAGTCGATCAGGCACGCGACCTCGTCGACGCCCAGGCCGCGCAGGCGGTCGACGATGCGCACGCAGTCGTCGACGCTGCCGAACAGGCCGCTGGTGCGGTAGTAGCGTTCGAAGCTGAAGTCGAGCAGCGCCTCGAAGTCCTCGGCGGTCAGCCCGCCGCTGAGCATCGCGTCGAGTTCGCCCGGCTTGTCGACGCGGTTCTTGAAGGCCGGGAACGACCACGCGGCCTGTTTGACGAGGTCGAGACTGCTGCGCAGATAGCCCTTCATCGGCCCGCGCACGACCTCGCGCACCGCGTCGTCGCTGTCGCCGACGAACGTGTGCAGCATCAACGTGACGCGCCCTTCGCCGGCGTGGCCGGCGGTGCGCCAGGCGTCGCGGTAGACGGTCAGCTTGTGCTGCAGTTCCTCGAGGCTCTGGCCGAGCAGGTGGGTCAGCACGAACGCCCCCGCCTCACCGGCCTGTCGGTAGGTCTCGGGATTGCCGGCGATCGTCACCCAGGTCGGCAGCTCCTTCTGCACCGGCCGCGGCAGCGTGCGGATCCGGTGCAGCTTGCCGTCGTGACCGGGGAACTCCTGCTCCTCGCCGCGCCACAGCGCCTGGATCTGCCGGATCGCCGTGAACATCGCATTCTTGCGATCGACGAAGTTCTCCGGCCGCAGCACGAAGTCGCGGGCGTGCCAGCCGGCCGCGAAGGCGATGCCGACGCGGCCGTGCGACAGGTTGTCGACCAGCGCCCAGTCCTCGGCGACGCGGATCGGGTGGTGCAGCGTGACGACACACGAACCCGCCCGGATCGCGACGTTCTGGGTGATCGCCGCCACCGCGGCACTGGCGACGGCCGGGTTCGGATACAGGCCGCCGAAGGCGTGGAAGTGCCGTTCGGGCGTCCAGATCGCCTCGAAACCGTGCTGGTCGGCGAACCTGGCACCTTCGGTCAGCAGCCGGTACTTGTCCTCGGCGAACTCGCCTTCGTCGCTGGCGAAGTAGAACAGGCTGAACGTGATCGGCCGGGCCTGCAGCGGCGCGACCGCCTTCTGCCGCTGGGCATGGGCGTTCTCGCCGCTGTGCACGACCACCGTGAAGCCGCGGCACAGGGTCCACAACAACTCGAGCACCGAGATGTCGAACGACAGGCTGGTGACCGCCAGCCAGACGCCGCGCGGGTCGGCACCAGCCGCCGCGGGGTTCACGCCCAGCACCCGATCCATGCCGACGAAGAAGTTGGCGACGTTGCGATGGCGCACCATCACGCCCTTGGGGCGGCCCGTCGAGCCCGAGGTGTAGATCAGGTAGGCGAGGTCGTCGCCGGTGGCCGGATCGTCGCCGAGCGGAGCGGCCGCGGCGATCGCCGCCGCATCGGCGTCGAGGTCGACGCGCGCACACGCCACCACCGGGGCCGCCGCGGCACTGCCGGCGTCGGTCACCAGCGCGCGCAGTTCGGCGTCCTCGGCCATGAACTGCAGCCGCTCGCGCGGGTAGCTGGGGTCGAGCGGCACGTACGCCGCCCCACAACGCTGCGCCGCCAGCGCGGCGGCGACCATGCCGATCCCGCGCTGCGTGCACAGGCCGACGCGGTCGCCGCGCCCGACGCCGCGCTGCCGCAACCACCCGGCCAGGTGGTCGACGCGGCGCTGCAGTTGCGCATAGTCGAGCCGTTCGTCCCCGACCACCAGGGCCACCGCCGTCGGCGTCGCCGCCGCCTGGGCCAGGAACTGCCGGTGCACACACGGTTCGACGGCCGGCGCGGTGTCGGTTTCGTTCCAGGCGTGGATCAGCCGTTGCAGTTCGGCGTCGTCGAGGATCGGCACCTGCCGCAGCGCCTGCTGCGGCTGTGCGGCCGCCGCACGCGCGAACACCGCGAGGCGTTGCGCCACTGCCGTGGCTCGCGCCGCGGGCAGCGAGTGGCCGTCGAAGTGCAGCACCACGGCCCCGTCGGCGGCGACCGCGAAGGTCAAGGACCCGGCCGCGACCGGCGGAGCGCCAGGCCCGGCCCAGATCCGCACCGCTGGTTCGAGGACGACGTTCCAGGGCAGCACGTCGCTGCGGCGCACGACCAGGTCCCGCAGCAAGGGACCGGGGGCGGCGGCGAGTTGCCGTTCGGCCGCGGCCAGGGCCTCGGCGACGGGGGCGGCGAAGTCGAACTGCAACGGCAGCGGCGGAGCGACGACCGCGAAGGCCGATGTGGCCGCGAGCAGGGGCGCCGTTTCGGTGTTCTGCCAGCCAACCGCGAACTCGGCCCGAGCACTGTGGCGGGCCAGGAACGCCGCACACAGCGCCGCCGCAGCCCGGGCGGTGCCGAGCGGGGCCAGCGGCACGGCCACCTGCGCTGGCGCGGCCGACTCGGCGGCCGGTTGGCCTTCGGGTACCGGCAACGGCTCGGCACCGCGGAGCAGCGCCGCCCAACGTTCTTCGTGGGGAGCGGACGCAGCGGCGAGTTGGTCGAGCTGTTCCAGCTGGGCTGCGGCGAGCCGCGGCAGCACGGCCCCGGCCACCACCCCGTAACGCGCGAACAGTTCGCTGGTCATCGGCGTGCCGCGCAGGCACCGGCAGCGCGAGAAGCGCAGTTCGCCGTCGGCCACCGCGACCGTCAGTTCGTCGTCGGCAACTGCCAGCACCGTGCCCGGCGCCTTGCCGCCACCGCCGACGACGGCGACCTCGCCCGGCACGAACACACCGTGCGGCGCGACCAGTTTGGCGATCGCCAGCGGGTTCTTGTAGCCGCCGTGGTCGAGGCCGCGCACCAGCGCACCGACCGCCGCCGCCGATTGCGTGCAATCGACGACACCCAGGTGCCTGGGCCGCTGGTGACGACCGAACCAGCTGCGCTGCGTACGATCCTGGACGCGCGGCGCCAACGTGTCGCTGCCGATCCGTTCGCAGAGTTCCGCGAACGACTCCTGGGCGTGCTGGAAGCACCGCGCGTTCAACGTGAACGCGGTGTCGTCGGGTTCGATCGCGAACAGGCGCTGCACCAGGATCGCGCCGGTGTCGGCGCTGGCCTCGATCGTGTGCCAGGTGACCCCGTGCTCACGCTCGCCCTGCAGGATCGCCCAGCAGGTCGCGTTCAGGCCCGCGTAGCGCGGCAGCGGCCCATCGTGGAAGTTGACGGCCAGCCGGGTCGGCAAGCCGATCGCGCGCTCCGGCAGGAGCCGCAACCAGGTGACCGCGAACAGGTAGTCGGGCCGCTGGTTGGCGAACTCGGCGACGTAGTCGGCGGCCGCGTCGAGGCAGCGCAAGCCCTGTTCGGCGCAGAAGCGTCGCACCTTGTCGGTGTCGGTGACGACCGCGGTGACGGTGTGGCCGAGCGAGCGCCAGTGCTCGACACACTGCAGCAGCAGGGTGTCCGAACCGATGAAGACAGCAGCAAGAGCGTGCGGCATCAGGAATGCATCGAAAGATGGCAGGGCATGGGTTGATACCCGGACGAGACGATTCCAGCCATGCCAGAACCGCCGATGGCATCGCCGGCTGGCGAGCGCTTCACGGGGTTTTCACGGTGCAGCGCACGCGCAGCGGCGGCGCGTCGGCGCTGGCGAGCGCTGCGGGCAACTCCCAGGTGACCTCCAGGACCGCACTGGCGGGCAGCGGGGCGTACGGCGCGAACACCACCACGCCGGGGGCCAGCTCGGTCGGCGGTTCGACCCCGGCAGCGGTTGCCTGCAGCACCACCACGAGGCCCTCGATCCGCTGGTTGCCGGCGTAGACGCGGCAGGCGATACGCGCCAGGTGGCTCGGGTCGACCTGGCGATGGAAGTGCAACGACAACGGCATGCCGACCTCGGCGCCGAGTCCAGGCTGCACAGCGCGCAGCGCCGCCGCCAGGCGTTCGCCGACGGCCGTGACCGGCGCGCTGCCCGGCACGTCGCGCTGCCCGTCGCGCGGCCACGGCAGCGGGGCGCCGCGCAACAGCGGTTGCACGGCGTCGCCGAACGCCACCACGCAGCTCGTCTTGTCGCGATTCGCCCCCAGGAGCTGCTGCCCGGGATGCAGCAGGCGGTCGCGCCACGCCGGCTGGGCCAGCCACGCGGCGACGGCGGCGAGTGGCTCCTGTGGCGACCACAACACGTCGACCCCGAGTCCTGGCGGCGGCACCGGCAACGGCACGTCGGCGACCGGCTTCTTCTGCTTCTGGTTCTTCTCGCGCTGCGCGACCGCCTTGGCCAACTGGTTGCCGTAGGCCAACGCCGCGCCGGTCGCCGCGTCCTCCGCATGGTGGAAGCCGAGCGGCCCCCGCCAGGCGGCCACGCGCGCTGCGTTGACGGCGTCGACGATGGCCCGCGCCTCACTGCGCATCGGCCGCTCCTTGGCCTTCTCGTCGCCGAGCGGGTCGGCGGCCATCACCTGCCGCAGCGCCGCCTTCTTGGCCCAGAACTCGCGCCAGTCGTGGTCCAGCTTCGGCAGCTCGAAACCGGTGCGCCGCAGGAACTCGCGCTCGACGTCCGGCGGCGTGTGGATGTCCTTGCTCTGGCTGCGGTCGAGCTCCAGCAACCACTGCGGTCGCCAGTGCCACAGGTAGTCGCAGATCGCCCAGGCCTTCACCCGCTGCTCGGTCGAGAAGCGCGCCGCATGGATCAGCACCAGTTCACTGGTCCGCGAGTCGCTCTTCGCCCACGCCGACTGCTCGGCGATCTTCTGCCAGACCGCCATGTCGGGCAGCAGCAGCTGCTGGGTGTACGAGGCGACGGTCTTCTGGTCCTGCTGCTCGAGCAGGAACGTCAGCGTGCGGCCGAAGAAGAACCCGCAGACGGCATGGCCGATGCCCTCCCAGAGGCCGTCGGTGCGCGCGAAGAACGCATCCTGGGCGACCCCGCGCACCGCCTGGTCGAGCGCTTCGGATTCGCCGCCGTTGGTCTTCACGAAGCGGACCTCGGTGCCGTTGCTCTTCACGAACGCCATGTCGACGTCGTTCTTCAGGAACTGCAGGCGGCCGGCGTCGAACTGGTCGGCGCACAGATCGAGCACGCGGTGGTAGTCGGCGTCGTTCTGCACGAACACCAGGTCGCGGCGGCGTTCCGGCACGAACGGTTCGCCCGCGAACGTGCCGGCGAGCGTCTGGCACAGGAACCACGTGCGCTCGGCGTACTGGGCGATCGCGCGCAGTTGCGCCGCGGGCAAGGTGCCCCAGACCGCGAAGTGCTCGCTGCGCATGCCGCGGTGGGCCAGCCCGGCCTTGGCCAGCAGCGGTTCCTCGCCGGTGGCGGCCTCGAGCGGCACCTCCCAGCGGCGCAGCCAATCGACCGCCCCGCGGATCTGCCAGGCGCGCCGCACCATCGCCAGCTCGTCGGCGGTGCCGACGAAGCCGAAGAACCTCTGCGTCGCCAGCGCGTCCGCCGCGGCGCGGTCGCCGGGGGCCAGCTCGAGCACGCGCCGCCAGTGCACCGCGGCCCGCGCGCCGTCGCCGGCCGCCTGCCAGGCCAGCGCCAGCGCGCGGTGCTCGACGAGCTGCTGCATGCGCAGCGTCTGCAACTGCGCCTCCAGCATCGGCAGCACCATCATGT
>DAIMFJ010000147.1:0-10948 GCA_036724695.1 Planctomycetota bacterium
CTCCAGGCCGTGCTCGTCGCCGAGGACGGCCTGGAGCTCGAGCTGTGACGAACTGCTCGCCGGCAAGGACCTGCGGCCGCGCGGGCACGCGATCGAAGCGCGCATCTGCGCCGAATCGCCCGAGAACGGCTATCTGCCGGCCGCTGGGCTGCTGCGTGTCGTGCGCGAACCGGAAGGCCCCGGCATCCGCGTCGACAGCGGCGTGTTCTCCGGTTGGGAGGTGTCGCCGTTCTACGACTCGATGCTGGCCAAGCTGATCGTCTGGGCGCCGGACCGCGCGACCGCCTGCGAACGGCTCAGCCAGGCGCTGCGCGACACCGTCTACCTCGGGATCCCGACCAACGTCGACTTCCTGCGCCGGGTCGTCGACGACGCGGCGTTCCGTTCGGCGCGGCTCAGCACCGACATGCTCAAACACCGCCCCGAGCTGGCGGCCGGGCCGCAGGATGCACCGGACGACCTGACGTTGGCGGCGGCCGTGTTGTGCCAGGCGATCGCGCCGCAGCGTGGCAGCGGTGGCGGTGGTCCTGCGCCGAGCGGCGGTTCGACCGCGGTGTGGAGCGAGTTGACCGGGTTCCGGCTGTTCGAGGGGGCGCGATGAAGGTCCAGAAGCAGTTCGTGCGCGACGGCGAGACCGTCACCGTGGTGGCCGAACATGTTGCGGGAGCTCGCTGGCGCGTGCGCGTCGGCGAACAGGTCCACGAACTCGACGCGCTGCCGGTCGGCGAGGGCGGCGTGCGTGTCGTGCCGGTCGGCGAAGAGCTCGAGAAGGCGTTCGTCGCGCACAGCGCGGCATGCGGCACCGACACGATGGTGCGTGCCAACGGTCGCACGTTCGTGTTGGCGGCGCCGGCCGGTCGGCGGGGTGGCGCCGGCGGTGGCAGCGACGGCAAGGTCCGCGCCCCGATGACCGGCACCGTGCTCGACGTGCTCTGCAAGCCGGGCGACGTGGTCGCCGCCAACCAGCCGATCGTCGTGCTGTCGGCGATGAAGATGGAGCACAAACTGTGCGCCGGTGTCGAGGGCGTCGTCGTCGCCGTCGACGTGCAGAAGGGTGGCACCGTCGAGCAGGGCGCGGTGCTGGCCGTCGTCGAGCCGCAGGAAGCCAAAGGCTAGGCCACGGCGATGCACGATGCAGGCGACGTGACGGCGGGAGTGCCCGGCTCGGGGTTGTCGGGGCTGGGCCGTTTCCTGCCGGCGGCGAAGTCGATCCTCGCCAGGCGCATCGTCGCCGCCGGCAAGGTGCCGGAGGAACACGAGTTCACGCGGCGTGGCCTGATGCTGTCTCCGCCCGAGAAGCAGTTGCTCGCGCAGTGGCTCGCCGCCGGCTTGCTGACCAAGGTCGTCGAGGAGGTGCGTGCCGCGGACGGGACCGTCAAGCTCGGCGTCGCGCTGCCCGATGGCAAACGCATCGAGACCGTGGCGATGCCGGTCGGTGCGGTATGCGTGTCGACCCAGGTCGGCTGTGCCGTCGGCTGCCGGTTCTGTGCGTCGGGTCTGTTCGGGGTCGAGCGCAACCTGCAGCCCGACGAGATCGTCGAGCAGGTCGTGCATGCGCGGCGCCACCACCGCATCGACCGGATCGTCTACATGGGCATGGGCGAGCCGACCCACAATCTCGACAACGTGTTGACCGCCGTCGCGCGGTTGCGCCACGAAGTGCTGATCTCCGGCAAACGGCAGACGCTGTCGACGGTCGGTGGCGTGAAGCCGATCGCGCGCATGCTCGAGGCCGAGGTCCGCCCGAGCCTGGCGGTGTCGTTGCATCTGGCCGACGAAGAGCGCCGCCGCGAACTGCTGCCACGCGCCTACCGCGACCCCTTGCGCGACATCGTCGCCGCGGCGGACGCGTATGGGCGGGCCGTCGGCAACCCGGTGCAGTTCGAGTGGACCTTGCTGGCCGGAGTCAACGACAGCGACACCGACATCGAGCAGTTGTGCGAGCTGGTGCGCGGCACGCGTGCCTACGTCAACTTCATCGTCTACAACGAGGTCGAAGGGCTGCCGTTCGCGGCGCCGCCGCGCGAACGCATCGTCGCGATCGTGCGGCGGGTCAAACAGGCCGGCATCCTGGCGACGATCCGCGACTCGGCGGGGCCGGATGCGCAGGCGGCATGTGGGCAGCTGCGGCTGCGGGATCGCGTACGCGCGGGTTCTGGCTGAACCATACGGTCGGCCGGCTGCCGTTCGTCGCGAAGTTGTCCCGGCCGCTCCAGGCGTCGGTTTTTCGGATCGTCCGCGCCGGGCGTTCGTACACTGGGGCTTCTCCTTCCAGGAGAACCCCAACCATGAAGCGACTGACCATCCTGGCCATGGCCGCTTCTCTGCTCACCGGCTCGGCGCTCCTCGGACAACAGAAGTCCCAGGAGGAGTTCGCCAAGCTCCGTGACGAGAAGATGGCCCTCGAAGTGTTCCAGAAGGCCAACTGGATTTTCGACTACGAAGCGGCGCGTGCGGAGGCGAAGAAGAGCGGCAAGCCGATCTTCGCGTACTTCACGCGTTCGTACGCTGGTTGACCCCCTTGCACTGCTCTCGAGAAGGCTGCGCTTTCCGAGGGTGAGTTTGCCGAGTTCGGCAAGCAAGTGGTTCTGTTCTGCCATGTCACCTCGCGCGTCGAGGCCGACAAGGATCAAGGCCTCCTGCAGGAGAAGGGCGGCCGTGGCTTCCCCTACCTCGTGTGGATGGACGCCGAAGGCAACGTGCTCGCCAAGCAGGGCGAGCGCACCGTCGCCGGGTTCGAGAAGACACGCACCAACCTGGTCGCGTTCGCCGAGATGGACGCCAAGTTCCAGAAGGGCGACAAGGCGGCGGGCATCGACGCGTTGATCGCCGGCATGGAGCTGGGTCGCTACACGGCGGACGACGCCGCGAAGATGCTGCCGAAGCTGGGCAAGATCCCGGCCGACAAGCAGAAGAAGATCGACGGCATGCTCGTCAACGCCGAGGTCGACAAGCTGTCGACCACCGTGCGCAACAAGGAGCAGGCGGCCGAGGCCGGCCGCAAGTTCGTCGAGATGGAGAAGGCCGGCAAGATCCCGACGGGTCGCACCGCGCTGTCGTTCTACTCGATGATGCTCGAGACGCACGAGGCCGACAAGGACGTCAAGGCGTTCGAGAAGACCCTCGAGACGCTGAAGAAGCTCGTCGAAGGCGAGCGCAACGCCGCGGCGGTCATCAAGCGTTACGAAGCGACGCTCGAGAAGATGAAGGCAGGCGGCTGAGCGCTGCCGACGCGGTTGCCGCGTGAATCGGCCCGGTGACGCTCGTCGTCACCGGGCCGTGTTCGTTGCTGGGGGGGGGCTGCGCGGCGACTCGACCGTCGGGATCGCTCAGTCGAGCATCGCGCTGGCCAGCACCGCGACCCCGGCGATGTCCTCGGCCTTGCAGCCGCGCGACAGGTCGAGGAACGGCTTGGCGAGGCCCTGCAGCAGTGGGCCGTAGGCCGCGAAGCCGGCCAGCCGTTCGGTCAGCTTGTAGGCGATGTTGCCGGCGTCGAGATCGGGGAACACGAACACGTTGGCGCGGCCCTGCAGCGGGCTGTCCGCGCACTTGCGGGCCGCGACCGCCGGCACGTACGCGGCGTCGAACTGCAGTTCGCCGTCGCTGGCGATCGTCGGGTGGTCGGCGCGGAACCTCGCTGCTGCGGCGCGCACCTTGTGCACCTTGCCGTGCTCGGCGCTGCCGCGCGTCGCGAACGACAGGAACGCCACGCGCGGTTCGTGCCCGGTGAAGCGACGGTGGTTGGCTGCCGTCGCCGCCGCGATGTGCACCAACTGCTCGGCATCCGGATCCGGCACGACGCCGCAGTCGGCGAACGACAGCACCTCGGCGCCGCGCGTCATCAGGAACATCGACGACACCAGCGGGATCGCCGGCTGCGTGCCGAGGCAGAACAGCCCGGCCCGGATCACGTCCGCGGTCGCGTGCGCCGCCCCGGCCACTCCCGCGTCGGCATGCCCCAACGCCACCAAGCCAGCCCCGAAGTACAGCGGATGCGCCGCCAGATCGCGCGCCTCCGCCTCGCCGAGGCCCTTGTGCCGCCGGCGTTCGTACAGCAGGGCCGCCACCTGTTCGCGCCTCGCGTCGAGCCGCGGCTCCTCGACCCACACGACCTCGCACAGCCCGTCGCGCTCGAGCAGCTCACGCGCCGCCACCGTGCGGGGATCCGCGGTCTCCGGCAGCACGATGCGGGCGCGCCGGCGCGCCGCGCGGAGCCGGAGGGAATGCAGAGCGTCGGTCATGCCAGGAGGCCTTTGTGGATGGTGCCGTAGACGTCGGTGAGGCGGATGTCGCGGCCGCCGAAGCGGAACGTCAGCCGTTCGTGGTCGATGCCGAGCAGGTGCAGCACGGTGGCGTGCAGGTCGTGCACGGACACCGGGTCCTGCTCGGCTTTGTAGCCGAATTCGTCGGTGGCGCCGAACGACGTGCCGGGTCGGAAGCCGCCGCCAGCTGCCCACATCGTGAACCCGAACGGATTGTGGTCGCGGCCGGTCGTGCCCTGCGCGAACGGGGTGCGGCCGAACTCGCCGCCCCACAACACGATCGTCTCGTCGAGCAGGCCGCGGGCCTTGAGGTCGAGCAGCAGGGCCGCGATCGGCTGGTCGACGGCGCGGCAGTTGTCCTGGAGCCCGGCGACCAGGTTGCTGTGTTGGTCCCAGCGATCGTGGCCGGTGTTCGGGCAGGTCAGCTCGACGAAGCGTACGCCGCGTTCGACGAGGCGGCGGGCCAACAGGCATTGCCTACCGAACGTGCGGGTGTGCTCGTACTCGTGGTCGAGCCCGTACAGGGCCCGCAGTGCCGGACTCTCGCCCGCGAGCGAGGTGAGTTCGGGAACCGCCGCCTGCATCGCGAAGGCGAGTTCCTGGTTGGCGATCGCCGCCTCGATCGCGTCGCCACCGGGATCGCGGGCCTGGGCGTGCGCGTCGAGAGCCCGCACGAGGTCGAGCTTGCGCTGCTGCCAGGCGGCCGTGCGTTCGCGTGGTTCGATGTTGCCGACCACGTCGCCGCGCATGCGGAACACCGAGCCCTGGGTGTGCGCGGGCAGGAAGCCGGAGTGGAAGTTGTCGATGCCGCCGGGCGGGATCAGCCCCCCGTTGAGCACCACGAACGCGGGCAGATCGGCGGCGGCGCTGCCGAGTCCGTAGCCGACCCAGGCGCCGAACGACGGGCGGCCCTGCAGGCCATGGCCGGTGTGCAGGAAGTAGTTCGCGTTGGTGTGCTCGCTGAAGTTCGCGGTCATCGAGCGGATCACGCACAGTTCGTCGGCGACGCTGGCGAGGTTGGGCAACAGGTCGCTGATCCACTGCCCGCTGTGACCGTGGCGACGGAACGGCCAGCGGGGTCCCAGCGTGTTGCCGTCGTCGCGGAACTGGGTCGGTTCCTTCTTCGCTGCGAACGGTTTGCCGTCGTCGGCGACGAGGCGTGGCTTGTAGTCGAACAGGTCCTGCGGACTCGGGCCGCCGTCCATGTACAGGAAGATCACGGCCTTCGCGCGCGGTGGGTGGTGGGGCACGCGTGTGCGGCCGTCGTCCTGGGCGAGCAGATGCGCGACCGGCAGCAGGCCGAAGCCGTTGGCGGCGGCACGCAGCAGGCTGCGGCGCGAGATTCCGGTGGCGCGGTTCATCGGCGGTAGGTGAACTCCTTGGCGATCACCAGGCAGTGCAGCAGGTCGGCCCACGGTGCCACGGCGGCGGGTGCGACGCCGTGTTCGGCGGCCGCGCTGGCGAGCAGCTCGCGGCATTGCTCGCGTTCGGTCGGATCGGGGCGGCGCGCGAACGCGGCGAGGAACACTGCGTCCAGCGCGGCGGCGAACTCGGCGCGCTGGTCGCCGAGACGTTCGGCCCAGGCTCGGCAGGCGTGGTGGACGAACGGGTCGTTCAGCAGGGCCAGCGACTGTGCGGGTACGTTCGAGACGTTGCGGGCGCCGACCGTCGCGAAGGGCGTCGGCAGGTCGAAGGCCAGCAACATCGGCGACAGGAAGTTGCGCCGCACCGCGAGGAAGAGGCTGCGACGCCCAGCGCCGTCCAAGGGGCCAGAGGTGGGCGGCATGCCGCGGGCCGGATCGAGTGCCTCGTGCGGCAGTGCCACGGGGGGGCCGAAGGCTTCGTCGCGCAGCAGGCCGCTGGTGGCGAGCAGGGCGTCGCGGACGGCCTCGGCCTCCAGTCGGCGCACGTCCTGGCGGTGGAACGTGCGGTTGCGGGGATCGCGTTCCTCGTCGGCCGGCGTATTCGTGGCGGCGCGGCGGTAGGCCGCCGACGACACGACCCGACGGAACAGGTGCTTGCGCGACCAACCGCTGGCGACGAAGTCCTGGGCGAGCCAGTCGAGCAGTTCTCGGGCTTCGGGTGCGTCGCCGAGCACGCCGAGATTGTCGACCGTGCGGGCGAGGCCAGCGCCGAACAGGTGATGCCAGACGCGATTGACGAAGACGCGCGCCGGCAATGGGTTGGTGGGCGAGAACACCGCTTCCGCCAAGGCCAAACGGCCGCTGCCGGCCAGGACTGGAGGACTGCCGGTGTCGGCGAGGGCGGCCAGGAACTGCCGCGGCACGGTCGGGCCGGGCAGGTCGTGCCTGCCGCGCAGGTGCACGTACGAGTCGACGCCGGTGCCGTCGCCCATCGCCGGCAGCGTCGGCGCGATCCGCAGGGCGTCGCGAGCCTGCTGCAGCACCGCGGCGGCCGCCTGCAGGGCGGGTGCCGGATTCGCATCCTCGACGGTCGTCGGGCCGGCAGGGGCTGTGACGTGCGGTGGTTCGCGGTGGTCGCTCGCGTACACCGCCTGCACTGCCAGCCAGGCATGGTCGTCGTAGGGGTTGGTGCCGCGGATCGCGTCGGCGAGATCCGGCGCACGCTGGTCGAGTCCTTGCAGGTAGGCCGTGCTGCCGGGCCAGGTGCGCAGGTCGAAGGTGACCCAGTGCGGATCGGGGTCGTCGACGGAGCGGTGCAGCCCACCGTAGATCGGGTCGCGCAGCAGGTTCAGGCCTTCGACCACGACCCGCACGCGGCTGCCACGACCGGCCACCCTGACGTGCAGGAACGGTCGCTGGATCGTGAAGTTCGCCGTGCCCAGCACGCCTTCGCGCGCCGTGCCGGCAATGCCGCTGTGCCACCATGCGCCGGGCAGGCGGCGCAGCGTCAGCGGCGTGGTCGCCGGGTTCTCGAGCCAGGGTTCGCGCCAAGGTGCGGCGCCGAACCCATCGTTGTCACGCAGCCACGTTGCGGGTCGATCGGCATGGGCGAGCAGCTCGTCGCCGGCACGCGCCGCGAACTCCGACCCGCCAGCCGGCGGTGGTGAGCCGCCCTCAGCAAGCCAGGTCGCCGTGAACGCCCGTTGCGCGGCTTCTGCCGCCTCGTACTCGGGACTTTGCGGGTCGTACTCGAAGAGTGGCTGCTGCACGTAGCGCGAGCTGCGCACGAACCCCGCCAGCGCGTAGTAGTCGGCGGCGCGGATCGCGTCGAACTTGTGGTCGTGGCAGCGGGCGCAGGCCACCGTCAACCCGAGCACCGCCTTGCCGAACACGTCGATCTGGTTGTCGATGCGGTCGCTCTCGTGCTGCCGGGCGTCGACCGGCGAATGGGTCTGCTCGGCGAACCACCAGAACGCCGTGCCCTGCACGCTCTCGTCGTCGCCGGCCGCATTGCGACGCGGGGTCGGCAGCAGGTCGCCGGCGACGTGCTCGCGCACGAATTGGTCGAACGGCACGTCGGCGTCGATCGCGCGCACCACGTAGTCGCGATACCGCCACGCATTCGGGATCTCGTAGTCGCTCTCGTGGCCGAGCGTCTCGGCATAACGGACCAGATCCAGCCAGTGCCGCGCCTGCCGTTCCGCGAACGCGCGCGAGGCCAACAGGGCCTCCACCTGCGCCCGGTACGCCGCGTCGCTCGGCTCCGCCACGAACCGTGCCACCACATCCGCAGGCGGCGGCAAGCCCACCAAATCGAACCACAGCCGCCGCAACAACGTGTGCGGCGCCGCCGGCGCGGCGGCCACCACGCCCGCCTCCGCCTGCACCCTGGCCAACAGCGCATCGACCATCCCTCCCGGCTCCGTCACCGCCGGTCCGACCTGCAACGGCTGCCACGCCCAGTGCTGCCGCCGCACCGCGAACTCCTCCTCATCCACCGCCCCCGGCAACCCCCCTGCGCCGCCGCCACGCCCGCCAACACCGCCCCAACCACCGCCCCCTGCGCATACCTCACCCGGTACCGAATGCGCGCCGCGGGACGGAAGTTGTTTCCCATCGGTGGCTTGCGATTGTGGACCTAGCGATCTACTTCCATCTCGAGCAGCGCCAGCCCATGCGTCTTGCCCTGCGCGTCGGTCTTCAGGCTCTCGCTGCCGCCGCCGCCGAGCGAGTCGCGCAGCAGGAAGTTCAGGGCCAGCAGGTTCGGCGCCTCGTAGCGGGTCACCTCGCCGAAACAGATCGCCGCGAAGTGCTTCTTGACGCGTTCGACGGTGACCTCGCGCTTGAGCACCTCGTAGTCGCGCTCGTTGGTCACGAAGATGCCGACGTTGCTGCCGTCGCCCTTGTCGCCACTGCGCGCGAACGCGAACTCCTTGAGCTTGACCTTGGCCATCACGATTCCTCCACGGCAACGGTGGTCTTCACGGCGTTCTTGTCGAGCAGTGCCGGCCAGTAGCCGACGATGTCGGTGGCCTTGGGCCGCCCGCCCGCGAACCCGGTCACGCCCGGCGGGCCGCTGGTGACCAGCGGCACCAGCTCCATGCCGAAGCGATCGACCTTCTTCTGGTCGTGACACTTCACCCCGACCCGCAGCACCACTTCCGGCGGGTCCTTGCTCTCGACGATGCCGGCATGGCAGACGCCCGCGCCGACGAACTCGACCAGCTTTTCGTCCGCCGTGAACGTCACGCCGTCCAGCGCCAGCCGCCCGAACACGATGTCCGCGCACAGCTTCGCCTTCGGCAGCGCATCCGGCCCGCTGATCGTCAGCTGCCCGACCGCCTTGTAGCCGTTCTGGTAGCTGAGGCTCACCTTGTAGGTGTCGGTCGGCGGCCCACCCTTGATGCCCGACAGGCGCACCCGGTCCTTGCCGACCTCCTCGACCTGCGCGCTGGTGAAGTCGGCGACGCAATCCGGCCCGAGATAACGCTTCGGATCGCCCATCTCGTACAGCAGCTGCGACACCACGGTGCGCTTGTTGACGAGCCCACCGGTGCCGTCGTGCTTGGTGATCACGAACGTGCCGTCCGGCGACGCTTCGACGATCGGATAGCCGATGTGCACGTAGTCCGGCACCGCCCGCCAATCGCTGTAGTTGCCGCCGGTGCACTGCGCACCGCACTCGGCGATGTGGCCGGCCATCGTCGACGCCGCCAGCTTGTCGTAGTCGGTCTTGCCCCAACCGAATTCGTGGATCATCGGTCCGCCGACCAGGGCCGGATCGGTGAGGCGCCCGCCGATCACGATCTGCGCGCCGGCCGCCAGGCACTGCGCCACCGCGAACGCGCCGACGTACACGTACGCCGACAGCAGGCGATCCTGCACCGCCGCCAGCGGTCGTCCGTCGTCCATGTTCGCGAACGCATGCCCCGCCGCCTGCAGCTCGGGAATGCGCGCCAGCACGTCGTCGCCCTCGATGATGCCGACCTTCAGGCCCTTGATGCCCAGCTTCCTGGCCAGCTCCAGCACCGCCTCGAGGCACGCGCGCGGATTCACGCCGCCCGCGTTCGCGATCACCTTGATGCCCTTCTCGGCCACCGTCGGCAGCGTGCGTTCGAGCATCTTGACGAAGTCGGTCGCGTACCCGGCCTTCGGGTTCCGCGAGCGCTGCTTCTGCATGATGCTCATGGTCACCTCGGCCAGGTAGTCGAGTGCCAGGTAGTCGAGCGGACCTTCGCGCACCAGGCGCACCGGGCCGAGGATCGAATCGCCCCAGAAGCCTTGGCCGTAACCGATCAGTACTTTGTCGCGCATGCAGTGGGTCGGGAGTAAGGACCCAGGATAGGGCCTGCGCTGGGCCGGCGCGACCGCGCGCCGAGGAAGTCGCTGCGGAGTTCGCCGCCCCCGCTTGCGTCGGGTGCCGAATCCGCCGACCATGGCCAACCTCATGCGCCTCCCCGCCCTGTCGATCCTCGCCGCCCTGGCGATCGCCGCCTGCACGAAGGAAGCAGACGTCACCCAGCCCGCCGCCGCGTCTCCTGCCGCTCCGGCCGCGACTCCTGCCGCTCCGAAGTCGGTCCCGCCGGGCTTCGGGCCGTTGCCAACCGGGCATTCCCGGCAGCCCCGGCCACCTGATCGTCTCCGAACGCAACCCGAACGGCGACAGCGAGCTCTCGCACCTGATGCGGCTGTTCGTCGACGACCTGCAGGCAGCGCGCGCCACGATCGAAGCGGGCGGCAAGCCACCCGAGCTCTACCACAAGCACCGTCGCATCCGGGCCGCGTGGCCGTCCAAGGCCGACGAACGCAACGAGGCGTTCGACATGCGCGCGCAGGGTTACCTCGCCGCCGTGCGCGCCTTCGACGCCGCCCACACCGCGGATACCTTCAACGCGATCATCGCCAGCTGCATCGCCTGCCACTCGGTCTCTTGCGGCGGACCGATCGACTTCATCGACGGCATGAAGTGGCAGTGAGGCCAGGCCGCCGCCCGGCGGCACATGGCTTGCTGTAACGTGGGCATGATGCCCTGCCACGTGGTGGTTGGATTCGCGGTTTGCGCCACCATGCTCACGCCGTGCCACGTGCTGGCCCAGAGTCAGTCCTGGACGTTGCGCGAAAGCGCTCCCAAGCAGTTGCAGATGCTGTACTTCGACAGCTTCCGCAACCACGTGGTGGGGTTCGAGCAGCTGCCGGGCGCCGTCTGGCTGCTGCGGCAAGGCGTTCCGCAGCCGGCTTGGGTCCAGCAGCAACTGGCGCCCCTGTTCGCGCTCCAGTTGCCGTTGTCGTTACTCGTTGGTTACGACGAAGCGCGCCGCGAGG
>DAIMFJ010000147.1:10958-12175 GCA_036724695.1 Planctomycetota bacterium
GCGAGGGCATCCTGGTGACCACTTCGAACCTGTTTCCGCCCGGGGCGCGGACCTACCGGTGGGTGGGCGGCGAGTGGCAGCTGGCGGCGACCAGCGGCGGTCCGCAGGTGAGCAACGCCGCAGTCGCGTACGACCGGGTCGCCAGTCGCTTGCTGGTCTTCGGCGGCGCGTCCATCCAGCTCGGCACCCCCGGCGCCGACCTGTACGCATGGAACGGCAATGCGTGGTCCATCGTACCGGCGAGCAATCCACCGCTCCCTCGCACCAACGCGGCGATGGCGTTCGACCCGCTGCGCAACCGGCTGGTCGTCTTCGGTGGCCGCGATCAAGGCTATGCACCGCTCGGCGACACCTGGGAATTCGACGGCACGCAATGGCAGCAACTGCCGGTCGCCGGCCCTTCGCCGCGCAGTGCCTCGATGGTCTACGACCCGTCGACCCAGCGCTGTGTGCTGATTGGTGGCGGCAGTGCGACGCAGCAACCATTGGCGGATTGCTGGAGTTGGGACGGTACGCAATGGCAGCTGCGGCCGGCCTTGCCGGTCGGTACGGTGGGCCATGCCTGGAGCAGCGCGACGGGCATCCACGCCGTGGGGCTTGGCGGCGCGGTGTTCGACAGCTTCGGCGGCGGTGCGTGGACGACGCGATTGCCGGGCGATCCGGGCCTGCAGCGATATGCGCCAGCCCTCGCCTTCGACGCGGCGCGCGGCGAAGTGGTCGCCGCTGGCGGCTCGCCCCTCGGCGACACGATGGCGTGGAACGGTCGCTGGCGTCCGGTTGCCAGTGCGGCGAGTGGGCCTGGCGAACGGATCGGCGCGGCGATGGCGCCGCTGGGCAACGAGCTGGTCCTGTTCGGCGGGACAGTGCCGCTGTACGGACTGGTCGCCGACACGTGGCGATGGAACGGCAGCAGCTGGTCGTTCGCGCTGACCAACAACTTCCCCCCGGCTCGCAATCGGCATCGCATGGTGTACGACGGCCAGCGGGTGCTGCTGTTCGGCGGCAATGGCGCGTTCGGGCCGATGGACGACCTGTGGGCGTTCGACGGCTTGGATTGGACGCAGCTGGTGACTGCGACCAACCCGCCGGCGCGGCGGGACCATGGTTTTGCGTTCGATGCCCAGCGGCAGCGTGCAGTGCTGTTCGGCGGCGGCGACACCACCGGTTCGTTGAGCGACACCTGGGAGTGGGACGGCAAGCAGTGGACCTTGCGCCCT
>DAIMFJ010000148.1:0-5517 GCA_036724695.1 Planctomycetota bacterium
GGGCACCGGCCGGTGGCGGGGGCGCCGCCGGCAGCTCGGCCTCGGCGAGCAACTCCGCCAGCAGGTCGGGGGCCAGTCGCCGCAGTTCGGCGACGAGTTCGCGGAAGCGGGCGCGCAGTTCGTCGCGCTCGTTCACCACGACAGGTCCTCGAGCAGCTGCAGACCGGCGTATTCGAGCACGAACTCGCGCTCGACGCCGTCGTCGAAGCGCACGATCGCGCGGGCGGCGATGCCGCGGCCGGCCAGGCGCCGCACGACACCGTTGCCGTACAGGTCGTGGCGCACCCGCACGCCCGGCCGCAGCGCGGCCAGCGCCTCGGGATCCGGCGACACCGCCCAGCCGCTGCTGGTCGCCCCGCGGTCGTCGACGTCGTACCGCCGCCAGGTCGGTGCGTAGTTCTCGAACACCGCACTGGGCATCTCGGCGAGGAAGCGCGACGGCCGCATCGACTCGGTCATGCCGTTGACGATGCGTTCCTTGCACGACGACACGAACAGCGTCTGCCGCGCGCGGGTCAGCGCGACGTAGCAGAGTCGGCGCTCCTCCTCGAGGCCCTCGGGATCCTCGGCGCTGCGCAGGCTCGGGAACACGCCTTCCTCGAGCCCCATCACGAACACGTGGTCGAACTCGAGCCCCTTGGCGGCGTGCACGGTCATCATCTGCACCGCCGGCCCGGCCTGCTTCTGGTCGGCGCTGGTCAGCAGGGCGACGTGCTGCAGGTAGCCGGCGAGGCCCGGCAACTCGTCCTCGGCGCGTTCGCGGTCGTCGAAGGCGACGGTGTCGCTGACCAGTTCGGCGATGTTCTCCTCGCGCGTGCTGTCCTCGGCGTCGCCGAAGCTGGTCGCGTGGGCGATGTAGTTGGTGCCTTCGACGATCGCCCGCAAGGCGCCGTGCGCGGTGTCGGCAAGGCGCGCCTTCTGCAACGTCGCCGCCAGTTCGGCGAGCCCCTTCCTGACCTTCGGGCCGAAGCCGGCGTGCAGCGACGGCTCCTCGACGACTTCGCGAAGCGACATGCCCTGCTCGAAGCCGAGCTGGCGCAGCTTCTCGGCGGTGGCCTTGCCGATGCCACGGGCCGGCACGTTGAGGATGCGGCCGGTGGCGACGTCGTCGAGCGGGTTGACGACCGCGCGCAGGTACGACAGCAGGTCCTTGATCTCGCGGCGCTCGAAGAACGTCAGGCCGCCGACGATGTCGTACGGCACACCGGCGTCCTTCAGCGCCTGTTCGAGTCCGCGCGACAGGTAGTGGGCGCGGTAGAAGATCGCGATCTGGTCGAACGGCACGTCTTCTTCGCGCAGCGCCTTGATGCGGTCGGCGATCACCGAGGCCTCCTCGGTGGCGCCGCTGGCGCGCAGCTTCAAGACCGGGGCGCCGTCGGCGTTGTCGGTGCGCAGGCGCTTGTCCTTGCGCATGCGGTTGTTGGCGATCACCGCCTCGGCGGCCCGCAGGATCGTCGCGGTGCTGCGGTAGTTCTGCTCGAGGCGCACCACCGTGGTGGTCGCGTAGTCGTTCTCGAAATCGAGGATGTTGCGCACCTCGGCGCCGCGGAAGCGGTAGATCGACTGGTCCGGATCGCCGACCACGCACAGGTTGCCGGGCGGCGGACACAGCAGCTTGAGCAGGTCGTACTGGACCTTGTTGGTGTCCTGGAACTCGTCGACCAGCAGCCACGGGAACTGCCGCTGGTAGCTCTCGCGGGTCTCCGGGAACTCGCGCAGGATGCGCAGGAAGTGCCCGAGCAGGTCGTCGAAGTCCATCGCGCCCTGCTTGTGCAGGCGCTCGTGGTACGGCGTCCAGATGCGCTCGACGATGCGACCGACGTCGCTGCCGCCCAGGAACGCGTCCTGCGGCGGCGTCGCGGCGTTCTTCAGCCGGCTGATCCACTGGCCGACCAGCGACGGTTTGGCGGTGGTCTTGCCGATGCCGAGGTCCTCCAGCAGCTCCTTGATCACGGCGTCGCGATCCTGCACGTCGTAGATCGTGAAGTCGGCCGGGAAGCCGAGCAGATGGCCGTCGCGGCGCAGGAACCGCGCACAGGCGGAGTGGAAGGTCGCCACCCGGACGAAGCCACCGCCCATCGCGGCGACGCGGTGCGCCATCTCGGCGGCGGCCTTGTTGGTGAAGGTCAGCGCCAGGATCTGGCCCGGGCGCACGCCGTCGCGCAGCAGCCGCGCGATCCGGCGCGTCACCACCCGGGTCTTGCCGGAGCCGGCGCCGGCCAGCACCATCAGCGGGCCGCTGCCGTGCGCGACGGCGGCGGCCTGCTGGTCGTTGAGGTCGTCGAGGATCGGATCGTGCATCGGCGGCGGCGAGCATAGGGCAGGCGGGGCCCGGGTCCACCTTCGGTCGCGGTGGATCGCGCGGCCCATGCCAACGGGTCCGGCCGGCGACGCGGCGGCGTGCTAGACTGCCTGGCGATGCCGCGCACCGACCCCACCCACGCCGCCGAGCCGGTCGACTGGTTCGCCGACCAGTTCGCGGCCGCCGCCCCGGCGTTGCTGGCGTGGGCGCGGCTGCGGCTGGCCGGTGCGCAACTCGATCCGGAGGACCTGCTGCAGGAGGTCGGCTGCCGCGCCTTCGCGGCCCGCGGCAGCTACGAAGCGGCGCGCGGCACGTTCCGGCAGTGGCTGTTCGGCTTCGCGACCCGCGTGCTGCTCGAGGTGATGCGCGATCGGCAGCGCCACCCGGCCGACCAACCGTTGGCGTTCGGCTCGGCGAGCGGCTCGCAGCAGATCGCGGCGACGATCACCACCATCACGCGGCAGCTGGCGCGCGGCGAACTGGTGCAGCGGTTCCTGGCCCGCC
Source organism: Planctomycetota bacterium (assembly GCA_036724695.1). GTDB lineage: Bacteria > Planctomycetota > UBA1135 > UBA1135 > UBA2386 > JACKIC01. Next base: position 2,807 of record DAIMFJ010000148.1, read on the forward strand.
TCGACGAACTGACGGACGACGACCGCGGGCTGATGATCTACCACGGCCTCGAAGGCCTGCCCCACGCCCACGTCGCCACCCTGCTCGGAATCGGCGAAACGGCGCTGCGCAAGCGCTGGCAGCGCCTCTGCGAACGGCTGCGCCACGACCCGGTGTTCGTCAGCCTGCTGGCCGGCTGAACGCCACCGGACCCTGGCTCACTCCGCGAGCCGGCGCGCCGGCCGGACCCCCACCAGCGGACTGGCGATCCCGCGCGGGATGCCGGTCCGGGCCCCGCTGCGCGCCTGCCGGGCGTCGCTGGAGAAGGCCGCCCCGCGCACGATCCGGTACTTCTCGTAGGCACCGCGGCGCCGGCCGTCGCCGGGCCGCGGCACACATTCGGCGTAGCTCTCCCAACTGTCGGCACACCACTCGGCGACGTTGCCGCCGAGATCGTGGAAGCCGTACCCGTTCGGCGCGAACGATCCGACCGGAGCATGCACGACATGGCCGTCGTCGAGCTCGGGCGCGAACGACCAACTGGCGTCGACGCTGTCGCGCTGCGCGGTCGCGTCGGCGACGTTCTCGTGGCCCTGCAACGCCGCGCGATCTCGTCCGTACGGGTACGGAGTCGGCTGTCCCGCGCGGTAGGCGACCTCCCACTGGGCTTCGGTCGGCAGCTCCAGGTCGAGCTCCGCCACGACGCGCGCGACCTCGTCCCAGGTCACCTGCTCGACCGGGTTGCGGTCGGTGATCGGTGGACCGACCACCTCGGAAGCGATCGTGTAGTTGCTCGGATTGCGGCCCGTGTGGCGCAACCACTGCGCTTGCGTCAGTTCGTGCTTGGCCAGCAGGAACGGGCGCAGCTCGAGGGTGTGCGACGGCCCGTCACCGGGCGCCGCGTGCGGGTCGACGAACGCCGACGACGAGACCGCGCCGGCCGACGGTGCGATGCAGCCGATGCGGTGCGACCCGCCGGGGACCAGCACCAACACGATCGCCGAGCTGGCGTCCAGTTGGAGCATCCCGGTGCCCGGATCGCGCACCGGCACCGCACCCGACTGCAGATGCGCGAACTCGAACAGCCCGGACCCTGGATCCGCGCCGAGTGGGATCAGCCCGAGCTGCGGCACGATCTGCAGACCCGCGTAGTGCGGTGACGCGCGCACCGCGGCGATCGTCTCCCGCCACCGCTCGGCAGGCTCGTCGAGGGTCCGCTGCGCCAGCGTCGCCGCCAGCTGCCGCCGCTCGGCCACCTGCTCCCGCAGGTTCGCCAACGCGTCGAGCCCGACCAGCAGGGTGTGCTGCTGCTCGCGTTGCCACGCCACCGCCGCCGCATCGCCGGTCCGGCTGGCGAGGCGTTCGCCCGCCGCCTGGTGCGCAGGCCGGCGAGCCAACAACTCGCCAGCCGCCGCCAGCCAGGCGTCGAGCCCATCGGGGCCGTGCAGCCGCTCCGCGCGCAACGGCCACAGTTGCGCGGCGCGCGCCACCAGCTCGCTGCAACGGCGTTGGTCGGCCAGCCGCAGCACGTCGGCCAGGGCGGTGCGGGTGTCGCCGAGCAGCCACAGCGCGCCCCACAGGCTGCCGGCGAGCACCAGCCCGAGGATCAGCAGACTGACCGCCAGGGCGCGGTTGCGCTGCATCCAGCGGCGGGTGCGCAGCCACGGTCCGGCGGTGCGCGCGAGCACCGGGCGACGTTCGCGGAAGCGCTGCAGGTCGGCCGCCAGTTCGGCCGCCGACTGGTAGCGGCGCGTCGGCTCGTCGGCCATCGCACAGGCCACGATCGCCGCCAGGTCGCGCGGCGCGTCGGGCTGCAAGCGGCGCAGGTCGGGCAGGGCAGCGGTGGCCCGCAGCTGCAGTTCGGCGGCGACGGTCGGCCCCGCGAACGGCCGGGCCAGGGTCACCAGTTCGTAGAGGATCGCGCCGAGCGCCCACAGGTCGCTGCGCGCGTCGGCAGGTTGGCCGCGCAGCAGTTCGGGAGCCAGGTACGCGGGCGTGCCGGGCACGGCTCCAGGCACGGTCAGCTCGGCGGTGTCGTCGCCACGCACCAACCCGAAGTCGACCAGCACCGGCACGCCGTCGGCGCCGACCAGCACGTTGCCCGGCTTGATGTCGCGGTGCACGAGGCCGCGCTCGTGGGCCTGCTGCAGGCCCTTGGCGAGATGTTCGACCAGCCGCGCCAACGCCGCGAACTCGGCGAACGTGCGCGGCCCGGCCCCGCTGCGCCGGCGGTCGGCGATCGTCTGCTGCAGACTCGGGCCGTCGACGAACTTCATCGCCAGCCACGCGCCTTGCTCGTCGCCGCCGGCATCGAACAGCGTGCAGAGGCTCGGATGGTCGAGATGGCCGAGGGCACGCGCCTCGCGGGCGAAGCGCAGCGTGCGCACGGTCGCCAACGCCGAGCCGGCCGGCAGCACCTTCAGGGCGACCTCGCGCTGCAGACGGGTGTCGGTCGCCAGGTAGACGATGCCCTGGCCGCCGCGGCCGAGTTCGCGCACGATCCGGAACTGCGCCGGAACCGCGGCGGACGGCGCGGTCCCGGCCGATGCCGGCGGCGGGGCGCGCTTCGCCCATTCGGCCTCGATCACCGCCGCGAACGCCGCGCGTCCGGCGACGTACGCCGCCAGCGGCAGGTCGCGGCCGGCCCTGCGGTCGGCGTCGTAGCGGCACCAGAACTCGAGCCGCACCCGGTCGGCGAATTCGGCATCGGTGGCTGGGTCGGGCGCGGCCAT
>DAIMFJ010000148.1:5527-10448 GCA_036724695.1 Planctomycetota bacterium
CGCAGGCTCGCACCCGGTGGCCCAACCGTCAAGCGGGGACCACCGACCGGTGCCCGCGCGGCGGATCGCTGTGGACGTGGCGGCGCGCCGATGCTCCGCTTGCGGCATGACCATGCCCCCCGCAGCATCGCGGCCACCGCTCGGCAGCTGGCCGAGGACCTACCTGGCGGTCTGCGTGCTGGCGATCGCGGTGATGTTGCTGCTGCACTGGTTCACGACGCACTGGAACGTGCCGATGGGCAAGCCATGAGGCCGATCGACTGGTTGGTGTTCGTCGCCTTCCTCGCCTACGTGGTCTGGGACGGCGTGCGCCGGCGCAGCGCTGGCACCAGCCTGGAGGGTTACTACGCCGGCGGCCGGGCGATCCCGTGGTGGGCCGCCGGCCTGTCGATCATGGCCACCCAGGCCAGCGCGATCACCGTGATCGGCACCACCGGGGAAGGCCACGAGCACGGCCTGGACTTCGTGCAGGCCTACTTCGGTCTGCCGTTCGCGCTGGTGCTGCTGTGCATCTTCCTGGTGCCGTACTTCCGGCGCCGCAACGTGCTGACGCCGTACGAACTGCTCGAAGACCGCTTCGGTCCGGCCACCCGCACGCTGGCGAGCCTGATCTTCCTGAGCTCGCGCTGCCTGGCGCTGGGAGCGGTGATCTACGCACCGTCGGTGGTGCTCAGTGCGATGATCGGTCTCGAGACCTGGCACGCAGTGGTGATCATCGGCGCCTTGACGACCTTCTACACGATGGTCGGCGGGGTGTCGGCGGTGATCTGGACCGACGTCAAGCAGATGACGGTGATCCTGGTCGGCCTGTTCGCGGTCGCCTACTTCCTGCTGCGCGATCTGTTGCCGATCTACTCGTTCGGACAGCTGCTCGACCTGTCCGGAGCGGCTGGCAAGCTCAATGCGCTGGAGGTCGAACCCGAGCACGCGGGCCTGCTGCCGCGCACGCTCGAGGCGGCGGCGAACGGACTCGGCGAACCGAGCTTCTGGGAGGAGAAGTACAACCTGTGGGCCGGCCTGTTCGGCGGGCTGTTCCTGCACCTGTCGTACTTCGGCTGCGACCACAGCCAGGCGCAGCGGCTGCTGACCGGCAAGGACGCCGACCAGAGCAAGAAGAGCCTGCTGCTGTCGGCGGTGCTGAAGGTGCCGATGCAGGGCGCGATCCTGTTCCTCGGCGTCCTGATGTGGCTGTACTACGCGGTGCACGGCCAGCCGATGCTCTACAAGACCGTGCAGGTACAGCGCGCCGCCAGCGCCGAGTTCGCGCCGCGGATCGCCGAACTGCAGGTCCGCTTCGACGCCGCCCTCGCCGAACGCACCGCCGCGATGCAGCAACTCGCCGCGTTGCCGGACGGGCCGCGCAGCGATCCATCGCTCCTGGCCGAGTTCCAGCGCAGCACCACCGCGGTGAAGTCGATCCGCGCCGAGGCGCGCGCCCTGGTCGGTGGCGGGGCCGACACCAACGACATCTTCTGCCGCTTCATCCTCGACAACCTGCCGCCGGTGCTGCTCGGGCTGGTGATCGCCGCGATCTTCGCGGCGGCGATGTCGAGCATCGACTCGGTGCTCAACGCGCTCAGCGGCGTCACCGTCGTCGACGTGTACCGCCGGTGGTTGTGCCCGCAGGCCAGCGAACGCGCGGCCCTGCGCTTCGGCAAGTTCACGACGCTGTTCTGGGGGGCCATCGCGACCGGGACGGCGATGTTCTTCGCCGAGGGCGGCAGCGTCGTCGAGACCATCAACCGGGTCGGCTCGTTCTTCTACGGCAGCCTGCTCGGCATCTTCGCGCTGGCGTTGTTCGTGCCGCGGGCCGGGGCGTTGGCCGGGTTCCTCGGCCTGTGCGGCGGCATGCTGTCGGTGCTGGTCGTCTACTGGACGCTGAAGGTCGAGTTCCTGTGGTTCAACGTCGTCGGCCTCGTCGGGGTGCTGGCCACCGGCGGTCTGGTCGCCTGGCTGACGCCGCGGCGGCTCTGAGCGCAGCTCGTCAGCCGACGGGTGCTGGTTCGGCCAACGGCAGGCGGAGTTCCGGGACGGCACCGCTGGCGCGCAGGTTCTGTTCGACGGCCGCGAAGTCGCCGTGCGGCAGGTCGGGGTCGCCACCCCACTTCTGCGCGAAGCGCCGCCAATTGGCCAGCAGCAGCTCCTGGTGCCGCTCGGCCTTCGCCCCCTCGTAGTGCTCGTGGCGCACGAACACGTCGCGGGCGATGCGGTTGGCGAACCCCGCCAGCGCGGCGCGCAGCGTGAAGTCGTCGTCCTCGTAGCCCCACGGCGAGAAGCGCGGATCGAACCCGCCGATCGCAAGCAGCACCCGCCGCGAGAACAACAGGCAGAACGACGACAGCATGTTGTGCGGCTGGCTGGCCCCGGGTTCGGCGACGTACCACGCGTCGGCGAAACGCTGCAGCGACGCCGCATCGGTGCCGCCGGCGAACTCGACCTGCTGGCCGTGCGCGGCGCGGTTCGAGACCGGACCGATGCAGCCGGCCTGCCCGTCGACCTGCGCGTGGTGCAACAGCCGCCGCAGCCAGCCGGGCGTGACGATCGCGTCGTTGTCCATCACCACCAGCCAGTCGCCGGTCGCCGCCTGCAGACCCTGGTTGCGCGCCGCCGGCGCGCCGAGATTGCGCTCGTTGCGGATCAGCAGCACGTCCGGCTGCGCCGCCAGCCACTCGGCGCTGCCATCGCACGACCCGTTGTCGACGACGATCAGTTCGGTCGGATGGCGCGGATCGGCAGCCGCCCGCAGCGCCTCGATGCAGCGCTGCGTCATCGCCAGGTGGTCGTGCGAGAGCACCACGATGCTGGTCGTCTCGCCGCTGCGCGGGCCCTGCTCCTTCACCACGAACGGGTCGCAGCCGGCCTGTTCCTGCAGCACGCCGCGGAAGTAGGCGATCGTGCCCATCTGCCGGATCAACTTCTTCAAGGTCTTCACCTCGCCGGCCGCCAGGGTGGTGCCCCAGCGCTCGCGTTCGAGGGTCTCCAGGCGCGCCTGCACCTTGCCGAACGTGCCGAAGAAGGCCTCGACGTGGCGCTGCATCGCGCCGCGCAACTGCCCCAGATCGCCGGCCTCGGCGAAGTGCTGCAACAGCCCGGGTTCGCGGTGTTTGTCGGCCATGCGCGCCATGTTGACGCCGAGCCGCACCATGCGCTGGAAGTACTTCTGCGGTTGTTGCACGTGGTCGTGCCACGCCACCAGGGAGCGGTCGAAGACCACCCTCCAGCCGTCCTGGGCGAGCCGATAGCCCAGTTCGACGTCCTCGACGATCGCCTCCCGGAAGCGCGCCGCGTCGAAGCGATACCGGCGCAGGACCGCCGTCGGCAAGCCCAGGTTGCAGGTCCAGAAGAACGACCATGGATGCGATCCGCCGTCGCGCAGCCCGGGGAAGTCGAACAACAGGTCGCTCTGTTGGAGCACCTGCGTGAACGGGCTCTGCAAGGCCGCCGGCGCGAAGTCGAAGGTGCCCAGCAACGCGGTGCGCTCTGGCAGTTCACGCGCCCGCTGCAGGTGCCGCTCGAGCAGCGCGACGTCGGGCACCGCGTCGTCGTTGAGGATCAGCGTCCACGGGGCCCGGCAATGCCGCGCGCCGAGGTTGCGCGCCGCCCCGGGGCCGGCGTTGTCCTGCCGCAGCAGCGTGACGCGCATCGGGTAGCGCGCGGTGGCGAGCAGCAGCGGCTGCGGCGAACCGTCGTCGACGACCACCACCTCGAAGCGCTCCTTGGCGAGCGACTGCTGGGCCAGGTGGTCGAGCAACTGGCGGAGCGTGTCGCCGCGCCCGTAGGTGGGCACCAGCACGGACAGTTCGGGGATCGGCATGGCGGCGCTCGACATGCCGGTGCTATCGGCAGTTCCGGGCCCTGGCACGAAGTGGACCGCAGGCTGGGTCACGGCCGCGAGTCGGTGTCGCCGCCGGCTCGGGCTAGACGCCGAAGCGGTAGCCGCCCACGGCGATCTCGGCGGCGCAGCGCCGGGCCACGATCGTCCGCGTCACGTCATCGTAAGCGCTTTCCACATCATGGGTTCCTCCACCCCCGTGGTGCTCGTGCGGCAGGTCGCCCCGGCCCGGCCACGCCAAGACCGTGAGCAAGCGCTGGAAGTCCTCGGCGAGCCGTTCGAAGCGGCCGACGAACACCAGTTCCTGCCAATCGTCGATCCACTCGACGAACACCCGCTGGCCCATGTGGTCGAGCGGTTCGGGCTGCCGCAGCCAGCTGCGGAAGTCCGACTCGAAGCGGCCGTGGCCGTCGCGCACCCCGTGCGCGTGGATCGACAGCAGCCGCTGCCACGGGTTGCGCAAGAACGTGAACTTGCGCAGACCTGCCCAGTCCGCCCCGGCCAACGCACGCAGTTCGGCCTGCGTGGCGTGCTTGTGACGCAACCGCCGCGCGAAGTAGTCCGGGTCGGCGGCACACAGCGTCCCGCCCCAGGTCGGCGAGTACTGCGCGCGTTCGGCCAGGTAGATCGCGTAGTCGGTCCGGTCCGCGGCGATCCAGTCGTAGCCACAGAAGAACAGCTCCAGGCTGGTCCCGCCGGTCTTCGGGATGTGCACGAAGGCGAGTTGTTCGGCGGCGAGCAGCATCGGCGGCGACTACAGGGTAGCCGCCGACGACGACGAGGCGAGCGCTTGCGCGAGATCTTCGCAGAGATCGTCGCCGTCCTCGACGCCGACGCTCAAGCGCAGCAGGCCCGCGCCGATCCCGGCCCGCGCCCGCACCTCGGCCGGCATCGACGCGTGCGTCATCGTCGCCGGGTGCGCGATCAGGCTCTCGACGCCACCGAGCGACTCGGCGAGCGTGAAGTGCCGCAGCGCCGCAAGGAAACCTGGCACCAGCTCCGGATCGGCCAGTTCGCAGCTGACCATGCCGCCGAAACCGCGCTGCTGGTGCCTGGCCAGCGCATGGTCGGGATGGCTGGGCAAACCCG
>DAIMFJ010000148.1:10458-11653 GCA_036724695.1 Planctomycetota bacterium
GACCGCCGGGTGCGCAGCGAGCCACGTGGCGACCTGCACGGCGTTGCGTTCGTGCTGGGCCATGCGCAGCGGCAGCGTGCGCAAGCCACGCAAGGCCAGCCAACTGTCGAACGGGGCCCCGGTGAGGCCGAGCGCGTTGGCCCACCAGCCGAGCCGTTCGTGCAGGTCGGCCGCCCTGGCGACCACCGCGCCACCGACCACGTCGCTGTGGCCGTTGACGTACTTGGTGGTCGAATGCACGACGAGGTCGGCCCCCAGCGCGAGCGGCGTCTGCAGCACCGGCGAACAGAACGTGTTGTCGACCGCCAGCAAGGCCCCGACCGCGCGGCAGCGCGCCGCCAGCAGGCGCAGGTCGACGAGCCGCAGCAGCGGGTTGCTCGGCGTCTCCGCCCACACCAACCGCGGTCGCCGCGCGAACGCCGCCGCCAGTGCTTGCGGATCGCGTTGGTCGACCAGCAGCACCTCGAAGTGGCCCTTCCGGGCCAGCGCGTCGACCAGCCGCCAGGTGCCGCCGTAGCCGTCGTGCGGCACCACCAGCAGGTCGCCGGGCGCCAGCAGCTGCAAGACCAGCGTGATCGCCGCCAAGCCCGAGGCGGTGACCACTGCACCCGCCCCACCCTCGAGCGCCGCCAACGCCGCGGCGAAGTCGTCGCGCGTCGGGTTGCCGCTGCGTGTGTAGTCGTACTGGCGCTTCTGCCCGAAGCCGGCGAACGAGAAGTTCGCCGACAGCACCAGCGGCGGCGCCACCGCGCCATGGCGCGGATCCTGGTCGATGCCGGCCCGCACCGCGATGGTCTGGGGCGAGGCACTCACGACAGCACCTCCCGCAGCAACGCACCCAGTGCCTGCGGTTCCTTGAGGAACGCATCGTGCCCGTACGGCGAAGACAGCTCGACATGGCGCACCAGCCTGGGCAGCGCCTGCGCCAGCTCGCGCACGTCGTCGCCCGGCACCAGCGCATCGCTGTCGAACGACACCAGCGTGGTCGGCGTCGCCACGGCGGCCGGTGCCACCGTGTGCGCGTCGATCGACGCACTCAGGCACAGGAACTGCTCGGGCAGCCAGCCGCCCAACACGACCGGCGGGTTGAAGGTGTAGGTCACCGGATCGTCAACGGTTTCAAAGATATGCTTGGGCATGATGTAGACGCCGTTCCAGCGCGTCTCGAACATGCTGTGAAAACGTGGGTTCGGCT
>DAIMFJ010000148.1:11663-12106 GCA_036724695.1 Planctomycetota bacterium
CGTCGATCGACGCACTCAGGCACAGGAACTGCTCGGGCAGCCAGCGTTCGGCGAAGCGTTCGCCGTGGTGCGCGAGCCACGCCGCGAGCTCCACGGCCGCATCGGCCCCGGCGAAGCGGGTGCCGAACTCCGCGCGGCTGCGGTAGGTCGTCATCGCCAGTTGCCGCGCCAGCGCCAGCGCCGCCGGCCCGGCGCCGTGCCCGACCCCGAGTTGCACGATCCCGCGCTGGATCTGCCGCCAGGCGCTGGCCAGCGGATGGCTGCGATGCGCGGCGGCGATCGCGACGAGTTGCTGCAGGCGCGCCCCGTGCCGCGCCGCGAACTGCAGCCCGACCATGCCGCCGTAGCTGCTGCCGACGACGGCCGCGAGGCGTGCGATGCGCAACCGGTCGAGCAGTTCGGCCAACGCGTCGGCCTGGTCGGCGCTCGCCAGGGCCGGGAAC
>DAIMFJ010000149.1:0-442 GCA_036724695.1 Planctomycetota bacterium
CCGAACTGATGTTCGTCGGCGAAGCGCCCGGCGCCAACGAAGATCGCACCGGCCGGCCGTTCGTCGGCGACGCCGGCAAGCTGCTGACCGCCATCCTCAACAACGCGATGGGCCTGCGGCGCGCCGAGGTCTACATCGCCAACATCAACAAGTGCCGGCCGCCGGCCAACCGCACGCCGACCCCGGACGAAGCCGGCGCCTGCCTGCCCTACCTGGCGGCGCAAGTCGACCTGATCCGCCCGAAGGTGATCGTCTGCCTCGGCCGAACCGCCGCCCACCACCTGCTCGGCCGCGAAGAGCCGGTCGGCGCCATGCGCGGCAAGGACTTCGAGTACCTGGGCATCCCGGTCGTGGTGACCTGGCACCCGGCGTACCTGCTGCGCGACCCGTCTCGCAAGCGGGAGACCTGGGCCGACGTGATGCGGGTCAACCGCATGCTCGG
>DAIMFJ010000149.1:452-3604 GCA_036724695.1 Planctomycetota bacterium
CGATCCTGCGCGCAAGGCGCGCTTCAAGCAGCTGATGCTCGAGCTCGCGACATTGCAGTCGAAGTTCGAGGAGAACGTGCTCGACGCGACCAATGCCTGGACGCGCCACGTCACCGACGCCGCCGAGCTCGCCTGACCTGGGGCCCGGGCCGGTCGGCCACCCGGGGATTTCTGCACGATTCCGTACCCGCCCACCGCGGAACCGACCTTGACCGCAGTCGCAGCGGCCGCTACCGTCCGACCCCACGACCGTTCCGGATCGTCCCTTGGAACGGCATCTTGCGTCCCGAAGACCCCCCAGCGCTGCCCCCGCACGCCGTCCCCCTGCCCTCCTGGCGGACGACTGCAGCAGCGAAGGTATCCACTCTTCCTGATTTGCCCTGTTGGCAGGCCCTCCCAGCATGATCAAGGTTCAAACCCTGCGCCTCCGCGGCCTCTGCGCATCCTCCCTGCTCGCATTGGCTGCTTGTTCGGGCACCCCGTCGGACGTCGTCGAGGTGAACACTCGCGACACGGAATCGACGAAGGTCGATCCCGAGGGTGTCGGTGCCACCGGCACGGCGACCAGCAGCACCGCCGAAGCGAGCGCCTCCGGTAGCGGTGCCCAGCCGCAAGGCCAGGATCCGCGCGATCAGGATCCGTTGGCGCGCAACCGCGCCCTGTCGCAGAAGGCCACCGAGAACGCGCGCAAATCGCTGAACCTGCGCCTGTTCGAGGACGCCCGCAACGAGGCAGCCTACGCGCTCGAACTCGACCTCAACAACACCGAGGCGCGCGACATCCTGCAGCGCTGCAACCAGATCCTCGGCGATGGCGGCACGGTGCAGGCGCAGACGCCGCTGGAGAGCCTGATCCTGACCGAACGCATCCGCGAGGAGCGCGAGCGCACGCTGGCCCGGAAGGACCTCGAGCAGGGCAACGCCCACCTCGAACTCGGCCAGTACGGCCGCGCCATCGAGAGTTTCGAGCGCGCCGTCACGGCGCTGCGCTTCTCGAACTACGTGGCCGCCAACGACCCGCTCCGCAAGGAAGCCGAGGCGATGCTGCAGAAGGCCCAGGCCGCCCGCATCCAGGCCGAGAAGGACTCGTTCGACCGCGCCAAGCAGGCGTCGCAGGACGAGATGAACCGCCTGGCTCGCGACCAGCAGATCGCCCGCGAGCTGCGCGTCGAGCGCATCCTCGAACAGGCCAACCTGAAGTTCCAGGCCGGCGACTACGCGCAGACCGTCGAGCTCGTCGACCAGGCGCTGCTGCTCGATCCGAGCAACCCGACCGCGACCGCGCTGCGCGATCTCGCCGACCGCGCCCGCCACACGACCGCCGTCGAGATGCAGCGTGAGCGCTGGCGCACCGAGTGGAACAACACGTTCCTCGAGCTGCAGCACAGCAACGTGCCGCAGGTCGACACGGTCGTCTTCGATCCCAAGCGCTGGGCCGAGGTGTCGCAGCGCGCGCCGGAGACCTTCACCGCCGCCGACGCGGCCGATTCGGTCGAGAACCAGGCCGTCCAGAAGCGCCTGCAGGAGACCGTGCTCGAGCACAACTTCGCCAGTGCCACGGTCGAGGACTGGGCCAACTACTACGCCCAGGTCACCGGCGCGACGTTCTTCGTCACGCAGGACGTCAAGGACATGGATGCGGGCACGACGACGCTCAGCGAGTTCAAGCTGACGCGCCGCTCGGTCGCCGAGGCTCTCAAGGCGATCCAGTCGGCCACCGGCGTGGCCTTCCGCGTGCGCGATGGCATCGTGCACCTGGTCAGCCCGGACAAGGCGGTCGGCCAGATCCTGCTGCGCAGCTACAAGGTCCAGGACCTGGTGCTGGGCGTGCGCGGCAAGCCGGGTGCGAACCTGCGCCTGCCGGTGCCGGGTGACGATGCGCCGCTGTTCCCCGACGAAGAAGAGGATCCGCAGCCGTCGGTGCTCGACGAAGGCCGCCTGCAGGACCTGCTGAAGGCGACCGTCGCCACCGACAAGTGGGACAACGGCTTCACGATGGGCGCCCAGAACGGCGCGCTGTACGTGCGCGCCGACAAGGAGACCCACGACCAGCTCGAGCGACTGATCAACGAACTGCGCCGGCACGTCGGCATCCAGATCGACATCGAGTCGCGCTTCCTGAAGGTCGAGGACAGCTTCCTCGAGGACGTCGGCATCGACCTGCGCGGCCTGGGCAACCAGGCGTCGCAGGGCCTCGCCGGCCGCGGCCTCGAGAAGCAGGGCCCGCGCCCGGGTGCCGGCTTCGACGACTTCGGCCCGCGCACGCAGCAGAACGCCGCGTCGCCCGGCCTGGTCGGCACCGGTACCGAGCCCGGCGTCTTCTTCGACGACGGCAACGACGGCGACATCATGGCGCGCGTCGAGAACCTCTACAACACGACGCTCGGCGGCCGCAACGGCGGCCTGACGAACGCCGGCGGCCTGTCGATGCAGTACGCCTTCCTCGACGACACCGAGGTCGAGCTGGTGCTGCGCGCGGTGGCCAAGCAGGAGCGCAGCGAGCAGGTCGAGGCGCCGCGGTTGTTGGTCTACAACAACACCCGCGCCAGCATGCACTACCTGCGCAACATCAGCTACATCCGCGACTTCGAGGTCGAGATCGCGCAGGCGGCGGCGGTCGCCAACCCGGTGATCGGCACGGTCCACGACGGCGTCGCGCTCGACGTGCGGCCGGTCGTCGACGCCGACCTGAAGTTCATCACGATGGAGCTGCGGCCGACGGTGATGAACCTGCAGCTGCCGATCCCGACGTTCACGACGACGCTGGGCGTCGGTCAGCCGATCTCGATCCAGCTGCCCGAAGTGACGCTGCAGCGCATCCGCACCACGGTGACGATGCCGGACGGCGGCACGATGATGCTCGGCGGCATGCGCCTGGTCGAACGGCAGAACCTGCGCTCGACGGTGCCGTTCCTCGGCGACCTGCCGGGCCTGTCGTGGCTGTTCAGCCGCCGCGGCACCTCGGTGCAGAACCGCAAGATCCTGATCCTGGTCAAGGCCAACATCATCATGATGGAAGAGCAGGAGCCGACCACGCTGCAGATGCCGAACGGCGACATCGTCTCGGCGAAGTGAGCCTGGGCCGCGGCCGGCCCGCGGCCGCCAGCGCCCCCACCCGGAGGCGGCCGGGGGACGGGCGGGGGGGGGGGGGGG
>DAIMFJ010000149.1:3614-11995 GCA_036724695.1 Planctomycetota bacterium
GCTGCGGTCGTTTCCGGCCCCCTGCCGCACAGGTTTGCCCCCCCACGGCGTTGGAACGAGTGAACGCATCGCTATACTCTGCGTTCCCCTCTGTGACGACGGCCGATCCCTCCCAGATCGGTCGACGCCAGCCGACTGTCCCTGTCGGTCCGACCCCTAGGCCAAAACCCTGGGGTGGCACGTTCCCAGCGGCTGGCCGAGCCTGGGCTCGCGCCAGCCGAGCGTCTTTCCTTCCCCGTGGCAACCTCCCTTCGGAGTCTCACCGTGATCGGATGCAATCGCTCGCGCCTGTTCGGCGCGGCCACCGTGGCACTGACCCTGAGCTCGTTCTCGCCGGTCCTGTTCGCCCAGCAGCAGAAGCTGGACCGCGAAGTCACCTTCGTCCGCGCCCTGGCGCGCGACATGCGCTTCATCGAGCTCGCCAAGGAGGAATCCGACCGCCTGCGCGAACAGTTCCGCAACCCGAGCGACCAGGACCGCATCGCCCAGCTGGCGATCGAGATCAGCTACTACGGGGCCCGCGCCCGCAACGACCGCAACCTGCAGCGCGCGCTCTACAAGGAAGCGATCGACAAGTCCAAGGAGCTGATCGACGCGTCGAGCGACGCCGAAGTGCAACTGCAGGCCCGCGGCACGCTCGCCGACGCCTCGCAGGAGTTCGGCCAGTTCCTGATCGAGGACCTCGAGATCGCCCGCGAGGAAGCGCCCGACAAGGTCAAGGACCTCGAGGAGGAAGCCGCGAACGTGTTCCGGGCCGGCATCGAGGCCTGCGGCAAGGTGATGGAGAACCTGAACCAGCTGCGCGCCAAGGATCCGTCGAAGGAAGTCGAGTACTACCTGATGTGGATGCGCAAGGGCGTGCTGACCCGCGAGATGGCGCGCGCCGTCAAGCGCGATCGCGAGGTGCTGGTCGAGCGCGCCAAGACCGAGCTCACCGAGCTGGTGCTCGCGGTCGGCGAAGAGACGGCGATCGGCCTGCGCGGCCTGTTCGAGATCGCGCAGTGCGACGAGGTCGGCGGCAACATCGGCGACGCGATCTCGTTCTACCGCGACACCATCGACCAGATCGCGACCTCGCTGACGCAAGCTGCCAAGGGCGAGCTCGAGCTGCCCGGTGAGGTGCAAGGCCTGTTGTTCGAGATGCTGCAGGAAGTCTACCTGCGTACCGGTGAGGTGATGGCCCGCCAAGGCGACCCGAACGCCGCCGCGCTGTTCACGCAGTTCCGCGAGCACATGACCAAGTTCGGCGAGAAGGACCTCGACGTGTTCGACGTCGTCGACCCGCGCTGGGGTCACCTGGTGCTGCTCGCCGAGGCCCGTTTCTTCGCCGAATCCGGTGAATCGGCCAAGGTGCAGCAAGCGCTGGCGATGGCGCAGCGCATCAACGACAAGCACCCCAACGACTACGTCGGCGTGCGCGCCAAGGCGGTGCTGCGCGACATCCTCGAGGTGCAGAGCTCGCTGGTGAGCGGCAGCCTGCTGTTCGAGGTCGCCAAGGGCGAGTTCCAGAACAAGAACCACGAGGTCGCGATCGCCGGCCTGCGCCGCGCCATCGCGGCGATGGGCGACGACGAGCAGCAGAAGCTCGGTCTGGAGGCCTACCAGATGCTGGGCACCGCGTTCGGCGTCACCGACCGCTACCTGGAGGCCGTGATCGCGCTGCAGGAAGGCCTGCGGCGCTTCGGCAAGACCGACGAAGCGCGCGCCAGCGACACCGCCGACACGCTCGACCGCGCGGTCGCCAACCACAAGCGGCAGACCAAGAACGACAACGCGTTCGCGGAGCTGCACGGCCAGGCCGGCGACGTGATCGCCCAGTTCAGCGTCGCCGGCGCCAGCAAGCTGTTCTACAAGACCGCCAACCAGAACTTCACCGACAAGAACTACCGCGACGCGATCACCGAGTACGAGAAGGTCACCGAGGACTTCCTGTTCTACGACCTGGCACGGATCCGCATCGCCAAGTCGCAGCTCGCCCTCGGCGATTTCGACGCGGCGCGCGCGACGATCGCCGCGTTCTCGCAGTACGCCCAGCAGCACGCGGTCGACCCGCGCGACAGCGGCAAGACGCAGGTCCGCGACGCGGCGACCGCCGAGGCCGCGTTCACGCTGGCCCAGATGGGCTACTGGGAGGCCCGCGGCAGCGACGAGTACAAGAAGCCCAAGGACTTGACCAAGTACGCGCCGACGCTCGAAGCGCTGCGCAGCTACCTGTCGAACTTCGCGAAGACCGGCCCGGACAACGTGCCGGTGGCGCTCGAGTTCATCGCCCGCCTGCACGCCGACCTCGGCGAGCTCGACAAGGCCGAACAAGCCTACGTGCAGCTCAAGGAGAAGGACGGTCCGCGCGCGTCGCGCGTCGCCACCGAGATCTTCACGCAGTACATGGCGCAGGTCACCAGCCTGGCGGCCGGGCTCGACGCGGTGATTGCCGCGAACAAGGGCGACACGGCGATCCTCGCCGCGCAGGCCGCCGTCGACGCCGCGCGCAAGAAGCTCGTCGCGCTGGGCTCCGACTACATCGCGAACGCCCCCAAGCCGCAGATCGCGGTGATGATCAACACGATGTTGGCGTTCGAGGCGCTGAGCGACTGGCCGAAGGTCGACGAGATCGCCAAGCGCACGCTGGGCCTGTACGGCAACGAGACCAACGATGCCGCGAAGCGGCAGCTCGACCTGATCGTGCGCCCGACGACCGGCGAGGCGCTGCTGCAGCAGGAGAAGTTCAACGCGGCCTACGAGATGCTGCTCGCCGCCGAGGCCGCCAATCCGACCCAGTGGGAGCTCAAGCGCCAGCTCGCGCGCTGCCTGGGCGGCTGGTTCGAGTTCACGCCTGCCGGCGGTCCCCGCAAGGTCCCCGGCCTCGATCGCCCGGTCGACGCCTACAAGAAGTACTACAACGAGTACCGGCAGTGGGGCGAACGCCCCGACGTCAAGCCGTTCAGCCTCGACTGGTACCGGTTCCAGTGGGAGTGCTTCTGGTTCGCCAAGCAGGCCAGCGCCACCGACGGCCAGTTCAAGGCGATCGCCGACACCTTCTACCGCAAGGCGCGCTCCACCGACAACTTCGAGACGCTGAAGGGCCACGGCGCCGAAGGCCTGAAGCTCTACAACTTCTTCCAACTCAACAAGTGATCGAGGCGGACCCGACGATGCCACGCACCTTCCCGATCCCCCACCAGCTCCGCTGCCTGCTTCCCATGCCCAGTAAGCTGCTCTCGTCGGCCGCCGCGGCGGCACTGTTCGCGCTCGCACCGGCCGCGCTGGCCCCCGCACTGCTCGCCCAGGGCGACGTCGTCGTCAAGAAGGACGGCGCGCGCCTGCGTGGCCTCGAGGTCACCGAGTTCGCGCTGACCGGCGTCAAGGCCAAGCGCGGCGACGCAGCCGTCGAAGTCCCGGCCCACCAGGTGCTGGAGATCCAGTGGGCCGACCTGCCCGACAGCTTCGTCGCCGCACGCGCGGCGATGGAGCGCGGCGACTACGGCAACGCGGTGCAGCTGTACGGCGAAGCCGCCAACACCGCGACCCGCGACCTGCTGAAGCTCGACGCGCAGTTCTACCAGCTCAAGGCAGCCGTCGCCGGCGTCGGCACCGACAAGAGCGCGGCCCAGAACGCCGCCGACCGCGCCAAGGCCTGGGTCGACGCCAACGGGGCGCACTGGCGCATCCCCGAAGCGCTGTTGCTGGCCGGCCGCGCACAACGGCTGGCCGGGGCCACCGACGCCGCCGTGGCGACGCTGACCAGCCTCGACACCCGCACCACCAACGAGGGCTTCGCGCCCGTCTGGGGTGCCCGCGCCAAGTTCGAGCTGGCCCAGGCCCTGCTCGACGGCGGCAAGTCGGTCGACGCCCGGCGCGCGTTCCAGTCGGCGAGCTCGGCGGCCGACAACGCCCTGCTGCAGCCGTCGGCCGACGACGCCGAGCTCCGCTCGATCAAGCTGCTGGCCCGCGTCGGCGAAGGCGAGACCTACATCGGCGAGAACGACTACGCCAAGGCGGAATCGTTCTTCGCGGCGATGAAGCGCGCCGACGACCGCACGCTGGTCGCCGCTGGCCACGCCGGCGAAGGCGAGGCGATCCTGCTCAACGCGCTGGCCAGCAAGAACGCCGGCGACCTGCGCCGGGCCCAGATCGCCTTGGCGACCGCCGCGGTCCTCGACGCCACCGGCGACGTCGCTGCCAAGGCCAACTTCTACCTCGGTCGTTGCCTGCTCGAGCTCGGCGCCGAGCGCGAAGGCGACACGTTCAAGGCCCGGGCGCAAGCCTACTTCCAGACCGTCGTCACCCACTACCCGGCGACCCGCTGGGCCGGCCTGGCCCGCGCCGAACTCGCCAGGTGAAGAGCGGCGCGCCCAACCTCCCGGCCAACTTGCGATCCACCGCGCGGACGCCGACTGCACGGCTGCGCGGACTTTTCTCCGCGGGGGCCTTCCCCGCACTGCGGTCGTCTTGCAAACTCTGTTGCTCCACGGACTCGCCCCATCCGCTCGCGGATGCGCCGCCCCGCGCACCCACGCACTTCGTGCCCGCTGCCTCGGCACGATCGCAACCGAGTGGAGCCCGCGCGCCTGTGCCAGCGTCCTAGCCTCCCTTTTGTCCCCTCTGCTGAATCGTCCCCAGGAGTCTGCTCACTCCATGATCACCAAGAACCTGCCCTTTGTTCGCTTCCTGTCGGTCGGCGCCATCCTGACGCTCGCGATGCCGGTCCTGGCCCAGGACGCTCCCGCCGGCGCCACCAAGCAGCCCGGCTTCCTCGAAGACGTCTTCGCCAACGCCGGCGTGATCGGCTACATCATCATGCTGATGTCGGTCGTCGCGGTGGCGATGATCATCGAGAGCGTCGCGACGCTCAAGCGCGAGAAGCTGGCCCCACCGGACCTGATCGACGAGCTCGAAGCGCTGTTCGACGGCGAGAACTTCCAGGATGCCGTCGAACTCTGCGAGAACGAGAAGAACTACCTGACCCGCGTGGTCGGTGCTGGCCTCAGCAAGCTCGGCCACTCGTTCGAGACCATGCAGGTCGCGATCCGCGAAATGGAGACCGAAGAATCGGTCAAGATGTTCCAGAAGATCGGCTACCTGTCGATGCTCGCCGGTATCGGCCCGATGATGGGTCTGCTCGGCACGGTGACGGGCATGTTCGACACCTTCGGCGCGATCGCGTCGGCCGGTGGTTCGGTCAGCCCGGCCCAGCTGGCAGGCGGCATCAAGGGCGCACTGGTCACGACCATTCTGGGTCTGATCGTCGCGATCCCGACCGGCGTCGGCTTCTTCTTCCTGAAGAACCGCGTCATCCGGACCTCGACCGAGATCAACGCGATCGCCGAGGATCTGTTCGAGCGCTTCCGCGCCAAGAGCTGATCCGGCGGATCCCACCGGGGGCGCGATTCCCGGTGATCCGATGGCCGGTTCGCGCCGTTCATCGGGTCCCGGTCAACGACCCTCATCCCACCCCAGAAGCAGGTTCCACCGCCTAGGAGGACCCACCTCATGGACAAGAACAAACTCGTGCAGGAAACGTTCGAAATGGACATGACGCCCATGATCGACTGCGTGTTCCTGCTGATGATCTTCTTCGTGCTCGTCATCGACCTGAGCCAGAAGAACCTCGAGGACCTGATCCTCCCGCGCGCCGAGTTCCAACAGCCCGACGAGAAGCCCGCCGACAACCGGCCGGTCATCAACGTGCTGCAGAACGGCAGTGTCGTCTACAACCAGAAGGTCGTCTACGACCCGGCCGTGGACGGCACCAACTACAAGCCGATCGAGACGATGCTGCTGGAGATCCGGCGCCGCGGCGAGCTCGAGAAGACCCTCGAATTCACCGAGGAGACGATTGGCGGCCGCAACATCAAGCTGGTCGACACGCCGATCCTGATCCGCGCCGACAAGTGGACCGAATGGCACTACATCGGTGAAGTGATGAAGCAGTGCAGCAACCCGCTGATCGCCTTCTGGAAGGTCGAGTTGGCGATGTCCGAACAGGACAAGGAGACGGGTGTGAAGAACGCCAAGATCACCGGAGGTGCCAAGTGAGCAGCGCCCAGGACATGGCCCAAGAAGAGTACAAGCCGGACATGACGCCGATGATCGACGTCGTGTTCCTGATGATCATCTTCTTCATCTGCATCGACTTCAAAGTGCTGGAGTCGAAGCTGCCGGCGTTCCTGCCCAAGGACAAGGGCAGCAGCAGCGACATCGTCGCGCCGAAAGAACAGCTGTCGCTGAAGATCCATCCGGAATCCCCCGGCAGCAAGTCCTGGAAGGACGGCGGCGAGGGTCTGGTCAACCCGAACACCAAGCGGCCCTACCGCTTCAAGCTCGAGGGTCACAAGGTGCGCTACGAAGTCGGCCCGACGCCGCTGTACGACATCGGCGACGTGCAGAAGCAGCTCGAGAAGATCGCTCGGGACCCGAACAGCCAGGTCCCGGACGAGAAGACCGGCGGCAAGAAGCTGATGGCCGTCGTCATCGAAGCCTACCCTGGCACCTACTACGAAGACGTCGCGAAGGCCGCCGACGCGTGCAACGCCGCCGGCTTCGTCGAGATCAACTTCGGCGGCGGGCTCGGCCCGGCACCGGCGAAGAAGTGAGCTGATCCGAGGTGGGGCGACCCGGCCGTCGATCGCACGGTCGCCCCTGCTCCAGCCTGTGCGGCCCGGCCCCTTCCCGCGAAGGTGCCGGGCCGCAGTCGTTCGGGGCCACCCCGCCGGCAGGCGCGGCCTCGTCCTCGGCCCTCCCCCCGCACCGGCCCCGGTGCTCGCCGATCCGGGCCGCCCGCGAGCTGGTGTGCAGCACTCCGTGTGCCAGTGCCGGCAATTGCGGCTGGCGCGAAGTCGTCGCAGCAGCCCGCCGGAGCGCCTCGGCCGCGCCGAAACCCCCGCCGCCAAGGCAAAAAAGCGCTGGCGCCGACGCCGACTTGCGCTACGTTCATGCGCCCGTGCCGGTGCCTCCGTGAGGGCCGGCGCATTCCGCTCTTCGTGTCGTTGCCAGGTCCCTCTCGACCGGTTCCGGTCCGCTGCTCCCGGCGGCCCGGCGACGGATCCCTCCCGTCGAAGCGTCCGCCGGTCGCCTGGCCACAACCCGTGAGAAGTGCCGCCGCGTCGGCACTTGGTTGCCCTTCTTGCCCTGCAAGCGTGTAACGATGGCTCTCGAACATCCGCGCCTCCTCGCTGCTTCCCTGACGGCCGCAATCCTCGGCACCGCGTGCTCGACGCCGAGCGACTCCTCCACCCCAGCCAACGGCGCTCCGGCGAACGCCAACGAGGGCATGCCGGTCGCCGGACTCGACGACATCACCGGTCAGCCTGGCACGGCAGGTGCGCAGGACCCGATGAGCGAGAAGGTGCAGGCCGAGCGCCGCGCCGCGCTGGTGCAGAACTACATCGCCACTGCGCAGAGCCTGCGCGGCAAGGGCGAACTGCGCGCCGCGAAGATGGAGCTGCTCAAGGCCAAAGAGCTGAACCCCAACGACGACCAGGTGCGTACGATCCTCGCCTCGGTGCAGGCCGAGCTCGGCGAGCCCGAAGGTCTGGCGACCACGTACGGCGAAGAAGCCGCCCGTCTGCGTGAGATCGGCGAACAGCGCATGCGCGCCAACGTCGAGATGCAGCTGCAGAAGGCCGCCGCGGCGATGTCCGACCGCAACTTCGCCGGCGCCCTCGAAGAGCTGCGCATCGCCGCGCTGACCATCGAACTGAAGGACCAGGTCGACTGGCAGGATCTGCCGGGCAAGGTGCAGGCCGCCAAGGCCGAGGCCGACAAGGCCTACGACGCCCAGCAGCGCGAGACCCAGAACGCTCAGAACGCCGAACTCGCCGAGCGCCTGCGCCAGGAGTTCCAGCAGAAGGAGGCCCGCCGCCGCGCCCAGGTCGACGCCCTGCTGCAGGAGTCGCAGGTCGCGTTCGAGGCGCGCCGCTTCTCGTACGCACAGGAGCTCGCCTACAAGGCCCTGCAGATCGAGCCGCAGAACAGCATCGCCTACGAGATGCACACCGCCTCGACCAAGGCCGTGCGCGATCAGGTCAACGAGGAGTACTTCCAGCAGCGTGCCAAGGCGATGCGGGCGATGCTCGAAGCCGACGAAGAGCTCAAGGTCCCACAGACCTCGATCCTCGAACTCGACGCCGAGGTCTGGGATCGCGCCAACCGCCGCGCCGGCGCCAGCAAGCGCCTGCAGCAGGAGCTCGATCCGATGGACCAGGCGGTGTGGGACAAGGTCCGCACCGAGCAGGTCGGCAAGCTGACCTACACCGAGGAGACCGGTGAGTTCCTCGACGTCGTCAACAACCTCAAGCTGATCACCGGCGTCAACATCCTGGTGACGCCCGAAGCGCGCGAGGTCGTCAGCAGCGAGAGCCTCAAGGTCGTCATCGAACTGG
>DAIMFJ010000150.1:0-1754 GCA_036724695.1 Planctomycetota bacterium
GCCAACAGGTCCAGGTCTTCATCCATGTCGAAATCGGCGATCTGGAGATTCTGGGTGATGAACCAAGTCGACGTCGATGGAAGCAGGTGATTGCCCGGAAGCATCGTGGTCTGTCCCGGCCGGGTCAGATAGAGCTGGGTATTGTTCAGCATCAATACATCCTCCCAGCCGTCGCCGTCGACATCGATGGCGTGCGGCCCGGAAGCTGAGTTGAACGTGATCGGTTGCTGCGTGCCGTGGAAGTACCCGTTGCCGTCGTTGACGTAGAGCACCATGTTGGAGTTGGCGTCGTCGAACAGGATGTCCTTGTCGCCATCGTGGTCGATGTCGATCAGGCAGAATCTGCGGGGAGTCGCGATGGGGTATCCGCGTATGCGTCGCCGACTCTCGTCGGTGAAGCGCCCCGAGCCGTCGTTGACGTACACGAACCACCCCGCAGCATCCGCAGTGACGACCAAGTCCAGATCGCCGTCGCCGTCGATGTCGCAGAATTGCGGGCCGGCAAACGCCCGGAGGTTGGGGAGGAGGTGGCGATTCTCACGGAACGAACCTCCGCCTTCGTTGATCCACAGAGTGTTGCCGATCACGGTTGGGACGCCCAGGTGGTGGTGGAAGTGGAGGACGTACATGTCGACTCTGCCGTCTCCGTTCACGTCGGCAAAGGCCCGCGGATTCCACGTGAAGCTGTGGAATGGGATGCTCCACGGGATGGTCCTCGAGCCAAGCGAAGTCTGCGACCATGCGCCATTGCCCTGGAGCCATATGATCTTCAGGATGTCCGAAACATGGCCATTGCTGGCGACTCCGCCTGCTTGTGGGATCTCAGGTATGCCATCGCCATCGATGTCGACGGGAACCCCAGAGCCGATCTCGAACAGCGGTTGGCCGACTGCCCGCGGAATAGCCAGTCGGACGGTGAATGGGGCGATCGAGCCTTGAGCGATGGTAGTGGAGGTCGTCGTCGCAAGGCACAGGAGCAGAGTCCACACTCTCGTAGTCATCGGACCCCCTCCAGCAGTCTCTTGGCCTCGTTCAGGAAGGTCTCCGCCTGCACGGCTCGGCCGAAAGCGGGTTGCAGGCCGAGCAGAATGGACGCCTCGAGTCGAATCGGGGATGGCGCAGGTGTGAAGAGGGCTGCGAGCCTGGCCGCGAATCCGTACGGGTCGCCCTCGACGCAGTTTGCGAGGACTAGGAAAGTCTGTAGATTTGTATTGCCGCCGCTCAAGCTCGCGGCCTGAGGAATCTCGCAGTTGATTCGCAGGCCCTGAGGTAGGCTGAGCTGTGGGAGAGTGTCCGGGCAGGATGCATTGAGTCCCCAAGATCCTGTGTCATAGACAAAGAAGGGGCATGGACCGAACGGCCCAAACATGCTGGGCGATACAAGGAACTGGTGATTCGCCCCGAGGTTTAGTATCGTCCCCGGTGGGTTGACGTGCGAATCGACAGTCCATGTCTTTGTGCCTTGCAACGGCTGCCATGTTGCCTCAGGGCCATGCGAAGCAGGCGAAGTCCGGTTGTGAAACAGGTTGCCGTTGTCGGGGAAGAAGCCTGCCATGGTGGGGCCGCTCGGCGAGGAAAGTGATCCAGTTCGCTCGATCCAGAAAGAGTGGTGAATCGGATTCGAGGCGAATGGATCGGCGATCTTCCCAGTGAATCCTCCGAGCCCATGGTAATCCGTCATCCAGAAGTCCCAGAACCAGTGGCCGTCTGGCAAGAGGCTGGGGCGGAAGTCGCAACCCATGTGACGAGGAGTT
>DAIMFJ010000150.1:1764-11995 GCA_036724695.1 Planctomycetota bacterium
CGGCGTCTACGTAGGTGGACATCCAGTAGTCCCAGAATCCATGTCCATCCGGCAGAAGGGAAGGGCCGAAGTCACATCCCAAGTGGCGAGGTGTAGGGCCAAAGAACTGATTGAAGTACATGTACGCGCGCGGGCTGAGCCCCGAGCTGGTCCAGTACCCTTCGCTGTAGAATGTCAGGTTGGAGCCAGTGCATGGGACCGGTTCCAGCGCTGGAGGCCGCTGCACATTGGCAAACCAATCCAGCGCCCCGGCTCGCCAGACCGCGTCGGGTCGTGGTAGTCCGATCGTGTTCGGCTGATCGACGTAGAAGATCCGATCGTGCCCCGTGACCCCGATCTGCGGGTTCAAGCATGCGAACATGCGCGTCGACGGGATGTACCCGGCCATGATCAGGCCGCCGCACTGGTCCGCGCCGATGTCGATGGTGCCGAACGCCGGCAGTGGGTTGGGCATGATGCCGTTGCGCGGCAGTCGGCGTTGGTTGCCGAATCCTTCGCAATCCCAGTCCCAGCCGTGCACGGCGCACTCTTCGCTGCCGTCGGGCAGGCCTGGGTGGTGATTGATGGCATTGCCACCGACGTTCTGGATGCCGTTGTTGGTCCCCGACGGCGTTGCCCGATCGACGCCTGCCCCGATCAGCGGATTGGGCACGAGCGGCGACATGGCACCGGGTGAGGTCGCCGGGTTGTTGGAGACGAACGGGCTCAACCGGTAGTCGTGGCGCGCGTCGAAGATCCCGGCGCCGTCGAGCAGATCCCGGACGAACAGGTTGGCGAGTCCGGACAGGTCCACCCTGGGCGTCGGCAGGCTCGGCAGGCTGGACCAGCCCAGGCTCGCGGCGCCCCAGTTCGGTTCGGAAGGGATGAAACCGAAGTTCGTGTTGGTCGGCAACCACGCGTTGAAGTCGCGGGCCGGCGAGATCGTCGCGCCGTCGACGACGTCGATCAGCAGCACGTTGGCGGCGATACCCTCGAAGCAGGACGAGAACGGTGCCGCCTGCGGGGCCAACAGGATGTTGTTGATGACCAGCGGATTGTGCGCCTGCACGTACGCAACCCCGGGTCCCTGCGGAGTCAGCAGGCCCTGCCAGATGCCCACCTGGTTGCCGACGAACGTGTTGTTGGCGAGGATCGGCCGGTGCAGTCCGGAGGTGGCTTCGTTCGCGAAGGCGTCGAGCACGACGCCGGCCACGTTGTCGATCAGGAAGCAGTTGGTCACGCGGATGCGGATCGACCGCGCATTGCCGATGATGTGGATGCCGATCCCGTGCATGCCGTTGGTGGCGGCTTCGTCGACACCGGCGTTGCGGATCGTCAGCCCATCGAGGAAGGCCTCGTTCTGGTTCTGGTCGCCGCTGGTCGGGCCGCACCAGACGCGGAAGATGTCGCTGGATCGGCGATCGGGGCTGAGGCCTTGCTCCTGGAAGCGCCCGTCGAAGATCGTGTCGAGCGCACTGGTGCCCTGGATGGAGACGCGATTCCAGAGCCGCATCGGCGCCGCGTTGAGCGGGCCCTCACCGAGCTCCACGGGGAACACCTCGCCATTCCAGGCGAGCCCGGACACCGGATCGATGTCGAGTTCGTCGGCTGCCAACTCGTCGAGGCGCGGGCCGTACAGGCCAGGCAAGCAGTGCACCACGACGTGGGTCACGGTGCAGTCGTTGTCGGGGTTCTGCCAGGGCAGCACGGGGTCGCCAGGGCCAGCGACCGAGAGATCGTCGAACAGCGCGTCGATGTAGGCCAGGACACCGTTGCTGCCGGGCAGGGTCCGGAACGGATACGGCGCATGCTGCAGGTAGCCGGTCAGCGCGTAGTTCTCGTTGGTGGGGTTGTGCGGCGCGTTGTTGGGGTTGATCGCGTCGCGCGTCGACAGCGGCAGGGGGCGCGTCGCACCGCCGAAGCGGCAGTAGGTGGCGAGCGACGGGATGTCCGGGTTGCCAGGATTCATCTCCCAGGCGCTGCCGTTGTCGCCGTAGATCGGATCGACGTACACGTGGAACACGAACGAGGTTCGTTCCTGTGCCATCGTGCTACCGGCGATCAGCAGAGCTGGTAGCAGCGCGGTGAGTGAGTGAGTGAGTGAGTGAGTGAGTGAGTGAGTGAGTGCTTCACGACCAGGTTGCCTCCATGCTCAGGCGTGGTTTCGTTCGGCCTGCGCCACCCCGTGTCTCGATCCGGGACAGCGCCACCGACCCCGCATCGCTGGGAAGCGTCCAGGTCGGTCCCGAGCAACCCTAGCTCACGATCCGCCAATGGTCAACCGGGGCACTCTTGCCCCATTGGCATGGCTGCTGCCGAGTGTCGCATATCTGCGACACAGGATTGCGGCAGCGTGACGATTGGCGGCGTGACAGGAGCAACTGCGCGCCGCCAGGTCGCTTCACGCCAATTGCGCGACCGGCAGCGGGAAACGCTTCTGCACCCGGGCGACGATGCGGCTGGCGCGCGCGGCGATCGCGTCGAAGCGGCGCGCAGCGAGCTCTTCGGGGACGAACAGCGACGCGACGAAGCCCAGGCCGAAGGCGCCGGCGGCGAACCAGGCGTCGAGGTTGTCCTCGGTGACGCCGCTGGTCGGGAAGACCTTCAAGAACGGCAGGGGCCCGCGGATCGCCTTCAGGAACTCCGGACCGTTCGCCGGGCCAGGGAACAGCTTGATCAGGTCGGCACCTGCCCGATGCGCCTGCATCATCTCCGACGGCGTGAACGTGCCCGGTACCGAGACCAGGTCGTGCTGCCGGCAGAACGTGATGATCTGCGGGTCGGTGACCGGCGAGACCAGGAACCTGGCGCCAGCGGCCATCGCCAGCTTGGCGTCGTCGATCGTCAGCACCGTGCCGGCCCCGACCAACAGGTTGGGGTCCTTGGCCAAGGCGGCGATGTGCAACAACGCGTCGGGCGTCGTCAGCGTGACTTCGAGGATCCGGAAACCACCTTGTGCGGCGGCCTGCAGGGCCGGGCGCACCGCCGCCGGATCGTCGGTGCGAAGGATCGCGGAACACCTGTGCTGGGCGAACGCAGCCAGGGTGGCGGAGCGAACTGTGACCATGAGCTACTCCGTGGAACGAGGGTTGGGCCCAGCATAGGCGGCCCGGCCCCCGAAAGCTCGCCGCGGCTGGGAATCGGCTCCGGCATGGCTCGAGGGCTCCCGCGCTGGCGCAGGCCCTGGGGCGGCTCAGCGCCGCCGCCCGGCCGGAGTCTGCCGCAGCAGCCGGCGACCGAACCGGCCCAGCCCGAGCAGCAGCGTGGTCGGCGTCGGCAACAGCTTCACGAACTGCCACCACTCCAGCCGGATCGGGTTGCGCCCACCGCGGTTGTCGAGGTCGGCAAGTTCGGCCTGGCGCAGCAGTTCGGCGAGGTTCTGCTGCAACAGCCAACGCCGTGTCCGCCACGAGCGTTCGCCGGCCATCGCCGCCAGCAGGTCGAACTGCACGCAGCGCACCTTGACGGTCGGGTACTCCTCGGTGGGCATCGCGCACAGTTCGCGGCAGCGCGCCAGGTCGCCGCGGTGGTAGGCCGCTTCGGCGAGGTAGCGCCGGTGCCACCAGAACGAATGGTCGCGCGGCACCTCGGACAACGCGAACTCGGCGATCGCGACGACTTCGTCCCACTGGTGGAGGTCGGCGTGCGAGCCGACCAGGTTGGCCAGCATCCAGCCGCGCACCCCCTGCCGCCGGTAGTCGCCGGCCGTCAGCCGCACCGCCAGCCGCGACCCGCGTTTGCCGCTCAGCGAGAACAGCGTGCGGCCCCAGGCTTCGACGTCGGCGAGCGGTGGTTGCACGTGCCGTTCGACCCAACGCAGCAGCGTACGGGTGGCGTACTTCGCCTTGTGGGCGACGTACAAGAGGCGCGCGGTGCGCAGTTCGACTTCGTCGGCCGGCAACCAGCGGCGCATCGCCACGAGCCGCCGCCAGAGGCTGCGGTCGCTGCGCGTCGCCAGCACGGTCAGCGTGTTCTCGTGCCAGGTGCCGTCCTGCTGCTGGCTGCTCTGCTCGAGCTGGCCCTGCAGATGGCGCTGGTGCCGGCGCCGCTGGTGACGGCGCAGTGCCTGGTCGGCGACTTCGAGCAGCACGGCATCGGCTTCGGGTTCGCGCAGCAGCCGCGCGAAGAAGCGTTCGGCGCGGTCGGCATCGCCGGTCGCCGCGGCGGCGCGTGCGACCCGCGCGGCGCGCCGGAACGGCATGCGCGCGGCGTCGTCGCCCGGGTAGAGCTGCAGCATCGTGCGCGGCTGGTCGAGCTCGAGCAGCACGTCGGCGAGCTGGTCGCGTGCCCAGTCGTAGTCGGGGGCTTGCTCGAGCGCGCGCTGCAGGTGCTTCTTGGCGGCGTGCCGGTCGCCGGCGCGGCGGCAGACCTCGGCGGCGTAGCCGGGCAAGGTCGGGTTGTCGGCCAGGGCCGCGGGTGGGGTTTGCGCCAGGCTGAGGATCTCGTCGTCCAGTCGCTCCTCGTCGAGCCAGCCGAGCAGTTCGGTCCAGCCGGTCTCGAAGTCGGCGTGCTCGGCGAGCAGCGCGCGCAGGCCTTCGCGCGCGCCGACCAGATCGCCTTGCTGGCGCTGGATGCGCAGGCGGGCGAGCCGCAACCGCGGGTCGTCGCCGAGCAGGGCCAGGCCGGCGGCGATCACCGCTTCGGCGGCTGGGAAGCGGCGCAGGTCGAGCAGCGCGTCGATCAGCCGCAGCCTGGCGCCACCGAGCCGCGGGTCGCAGCGCAGGGCCTGTTCGAGCGCGGCGATGCGTTAGTCGTGGTTGCCGAGCTTCTCGTGGGCGGCGGCCAGCAGCTCGTGCGCGGTCGACCACGACGGGTTGTCGCGCACGCAGCCGGTCGCGGCCGCCAGGGCCTCGTCCTGGCGGTCGGTGTCGAGGTACCACAGCACCTGCGCGCGGCGCGCCCAGGCGTAGGCCGGATCGAGCGTCACCGCCCGTTCGACTGCGGCGAGAGCGGCCTGCTGGTCGCCGATCGTCCACAGCAGGCTGGCCCGCATGCCGTGCAGGATGGCGAACTGCGGCACCTGGGCCAGCCCGCGCTCGTAGGTGGCCAACGCGGTCTCGCTGTGGCCTTCTTGTTCGAACGATTCGCCGAGGTCGACCCAGGCTTGCGCGAAGCCGGGTGCGCGGGCCAGCAGCGCTTCGAGGTGCTGCCGCGCCTCGGCGCGGCGCTGCACGGCCGACAGGCAACGCGCCAGCAGGAGCGTGTGGTCGAGCAGCCACGGGAAGTCGGCGACCAGCTGTTCGGCGAGCGGCACGGCGTCCTGCGGCTGGTGTTCGAGCAGCCAGCGGCAGCGGGTCGCGGCGACGCCGGGATCGCCGGGGAACCGCTCCTGCAGGCTGGCCAGGAACGGCGGCACGGCGGCTTCGCCGAGGTCGCGTTCGGCGGCGGCGACGATCGTGCCGAGTTCCCCGTCGTCGGGCGGCACGTGGCTGGCGAGCAAGGCGGCGAGCGCTTGCTCGACGCCCTGCCGGGAGGTCGCCGCCGAATCGGCGAGGCCGCGCCAGCGCTGCAGCACGGCGGGTTCGCTGGCCCAGCGCTGCAGCGCCGCGGCGGCGCGCTGGCGGGCCAGTTCGAGCTGGCCTTGTTCTTCGGCGCAGTCGATCGCGTCGAGCCAGACCGCCAGGGAATCCGGGGTCTGCTGCAGCAGCGTGGCGAGGTGTGGCTCGGCCTCGGCGGCGCGGCCGTTGCGGATCAGGCAGCGGCACAGCCGGCCGAGCAGCCACCATTCGGTTGGGTGCTCGGCGCACAGCCGCCGCAGCAGCGCTTCGGCGGCCGCGCGTTCGTGGATCTCGTCGTAGAACTCCTGGACGCGGATCAGCAGCAGCGGGTCGTCGCCGTGCTCGGCGACGCAGCCCTCGGCCGCGGCGAGCGCGGCGTCGCGACCGGCCGTCGCCAGCAGTTCGCGCAGGTGCAGCAGGCGCAGCGACGGATCGCTCGGCGCGGCGGCGACCCCGGCCGTCAGGGCCGCCAGGGCCGCCGCGGGGTCGCCGTTGGCGCGCGCCAGGCGGTGCCGGTGCATGCACAGCGTCGCGGGCCGCCAGCGCTCGGGCTGTTCGTCGAGCAGCGCTTGCGCGGCGTCGCGCTGGCCGTCGGCGAGCAGCAGGTCGAACAGTTGCTCGCGGGCGCCTTCGTGGTCGCGGTTGGCGAGGGCCTGTCGCAACGTCGCGATCGCCTCGCTGCGGCGGTGCAGCGTGTCCAGCGCACTGGCCAGCGTGTTGCCGGGGCCGGCGTCGCGGGCGCCGAGCCGCGCGACCCGGTCGCGCAGGAACTGCAGGCCTCGCTCGGTCTGGCCGAGATGGCGGCAGGCGACGAAGTAGCTGTACGCGTAGCCGTCGTGGAACGGTTCGAGGCACGCCGCCAGCAGGTACAGTTCGGTGGCTGTGCTGCGCCGCTCGGGCTGTTCCCACAGGATGTCGGCGCAGAGCCGGATCGGCCCGCCGCGCTGCGGCAGCATGCTCGCGGCGCGGCGCGCCAGCCGTTCGGCGGCGTCGCGGGTCGCCCCGGCGTGGCGCAGGTGCTCGGCGAGCAGCAGGTCTAGGTACGGACGGCGGCTGCCCTGGTGGCGCTGCAGGAGGGCCACGAACGGGCCCCAGCGGTCCTGGTTGCGCAATTCGAGGGCCAGGTGGTACTGCCAGTAGGCGTCGTCGGGCTGCTGCGAGTAGGCCTCCTGCCAGAGCTCGAGCTGGCGGCGCCGATCGCCGTGTTCGTGGGCGATCGCGCACTCTGCTTCCCAGCGCACGAACGAGGGCGGGCCGGCCAACAGCGCGCTGGCGAGGGTCGCAGCGCGCGGCAGGTCGCGTCGGTGGTACGCAAAGCGCAGTTCCTGCAGCTGCCGCGCCGCGGTGGCGTGCGGCAACGCCAGGTCGCCCAGGCGCCCGGCGTGGGCCCTGGTCAGCAACAAGGCGCAATCGCCGCCGCGGCTGACCAGGTTGTGGGTCAACCAACCGGCGTCGACCTCGCGCAGGAACGGCGTGCCCGGATCGCGCAGCACGAACGTGTCCAGCGCCAGGTCGTAGCCGACCACCGCCTGCCGGTGGCCGCTCTGTTCGTAGCGGGTGCTGACCGCGAACGGCAGGCCGCGGTCGAGCAGTTGCCGCGCCACGGCGGGATCCCACAGGAAGAAGTGGATCGCCAGGTCGCGCTGTTCGGCCCAGACCATCTCCTGGTGCGACGGCGTGCCGTCGTAGGTGATCTGCGCGGCGATCTCGCGCTGGTCGATCGGCAGGCCCTGCGCGGCCAGCAGGCTGGCCATCGTCGCGGGCGAGCAGGTGACGTGGTCCTGGCGCACGAACGGGACCGGTACGACGACGCGGCCGGTGCCGGCTCGATCCGGCGCGGCGAGGAACGCGGCGAGCCGATCGGCCCATTTCGCCATCCGCGGTCCCGCCTGGCGCATCGCCGCCAGCGCCGCCCGGTCGTCGCCGAGCGTGCGCAGCACGCGGGCGAGCAGCATGTGGCAGGCGTGCAGCTGGTGGCGTTCGTAGAGCCCGTCGTGCGCGACGCGCTCGAGTTGGCGGCGCGCCTCGGCCAGGTCGCCGGCTTCGACCAGCGCATCGGCGTGCAGCAACCGGAAGCTCGGGCAGTCGACGTGGGGGGCCGCGTCGGCCAACGCCTGCAGCGCGTCGCGCCGGTCGCCGCGCTGCAGCAGGAACCAGCACTCCTGTTCGCGCAGGGTCGGTTCGGCGGGCCAGCGCTGGCGGTTCTCGTGGACCAGCGCGAAGGCGCGGTCGAGGTCGTCCTGTTCGAAGGCCAACCAGGCGCGCTCGCGGGCCACCCGATGGTCGTCGCGGCCGGTCGCGGCGGCCCGCGCGAGGGCGTCCGCACTGCCGACGAAGTCGCGGCACATCAGCAAGGTGCGGGCCACGGCGATCTGGAAGGCGGCTTCGTCGTCGGGGTCGGTGGCAGCTGGACGGGCGGGGTCGCGGGTCGCTTCCCAGGCGGGCAGCAGCCGACCGCGCCGCACCAGATCGAGGATCCGGATCGGCCAGGCCCACGGCTGCTGCCGGTGTTGCTGCCAGATGCGGCGCTGCAGCCACTGCCGGCGGGTGTCGAACCCGAGCCACCGGCAGGTCTCGTGCGCGGCCCGCAGGAAGTCCGGGTCGGCGACCGCAAAGCCCTCCTGCCAGGAGGGTTGCAGCAGTTTCCAGGCGTCGATCCGGCGGCCGGTCGAGAGCCGCTCGGCGGTGGCGGCAGCGAGATCGGTCCAGGCAGTCGGCATGCGCTGCGCAGGGTAGCGGACCGCCGCCTGGCTGGTAAGGGGTGGCTGTCGTTACGGTGCGTCGGTGCGGTACTATGGCGCGCGCGAGCGCAGGGCTCGGTACCGGAGCAAGATTATGCAGCGAACCTTCCTGTCGTGGCGTCGGGCGGTGGTTCTGTCGGGCGTGTGGCTGTTGGCTGCGGCGTGCTCCGGTAGCGGCAGCAGCGCCCCGACCGCGGCGCGGCTGCTCGTGTCGGCCGACACCGTGGCACTCGACCCGGCGGTCGGCGCCAACGTGCTCTACGCCCGGCGGCTGCTCGCCGGCCGGCCGGTCGCCAACGTCTACCGCCTGACGCCGCCCGCCAACGAACCGTTCGCGTTCGACCTGACCACGTGGCAGCCGAACCTGACCGGCGAGGCGGAGGTGCGCGTCCGGCACCTCGCCGATGGTGGCAACACGCCGACGTCGCCGACGTCCTTGCTCGAAGCGGGGATCAACCTGCGCGGCGGCAACCTGCTGCTCGACCAGCCGTGGGTCGCCGGGATCGGCGAGGGTTTCGCGCGGATCTCGGTGCACGGCGCAGTCGCCACCGACCAGGTGTTGGCGGTCGAAGTCGGCGACGGTCCAGTCGACGTGGTCGCGATCGCGATCGGCCCCCGCAGCGCGATCCGCCGCCCGGACCAGGACACGACCAACCTGCCGGCCGGTATGACCCGCACGACGCTGTACAGCTCGGCGGCGTGGCAGTTCGGCATGCCGGCGGTCGCGGTGTCGGGCGACCGCACGTCGGTCGTCTGCTACGAAGGCGACCAGCAGCGGCCGGAGTACGGCGAACGCTTCGAACTGCGCCTGCAGCACGACGCGGCGACTGGCCAGGTCACCGGCGGGGCCTCGCAGCTCGACGCGTGGTGGGCCGGGGCGTGGCGCGACCACGAGGTGGCGGCGCTGTTCAACGTGTTGGCGGTGGCGCGCAGCGAAGCCGGTCAGGTGCGGCTGCGGCTCAGCTTCGACCGCGGGGCGACGTTCGCCCAGGAGATGCAGTTCCCGAGCGGGGCCGGCCAGTCGCGCCTGGTGCAGATCGCGATGGCCGCCGACTACTCGCTGGCGCTGGTGTTCTGGCGCAGCGGTGGGCCGGGCATGCCCAACGAATGCGTGCTGGTCGAAGGCCAGCCACTGGCGTTCGACGGCAACGGCTCGCCGACGTGGTTCTCGTTCCCGTCGCAGGAAGTGCTCTGGCAATTGCCTGCCGACGGCACGCCGCTGACTTCGGGCATCGCCTGGTCGGAGGGTGGCGACCTGGTGGTCGGGTATGGCGGCACCTGGTTCGAGAACCCGAGCAACCCGGGCAACCAGCCGCCGACCTGGGTCAGCATCGCCGAGTTCCGCTGCGCGACGAAGCTGTACGGGCAGCCGCGCATCGACCGGCTGGTGCACCGCGAACGGCTGGTCGGTGTCGACCCGACGGTGGCGGTGCGTGGCAGCGGCAGCGGGCTGCAGATCTACTACGCGTTCGAAGCCAGCGACGGCATCCGGCTGGCGCACAGCGGCGATGCCGGCGGCACGTTCACGACCGCGGCGACGTTCGGGCAACCGGGCGACCACCTGCCGGCGGTGTTCTGTCGGCCGGGTGCACTCGGCGACCGCGTCGACGTGCTGTACCTGGCGCCGCGGGTCGCGGGCACCGAACTCCTGATGGCCCGCTGGCCGGCCGGATTGGCCGGGCCGCGCGAGGACGTGCGGCTGGTCGAAGCGACGTCGACGCCGGTGCCGGTAGGCGCGTTGCCGGGCGGCGGGCACCTGCCGTTCGGCAACCTCGTCACGCAGGTCGGCTGGCTCGGCTATGACGCCGTGCTGGCCGGTGACGACCTCGTGGTGGTCGTCGACGAACACACCGGCGAGGCGTGGACGCCGCTGATCGCCGCGCCCTTCCGGGGCCAGAGCTGGCTGCTCGGTCCGCAGTTGTCGAGTCCGGGCGGCTTCCGGGCCTCGGAACCGCCGCCGCTGGCCCCGGGCCTGACCGAACCGCTGCGCGCGCCGCGCGTCGGCGACGCCCA
>DAIMFJ010000151.1:0-11922 GCA_036724695.1 Planctomycetota bacterium
TCGGCTTCAAGCTCGTTCCGTCGACCGGGTAAGCGGGGGCTGTTCTTTGGAAGCCTCCGCCGGACGGCGTGCCCCGCACTGCACTCTCTCGGCCATCCACCCCACCCACTCGCGTGCCGCCGCTGCTTCCCTACCTGCGTCTGCTGCGTGTCGGCACCCTGTTCTCGCCCGGCGCCGACGTCGTCGCCTCGGCGGCGATCCTGGCCGCGCCATGGTCGGCGGAGCTGGTCGGGGCGATCGTCGCCAGCATCGCCGTCTACGCCGGCGGCATGGTCTGGAACGATGTCGCCGACCGGCGGTTGGACGCCGTGCAGCGACCGGAACGGCCCTTGCCGAGCGGTGCGGTGCCGACCTGGGCCGCCGTGCTGCTCGGCAGCGTGCTGCTCGGCGGCGGCATCGCGCTGGCACCGGCCCCGGCGTTCCATGCCGGGTTGGCGGCGTTGGTACTGCTGTACAACTTCGCCAGCAAGCGGATCCTGCTGTGCGGCGCGTTGAACATGGCGGCGCTGCGCGCCTTGAACCTCGGCTCGGTCGCGGCCTACTGGCCCGCTGCGGCCCACGACCTGACCGCGCTGCGGATCGCGGCGCTCTGCTACGGGGTCTACGTGTTGGCGGTGACGATCCTCGGCGCCTTCGAGGACGACCGCACGGTGCGCCCCCGCGCGATCACCAACCTGCAGGCGGCACCGCTGTTCGCCAGCCTCTGTGGGCTGTGGGCCGTGCAGGGCGGCTTCTGGCCAGCCCCGGCACTGGCCGCGCTGCCGATCGCGTGGTTCGCCCGCCAGAACGCGCGGGTACGGGTCTGGGACCAGGCCAGCATCCGGCGGGCGATGACCCGGTTGCTGCTCGGCACGATGCTCTACACGGCGCTGCTGGCGTTGGCCGCCGAACGCCACGGCGAAGCACTCGCGATCGCGGGTTGCCTCGTGCCGGCCCGCTGGATCGCGCGCCGCATCGCGCTGACCTGAAGCCGCGCCGGCCGGAGGCCCGGCGGATCACTTCAGGCCGAGCGAGGCCAGCCGCGTCTGCCAGGCCGCGCGCGCTTCGTCGCGCGTCATCGTGCCCTGCGCCACCAGCGCCTTGAGCGCACTCTTGAACCGCTCGAGCTCCTGCTCGGGCGTCGGCGTCGGATCGTACGCGGCTGGTTCGGCCACCTCGGCCGTGACCTCGGCGACCGCCACCGGAACGGCCTCGGCGGCCAGTTCGTGGGCCACCAGGTGCTCTTCGATGTCCTTCGCCGGCGGTTCCTGGCCGACGTTCCCGCTGGCCAGCTGGTCGCGGAAGTTGCGCACGACCTCGTCGAGGTCGGTCGCGAACGGATCCTGGCCGATGTGCTTGTCCGGCAGTTCGGCAGTGCCTTCCCAACGGAACTCGTCGAGGCTGCGGCTGCCGAGGTTGCCGATCTTCGGCTCGAGCTCGGCCTGGGCGACGCGCGGATCCCGCTGCTGCTCGCGCAAGAGGGCTCCGACCATGCCGTTGACGCGCGCCATCGCATCGCGCAGGAAGGCCTGCATCTCGGCCTGGATGCGGGCGCTGACCTCGGACTGCGCCTCGCGCGCGACCTTCTCGACGATCTCGGCGGCCTGCTTGGTGGCCGAGGTGAAGAACTCCTGCACCTCTCGCGACAACTGCTGGTCGCGCACCTCCTTGGCCTCGAAGTCCTCGAGCTGCCGCAAGGCGCCGTTGTCGTAGTTCGTGGGTGCCGCGCTGCGGCCGAGCTTGGCCTGCATGCGCTTGCGCTGCATGCGATATTCCTCGAATGCGCGCACGCTGTTGTCGGTGCTGTCCATGGTTCCTCCGCGGCCGCGCTCCCAGAGCGCCACCTCGGCAGCTATCGAGCCAAGCGTCCGTCGCCTTGACCGCTCTGGCGCACGCAGTCTCGCAACAAGGCCAGCGCGTGCTCGCGGTCCCATGGCACCGCCCCTTCGGCGAGGGCCTCGGCCACGGCGGACAGCAACCTGCCGACCGCGGGCCCGGGGGCCACTCCGCAGGCCAGCACGTCCTTGCCATCGATCGGCAACGGCCGCAGCGGCGGCAGAGCGGCGAGTTCGGCGGTGGCGAACTCGAAGATGCTCAGGTTGCCGTGGCTGCCCAGGCAGTCGGCCCGGTGGAAGGCCAGGTGTTGGCGGAAGCCGGGTTCACGCAACCACGCCTCGCGGCGGCGCGGGCGCATCTGCGGCAGGCTGGCGATGCGCAGGTGGTCCAGGCAGATCGCGACGACGGCCTCCCGCAAGGCGCGCGGGGCGCGCAACCGCTGCAGGATCGTCTCGGCGAGCCGTGCCGACAGCACGTCGTGGCCATCGAAACGGATCCGGTCGGCGGCCACGCGGAAGGTCGGCGGCTTGCCGACGTCGTGCAACACCGCACTCCACGCCAGCACCGGGTCGTCCGCCGGCACGTGGTCGAGGACCAACCGCACATGCGTCAGCACGTCGCCTTCGGGGTGGTACTGCGGCGGCTGCGGCACGCCGTCCATCGCCGCCACCTCGGGCAACAGCACCGCGGCAAGGCCGCTCTGCACCAGCCAACCCAACCCTGCACCACGGTGCGGCCCGTCGAACGTGCGCGTCAGTTCGTCGAAGCAACGTTCGGCCGCCACCTGCCGGACCAGCGGTGCCAGGGCGGGTAGAGCCGCCGCCAGCGCAGGGTCCGGCGTCAGTTCGCAGCGGGCCAGGAACCGCACGGCCCGCAGCAAGCGCAGCGGGTCTTCCGACAAGCGGGCGGCTGCGTCGCCGATCACCCGCAACCGACCCGCAGCCAGGTCGGCCAGCCCCCCGGTCGGATCGATCAGGCTCCCGTCGCTCAGGTCCAGGTACAACGCGTTGGCGGTGAAGTCGCGGCGCTGCGCATCGACCAGGGGATCGGTGACGAACTGCACCTCGTCGGGGCGCCGGTGGTCGCGGTAGCCAGCCTCGGCGCGCAGCGTGGTGATCGCCAGCGGCGCGAGCGGCGCGGTGGCCGGCAATTGCACGACGCCGAACCGCGCGTCGCGCGTCTCGGCACCGGGAAACACCGACTGCACCCCCGTCGGCAACAGGTCGGTCACCAGGTCGAAGTCGGCGGAATGGTCGCCCAGCAGGCGATCGCGAACCGCACCGCCGACCAACCACGTGCGGCCCCCTGCCGCGGCGATCCGGCGGGCGATCGTGTGCAATTCGGCGGGCAGGTTGGCCAGCAGCTCCACGGGCTCGATCCTGGCAAATGGCATTGCCGCACAACATACTGCGGCGATGCTGGCTCCACGTTGGCTGGCCCTGGGCAATCCGGCGAACTACTACCTGCTGCTCGGCGCAGTGCTGCTGGCCGTGTCGGCGGCAGTGCCGTTCTGGACCGGCCAACGCACCGCTCGCATCGAAGCGCGGGCCCACACGGTCGTCCAGGCGCTGGCGCAGGCGATGTTCGACCTGCCAGGTCCCCTCGGCGAAGCGGATCGTGGGTTGCTGCTGGCGCGCTTCCACGCCTACGCCGCCCGCGATGGCGCGTTCGTCGCCGACCTCGAGGAACACGAGCCCTTGCCCGGCACCTTGCTGACGCTGGTCGGCAAGCACTACGTCTACCACGTCGCCGAGTCCCCCCCCGAGGTGCCGGCCACGCAAACCGACCTCGTGCCAGCCTACGAAGTCGCCGCCTGGCCCCTGGCACCCTACGGACCGGCCCACGCGGTGTACTTCCAGCCCGACGATGGCCTGCGCGCCTACACCCGCAACCTCGCCGCCGGCTACCACGGGCTCGGCGACCAGCGGGTGCTGCCCGGCCGCAGCCAGGTGCGCGGCAACGGCCTGCGGTTGGCCGACCGGGCGTACCGCAGCCGCGACGACGAACGCTGGCTGTTGTACTGAGCCTCGCGCCTAACGGCCGTGTTGCTCGCGCAGGTGCCGAGCCAGCGCATCGCCGCCGTGGTCGCGCGCGAAGTCGCGCCAGACGGTGTGCACGTGGTTGGCGCCGTTCTGCGTGTTGTCGTATTCGACGGCGAAGTGCTCGCCGTGGATGCGGTAGTAGTGGCCCTGGGCGCGCTCGCGACTCCCGGCCCAGGCGAACGACAGCTCGTCGAGGCCCTGCGCACGGATGCGCGCCAGCTCGGCGGTCGCGACTTCTCGAGGGAGCACCCGCGCATGCTCTTCGAGCAGGCGCCAGAGCACCGCGCGCGGGCCTTCGCCCAGTTCCCGCCAGGCGATACCGCGGCGCGGTCCGAGCGCACTCGGGGCCACCCCTGGCCCGAGCACGATGTCGGCCGGGGCGGTCTCGGCGATGCAGGCCTTGGCGAGCTGCGCGTCGTCGAGCATCCACAGCAGCGCGCGGGCCAGGTCCTCTTCGGCACCGAGGATCCGCTGGCCACGGGCGGGGCCAGTCGGCAGCTCGTGTGGATTGCTGCCCAGGAACCGCGGCGTGGTGTGCGCCACGCGGCCCTGCACGAGGCCGATCTGCAGCGATACGTGGTGGCCCTGGAACCGCACCGTGAAGGTGCCGACCGGGCCGGGTTCGCCCAACACCAGCAGCGCATAGCGGTCCGGGTCGCGGTGGCTGGCGTCGTTGCCGCTCGCCGACTCGAGGGCGCGCAGGACGTCCTCCAACGACACGATCGAGGTCACCTTGCGATAGCCCGCCGTCGACAGCATCGCCCGCAGCAGCGTGTGCGCAGCCGCCTCCTGCTGCGCATCGAGCGCGCCGAGCTCGACCCCTGCGTAGCG
Organism: Planctomycetota bacterium; assembly: GCA_036724695.1. Classification (GTDB taxonomy): domain Bacteria; phylum Planctomycetota; class UBA1135; order UBA1135; family UBA2386; genus JACKIC01. The sequence continues at coordinate 4,689 of DAIMFJ010000151.1, forward strand.
CCCCGGCACGAACGCCCACTCCGTGCGTTCGCGGTCGTCGAGCGGCCGCTGCGCCTTGCCGCGCAGGTCGGCCGGCAGGGTCGCCAGGAACGCATTCGCCGCGACGGCAACCGGTGACACCTCGCCGCCTCGCGCCGGCGGCGGCCACAAGGCGATGCCCGCCGTCGTCGCGAGCAGCACCGTGACCAGGGTCGCCAGCGAGCGTTGCATGGTCGCCTCAGGTGCTGCTCGCGACGCCTTGTGGCGCTGCAGGCTGCCGGTCGCGGGGCTGGCGGCCGCCGGCCGCATCGCGCGAGCCTGCCACTCGAAGCGGTCGCGCACGAACGTCCACGCGCCCATGTTCGCCGGTTCCTCCTGGCACCAGACGAACTCGGCCGCCGGGTACTTGCGCCGCAGGGCCGACAACGCACTCGCCGGCCACGGGTACAGGAGTTCGACGCGCACCAATGCGACGGTCGGATCGTCGCCGACTGCCGCCAACAGGTCGTAGTAGACCTTGCCCGAGCAGCAGACCACCCGGCGCACCGTCGCCGGCGCCAGGGCCCGGCCATCGTCGCGCACCGGCTGCAACCCACCGAGGGTCAGCTCGTCGATCGCCGAACCAGCCTCCTTCATGCGCAGCAGGCTCTTGGGCGTCATCACCACCAGCGGTTTGCGGTCGGCATCGCAGGCCTGCGCGCGCAGCAGTTGGTAGTAGCTGGCCGCACACGAGGGGTTGGCGACCCGCAGGTTGTTCTCGGCACACAACTGCAGGAAGCGTTCGAGACGCGCCGAGCTGTGTTCGGGGCCCTGGCCGTCGTAACCGTGCGGCAGCAACAGGACGAGACCACTCTTCTGCGCCCACTTGGCTTCGCCAGCGGCCAGGAACTGGTCGATCTGGATCTGCGCACCGTTGACGAAGTCGCCGAACTGCGCCTCCCACAACGTCAGGCCGTGTGGCATCGCACAGCTGTAGCCGTACTCGAAGCCCATCGCCGCCTCTTCGCTGAGCAGCGAGTCGACGACGACGAACGGCGCCTGGCCGGGTTCGAGGTGGTTCAACGGCACGTAGCGCCGGCCGTTCTCGGCGTCGTACAACGCCGCGTGCCGCTGGCTGAACGTGCCGCGGCCGCTGTCCTGGCCGGCCAGCCGCACCGGCACACCGGCGCTGACCAGGCTCGCGAACGCCAACGCCTCGGCGGTCGCGAAGTCGACCGGCTGCTTGCCGGCGACCATCTCGGCGCGCCGCAGCAGCACCTGCTTGCCTTTGGGGTGCGCATGGAAGTCCGCCGGCCAGTCGAGCAGGCGGTCGTTCCAGCGTCGCAGCGACTCGAGCGGCACCGCGGGGGTCGGCGGGCTCCACTCCGTGTCCGGCACGTCCTGCGGCAGCACGACCGGCGGCGGCTCGGCAGCACGAACCTCGTCGAGCGACTGGCGCAACCGCAGCTGCACCTTCTCGTCGTAGGCGGCGAGGTCCTGGCGGGTCAGCACGCCGGCGCGCACCAGGTACTCCTGGTACTGCGTGCGCACCGTCGGATGCCGTTCGATCTGCCGGTACAGCAAGGGCTGGGTGTAGCTCGGCTCGTCGCCTTCGTTGTGGCCGTGGCGGCGGTAGCAGACGATGTCGACGACGACGTCGCTGTGGAACGTGTTGCGGTACTCGATGGCCAGCCGGATCATCCGCACCGCCGCCAACGGATCGTCGCCGTTGACGTGGAACACCGGCGCCTGGATGCCCTTGGCGACGTCGCTGCAGAACATCGTGCTCCGCGAGTCGGCCGGCGACGTCGTGTAGCCGATCTGGTTGTTGACGACCACGTGCACGGTGCCGCCGGTGCGATAGCCGTGCAGTTCCGACATCTGCAGCGTCTCGTGCACGACCCCCTGGCCGGCGAACGCGGCATCGCCATGCACCAGCACCGGCAGGACCTCGGTCCACGCCGGCTTGGACTTCTCGTGCGGGATCTGTTCCTGTCGCGCGCGCGCCATGCCTTCGACCACCGGATCGACGGCCTCCAGGTGGCTGGGATTGCACGCCAGCTCGACGACCATCTTCCTGCCCGACGAGGTCGCGTACTCGGCAGTGGCGCCGAGGTGGTACTTGACGTCGCCCGAGCCCTGCGTCATCGACGGATCGAGGTAGCCTTCGAACTCGCCGAAGATCTTCGTCAGCGGCTTCTGCATCACGTGCGCCAGCACGTTCAGGCGCCCGCGGTGCGCCATGCCGAGCACCGCCCGCTGCACGCCGAACTCGGCGGCGCGGTCGAGCAAGGCCGCCAGCACCGGGATCAGCGTGTCGCCACCCTCCAGCGAGAAGCGCTTGTGCCCGACGAAGCGCGTGTGCAGGAACTGCTCGAACGCCTCGGCCTCGACCAGCTTGTCGAGGATCTGCAGCTGCACGTCCTTGCCGAGGGCCTCCTCGTTGCGGTTGCCCTCCATCTTGGTGCGCAGCCAGTGCCGCCGCTCCTGGTCGGCGATGTGCATGAACTCCGCCCCGACGTGGCGGCAGTAGGTCAGGTGCAGCGTCTCCTGGATCTCACGCAAGGTCGCGAACGGCTTCTTGGTGACCCCGTCGGTGTAGAACGTGCGTTCCTTGTCCCACAGCGTCAGGCCGTAGGTCGACATGTCGAGCTCCGGCCAGTCGCCGGGCGCATAGCGCAACGGGTCGAGGTTGGCCAGCACGTGCCCGCGCACGCGGTAGCTGCGGATGTAGGTCATCAAGCCGGCCGCGCGCTCGAGGTTCTCGGCTTCGCGCAGACCACTGCCGGGCGGCGGTCGCCGATCGACGGCGTTGCGGACCGGCCGGAACGGCACCTGCAGCGACTTGAAGATCTGCTCGTAGAAGCCCTCCTCGCCGAGCAGGAAGCGGTGCATCCAGTCGAGGAACTGCCCCGACTCCGCGCCCTGGATGACGCGGTGGTCGTAGGTGCTGGTCAACACCACCACGCGCGAGACGCCGAGTTCGACGAGCGTCTCCGGAGCGGCCCCCTGGAAGGCTCCCGGCACGGTGATCGCGCCGGTCGCCATGATGAAGCTCTGCCCGGTCATCAGACGGGGCAGCGAGCTGACGGTGCCGATCGTGCCCGGGTTGGTCAGCGTGCAGGTGGTGCCGGCGAAGTCGTCCGGCGTCAGTTTGCCGGCCCGCGCCTTGTCGATCTGCGCGTTGAACGCCGCGAAGTACTGCGCGAACGTCAACGCACCGCAGCCCTTGATGTTGGGCACCACCAGGCTGCGCCGCGCCTCGCCGCCAGCACCGGCCTTCGCCGGCAGGTCGACGGCGATGCCGAGGTTGAGGCTGGTGTGCCGGCGGCGGAACGGCTTGCCGTCGCGTTCTTCGTAGGCACCGGCCATCGCCGGCACCTTCAGCATCGCCTGCACCATCGCCCAGCCGATCAAGTGCGTGAAGCTGACCTTCGGCAGGTACACACCCTGCTGGTGGCGGTTGATCGTGTGCCGGTTCTCCTCGAGCACCTTGACCGGGATCTCGCGCGTCGAGGTCGCGGTCGGCACCGACAGGCTGTCGGCCATGTTGCGGACGATCTTGCCGGCCACGCCGACCAGCGCCTGCAGGTCGTCGCCGGCATCGCTCGCCGGAGCCGCTTCGAGCACCGCCGCATCGCCACCGCTGCGCTTGGGCTTCGCCGCAGTCGGCCGCGCCGTCGCCGCGCTGGCCCGTTGCTCGGGCGGCAGCGCCGTGTCGAACCACTGCCGCCATTCCAGCGGCACCGACTCGGGTGCACTGAGGTACTCGGCGTAGACCTTCTCCGCGTAGGCCGCGTTGAGGCCGAACACTTCTTCGAAATCGGGGGCTTGCATGCCTGTTGCCTGGGGTCCGCACGCCGGCTCACACCGCGCGCCCGGAGATGCCATTCCATCCACGAACCGGTATCGACCGCTGTCGGCTCCCGACCGCGGTCCTGCCAGCATCGACGGCGTCGCTGGCGCTACTTCTTGCTGAGCAGCAGCACCATGCGCTTGCCTTCCATGCGCAGCGGGGCTTCGACCTTGGCGATGTCGGCGAGTCGCTTGACGACCTCCTGGATCACCTGCTCACCGACTTCCTTGTGCGCCATCTGGCGACCGCGGAACAGACAGCAGACCAGCACCTTGTCGCCTTCGGCGAGGAAGTCCTGGGCCTTCTTGACCTTGACCTCGAGGTCGTGGTCGCCGGTGGCCGGGCGCACGCGCAGCTCCTTGATCTGGACCTGGTGCTGCTTGCGGCGGCTGGCCTGCTCCTTCTTCTTCTCTTCGTACTTGTACTTGCCGAAGTCCATGATGCGGCACACCGGCGGCCGCTGGTTCGGCGCGATCTCGACGAGATCGAGGTTCTTGTGCATCGCGAGGGCCAATGCATCGGCGGTCTCCATGATGCCGAGCTGCTTGTTCTCCTCGTCGATGACACGCACCTGACGGATGCGGATCTGGTGGTTGATGCGGGGACCGCGGTCCTGCGACGGCGGACGCCGATCAAATCTGCCGGACATGGAACCTCTGCGACGGATTCAGCACTGGGGAAGGACTCCTGGGGGACGCTCGATGGCGGTGGAAGAAGGTGCGGCGACGCGCGCCGCGGGCCACAAGAGTATGGGCCAGCGGCCCGGGCCGCAACCGCGGATCGGCCGGATGGGCGGCGGCCGCGCCGGAATCCCGCCCTTGGCGACGTGGAACTCCACGTTGGCCGGCCAGCGACCACCCCGTACAACTCGGCGATGCGCCGTTCCGCCGCCCTCGCCGCGCTGGCCCTGACCGCCTGCGCAACATCCCCCGACCCCAGCCCCGCCGTGCTGTACCACGACCTGCACAGCTTCGCCCGGCCCCACGAGGTGCGCAGCACCCACCTGGAACTCGAACTGACGCTGGACTTCACCGCCCGGACCGCTCGCGGCAGCGTGACCCACCACCTCGATCGCCAGGACCCCGCCGCCCCGCTGGTCCTCGACTGGGACGGCCTCGTGCTCGAACGCGTCACCGACCAGCGTGGCGCGCCGTTGACCGCCACGTTCGGCCCGGTCGACCCACACCTCGGCCAGTCGATGTCGGTCGCGCTGCGACCCGACACCACCAGCGTGCGGATCGACTACGCCACCAGGCCGGATGCCGAGGCGATGCAGTGGCTGGCCCCCGAACAGACGCAAGGCGGCACGCAACCATTCCTGTTCACGCAGGGCCAGGCGATCCTGACCCGCACCTGGATCCCGCTGCAGGACAGCCCGGCGGTGCGCACCACGTGGCAGGCGGCGATCCATGCCCCGGCCGGGCTGGTGCCGATCATGAGCGCCGACCAGCGCGAGTGGCAGGGCAGCACCGGCCGCTTCGCGATGACCAAACCGGTGCCGAGCTACCTGATCGCACTCGCCTGCGGCGACCTGACCAGCCAGGCGCTGAGTCCCCGCTGTGCGGTGTGGGCCGAACCGGCGACGATCGAGCTCGCCGCTCGCGAGTTCGCCGACACCGAGGCGATGCTGGTCGCCTGCGAACGACTGTTCGGTCCCTACCGTTGGGGCCGTTACGACGTGCTGGTGCTGCCCCCGAGCTTCCCGTTCGGCGGCATGGAGAACCCCTGCCTGACGTTCGCGACGCCGACGATCCTGGCCGGCGACAAGTCGCTGGTGGCGTTGATCGCGCACGAATTGGCCCACAGCTGGTCGGGGAACCTGGTCACCAACGCGACCTGGCGCGACTTCTGGCTCAACGAAGGCTTCACGGTCTATCTGGAGAACCGGATCATGGAGGAGGTGTTCGGTCGGCCCCGCGCCGCGATGGAGATCGTGCTCGGCGTCCAGGGACTGCGCGACGAGCTGGCCACCCTGCCCGCCGCCGACCAGCGTCTGTACATCGACCTCGCCGGCCGCAATCCGGACGACGGCATGACCCAGGTCCCCTACGAGAAAGGCGCCGCCTTCCTGCGCCGGCTCGAACAGGCGCTCGGCCGGCCGCGCATGGATGCGTTCCTGCGGCGCTGGTTCGAGTCGCACGCCTTCACCAGCGTGACGACGGCGACGTTCGTCGGTTTCCTCGACCGGCAGGTGCGCTCGGGCGGGGATCCTGCCGTCCTGGCGATCGATGTCGCGCAATGGCTCTACGAAGCGGGTCTGCCGGCCGACGCGCCAGTGCCCGCCAGCGAACTGTTCGCGCAGGTCGAAGAGGCGCTGGCCCGCTGGCGCGACGGCACGCCCGCCAGGGAGCTGCCGACCGACGGGTGGGTCACGCAGCAGTGGCTGCGCTTCCTGCGTGGCCTCGGGCAGCCGACCGCGCCCCAATTGGCGGCCTTGGACGAAGCGTTCGCCCTGACCCGCAGCCAGAACAGCGAGATCCTGGCCCAGTGGCTCGAAATCGCCGTGCGGGCCGACTACCGCGCGGTCGACCGGCGCCTCGACCTGTTCTTGCTGTCGGTCGGCCGTCGCAAGTTCCTGATGCCGCTCTACCAGGCCTTGTTGGCGAGCGAAGGCGGCAAGGCGCGGGCGCAGGCGATCTACCAACGCGCCAGACCCCGGTACCACGCCGTGGCCCAACGTTCGCTCGACCAGCTGCTGGAGTGGCCGGCCGCGAAGTGATCCGCTGGCGGCGAACGTCGCGATCCGCCACGACGTTGCATCCCAACAGCCAGTCAGTAGACTCCGTACCCGACCATGAGCGACGGCAAGAACCAATTTCCGATCGACCCGAAGGAACTCGTGCCCGCAGTCGGCGGGTTCTTCGTCGGGCTTGGCATCCTTGCCTTCTTCGTCCTCCTTGCGATCGGGATGGGCATGACGCTCTACGTCGACAAGACGAACATCCCGTTCCAGTAGTCGGCGGAGAACCAGTAGTCGGCCGGCAACGCTAGTCGGCCGAGTACCGTCATCGAGCGGACACGCGCCGAGCGAGAAGTGCCGGCTGACATTCGGCAGGTAAGCGGACCGACTACGGTCGCTCTGCGCTCGCTACAGGCAATTTCGACCTTGCCGGTGGCCCCGAAGCGCAGCCACTGGCCGGATGCGCAGCAGGCTGCCCTGAGCCGGTAGCAAGCCCTGAGCCGGTAGCAAGCCCTGAGCCGGTAGCAAGCCCTGAGCCGGTAGCAAACCCTGAACCGGCAGCAAACCCTGAACCCGCAGACGGCCCTCTACCTGGATGCCGATAAGCATCCCGGCCGCCCACGTGGCTGGCGAGTCCTGCCGCTTCCGATGATGCGGCAGATTGCCATGGGTAGCAAGCCACTCACCGCGCAAGCAGCCAACGCGCCGGCGCGGTCAAGGCCTTGCGCCAACGACTACCA
>DAIMFJ010000152.1:0-3711 GCA_036724695.1 Planctomycetota bacterium
CAGGAACTGCTCGCTGGCGACCACCGCGCGCCACGGCTGCGCCGCCACCGGCGGCAACTGCAGCAGGGCCTCGGTGTAGTTGCGCCGCACGTTCTGGTGGTTCGGCTTGCGATCGACGGCGCACGCCAGCGCGCGCACCGCGGCGACCGGATCGCCGTAGCGCAACTCGGCCATGCCGAGCCCCCACCACGCGCGCCACGCTTCGGGCCGTGCCGCCAGCTCGTCGCGCCACAGCAGGCGTTCGTCGCGGTAGTCGAGCGAACGCACGGCCGCGTGCCCACCGAACCCCACCACGACCAGCGCCGCGAGGCTGCGCAACGCCACCGCCAGGCTCGGCACGTGCCTGGCCCGCTGCCACCAACGCGCGAAGCTCGGCGCCAACGCGGCGGCGATGCCGAGCAGCGGCCCGTACAGGCGATGTTCGGCGAGCGGCATGTTCAGCGGCACGACGATCCACGGCAGCGCCACCAGCACCGCCAGCACCACTCCGGTGCGCCGCGCCGGCGCGCCGTGCCGACGGCCCCAGGCCACCCAGCACAGGCCTAGCACGCCGGCCCAACCGGCCAGCACCGCCGGAGCCGCGAAGCTGGTCTGGAACGTCACCGGCGGGTCGAACGACAGGCCGACCGGCACCAGCATCTGCAGCAGCGCGCGCGGCAACAGCAAGCCCATCGTCGCCAACTGGGTGGTCATCGAGCGGCCCCAGCCTTCGCTCGGTTCGACGTCGCTGCGACCGGCGAGTGCCACCGTCGCGTGGCCGAACAGTTCGTGGCGCAGCAGCAGGTAGCCGAGCACCAGGAGCCCGACCGGCAGCAGGTCGCGCGCGACGACGGCCAGCCGGCCGAACGACAGCCGTTGTGGCGCGGTGCACCACGCCTGCGCGAACAGCAACCCCGGCAGCACGACGCCGGTCTCCTTGCTGCCGCAGGCGACGACCCCGCCGAGCAACATGCCGGCCATCGCCCAACACCGCGCCGCGGTGGAACCGTTCGCCAACCAACTCTGCTGGCTGCGCAACGCCAGCAACAGGCCGAACACCAGCAGCAGTTCGCTGCGCGCCGAACCGAGGTTGATCGCCTCGGCGAGCAGCGGGTGGACCGCGAACAGGGCCAGCGCGACCGTGCGCCCGACGAACGGCACGCCGAGGCGACGCAGCCAACCGAGGGCCAACAGCGTCGTCGCGACGTGCAGCAGCACGTTGCCGCACTTGATCGACCACGCCGCCGGCGAGATCGCGAGGTTGAGCGCCAGCGAGACCAGCAGCACCGGCCGGTACATGCGGTTGCCGGTGCCGCTGAACGCACTCGGATCGCCGAGCAGGCGCTCGAGGTTCGAGAGGTCGTGCAGGGCCGGATTGCCGGCGATCGAGTGGATGTCGTCGAACACGAAGTCGCCGGCCACCGCCGCCGCGTAGGCGAACGCCGCCAGCAGCGCCAGGACCCAGGCGCCGCGCTGGCGGCGCTGGGCAGCGGCTTGCCGCAGCGATGTCATCGACCGCCCACCGCTTGGTTCGCGGCGAGCCGTTCCATCGCCTGCTGCCAATGCCCGGCAGCCGCCGCATCGCCGAAGCGACGTTCGTAGGCCGGCCGCGCCGCCGCCGCCGCGTGCTGCAGGCGTGCGGGCGCCCGGGCGAGGTCGCGCAACACGGTGGCCAGTGGTCCGACCTCTGCGGCCGGCGCGAAGAACACCGCGTCGGATCCGTCCAGCCAGCGACACACGGCCGGCGTCGCCGCGGTCAGGACCGGCCGGCCGGCCGCCAGTGCGTGCACGACCTTGAACGGCACGACGCGCTGCGCCTTGCCGGACGCACCGAAGATGCCGGCGACCAGGTGGCAGCGGGCGAGCAGTTCGGCGAGCCGCTGGCGGTCGACGAACTCGGGTTCGAGCACCAGGCGGTCGCCGAGCAGTTGCTGCGCGCGGTTGCGATCGGGCCCGGTGCCCCCGACCAGCACCAGCCGCACGCGCGGCACGCTGGCGACCGCGGCCAGCAGCGTGTCGAGCCCGTGCAGCGGCACGCCGGTGCCGAAGAACAGCAGTTCGAGCTGGCCGTCGCGCGGTGTCTGCCACGGGAACGGGGTGGTCGGCGCGTCGGGATCGTGCACCGGCAGCCACGCGAAACGCTCGGCGGGCAAGCCGGTCAGTTCGGCGACGTAGGCGGCGTTCTCCGGGGTGTCGAGCAGCACCAGATCGGCGGCGCTGCAGGCGCGGCGGTCGAGGCGCTCGCACCACTGCGCCAGCAGCGAGCCGGGCGCGACGAGGCGGCGGTCCTCGACGACGGTGTCGTACGCGGACAGGAACAGGTCCAGCACGATCGGCACGTCGGTCGAGCGTCGCACGTCGGCGACGACCCGATGGCCTGGATACGGCACGACGATGCAATCGGGACGCGCGATCGCCAGTTCGGCCCGCAGACGCTGCTGCAGGGTCCGCTGGTCGCGGCGCCCCTGCCACCACGCCGCCGGCCAGCGCCACGGCTGCTGGACCAGGCGCTGCTTGTCGCGGCCGACGCCCGCGACGCGGCAGTCGCGCACCGCACCACCGGCGGCGACGACGGCGCGCCGCAGGCTGGTCGTGCGTGGATAGCCCGGGCCTTCGTCCCAGAGGCCGCAGAACAGCACGTCCTGGCTCATGCGTCGCCCCGGTCGCTCTGCCGCGACAAGCCCTGGAAACGCAGGGCGGCGATCTGTTCGGCGATCAGGCCGAGCGCGAACAAGAGCGTCGCCTGGCCGAGCAGCAATACCGCCATGTTCGTGAAGCGGCCTTCGCTCAGGTAGGTGTACAGATACCAGCCAATGCCGAGTGCGGCAGTCGCCATCGACACCGGCAGGAACACGCGCAGCGGCGCGAACATCGTCGCGATGCGCAGGATGATCAGGAAGAAGCGGCTGCCGTCGGCGAACAGGCGCACGTGGCTCTTGCCCTTGCGCTGGCGCACCGCGAACGGATGGAAGCCGACCGACCAGCCGCCGCGCAGCATCGACATCGTGATCGTCGTCGGGTAGCTGAACGTGTTCGGCAACAGCCAGACCAGGTCCTTGGCGACGTCGGCGCGCAACAACCGGTAGCCGCTGGTCAGGTCCGGGATCTTGCGCCCGGACACGTAGCTGGCCAGCCGGTTGTAGACCCGGTTGGCGAAGTTGCGGTGCAGGCTGCCGCCGCTGCCGCCGCGCGAGGCGACGACCATGTCGTAGCGTTCGGCCATCGCCAGCATTGGCAGCAGTTCGGCCGGCGGATGCTGGCCGTCGCCGTCGAGCAGCACGATCCACTGCCCTTTGGCCTCGCGGATGCCGCGTTTGACCGCCGCGCCGTTGCCGAGGCCTTCGGCGTGCCGGACCACCCTGGCGCCCCCGCGGGCGGCGAGCTCGGGGGTGTCGTCGCTGGAACCGTCGTCGACGACGATCACCTCGCGGAACGGCACTTCGCTGGCGTGCAACGCAACCCGCACCTCGTCGAGCAGGGCCGGCAGGTTCAACGACTCGTTGCGGGCCGGGATCACCACCGACAGGCTCTGCACCCGCCGGCTGGGCGGTTTGGCGGCAGCCTGCGGCGGGGCACTCGGTACCAGGGCGGTCACCGGCGGCGGCCGGTCGCCGCTTGCCATCAACGCGACGAGTTCCTGGGCGGAAGACTGCTGCAGCGTGGCCGACATCGTCGGTGCTATCGGCAGTTCGGCGCGGCGGGTTGAGGCGCAGATCGCGGTAGCAGGAGCCG
>DAIMFJ010000152.1:3721-11913 GCA_036724695.1 Planctomycetota bacterium
ATGGCGCGCGCCCGCCCCTGCAAGCAGGGGCGGGCGCGTTGCTTACAGCGAGCCAGGTGCGAGACCCGGCCCCACCGTCGCTCTCGATCAGTTCACGACGACCCAGGTGTTGCCGTCCTGGCCCAGCGTGTTGGCGGCGACGGCCGTGGCCATCGAGCCCGACTGGGTGGCGATGAACGCGACGTCGTAGGTGCACGGCGTGGTCGAGCCGCTGTAGGACACGGCGGCGCCGTTGGTGGCGAGCACGTCGCCCGACTGGTTCACGAAGAACGTGCGCTTGCCGCTGTTGCCGGCCGCCTGCGGCCAGGCGTAGCAGCACCACAGCGTCTCGGCCTGGCCGGGGTCGACACCGAGCGAGTTCGCGACGTCACCACCGGTGGCAGCTTCCGTGATGCCGCCCTGGGTCGCATCCGGGAGGAACATCTGGAAGATGTAGCCCGAGCGCGTGACCTGCGAAGCCGCGACGTTGCCGAACGCGCTGCTGAGCACCGCGGGGCTGATGCGCTGCGTGCTGTTGCGGACCGCGACGCGGCCCGACAGCTCGCCGAAGAAGCCGTACTCACCAGCGCCGTTGCCGTTGACGTCGATGACGCCCGAGGCCTGGCACTGCGACTGCGCCGAGCTGATGTTCTTCAGCGTGGCGATCGCGGCCGACTCGTTGGCATTGAGGCGAGCGCTGAGGAGGTTTGGAATCGCGATCGACGCGATGATGGCGATGATCGCAACCACGATCATCAGTTCGATGAGGGTAAAGCCCTGTTCCCGCTTGGACATGTGTTTCTCCCGTACAACCAAAAGCACGGCGACCGACGCGGTCACCGTTGGATCCACTGTGTGGTTCCCCTATTCACTGCGTGGTGTGGTCCCCGTTCAGCGACCAGGGGTCGCCGCGCGAGGCGCATGGAGCTGCTCGAAGCGTGGGTCGTCCGCGATCCCCCGCCAGGTGGCCGCTTCTTCGCGAAGCAGGCGCCTGGCATCCCCGGGGACCGCGGCGACCGCCGTTTCCAGCAGCGCCAGAGCTGTATCGACCTCGCCGGTCGCCAACTTGAGGCGCGCGAGGTAGTAGTTCGCCAGCGGGACGGCGCCGGCGACCCGGCGCAGCGCCGTCTCGGCCTTGCCATGGGCGCCCAGCTCGAGGTACTCGCGGCCGATCTGCAGCCACGCGAAATCCTCGATGCCGGCGGTCGCCGCGGCGGCGTCGAGCCGGACCTCGGCGTCCTTGGTCCGACCGGCCTGGCGGAGCACGCCGGCCTCCTCGATGCGCCGCTGCTGGCCGTAGCGGGCATCGAGCGCGGTCGCGTGGCGCTCGTAGGTGGCCAGCGCTGCGTCGATCTCGCCGGCGGCGGCGAGCATGCGCGCTTCGTTGAATGCCAGCACGTCGCGTTGCTCGGCGGTGGCGTCCTGGCAGTTGCGCGCCTGCCCGTAGGCCTCGGCGGCGGCCTTGTGGCGGCCGCGCAACATGTGCACGAAGCCGCGGAACTCGGCGGTCACCGCCATGCCGGGCTGCAGCCGTTCGGCCGCGGCGAGGTTGCGTTCGGCGTCGGCGATCATCTCCTCGCGAGCCGCCAGCGGCACGCCGGCCGCGTCCTTGGCCGGGATCGCGTAGGCCATGCGCAGCTGCACGTCGGCGCTGCTCAGCAGCGTCTGGAGGTCGGCGCTCGGCCGGAAGAACATGGCGCCGGCGCACAGACCGCCGACCACCAACAACGCGCTGCCGTAGAGCAGCGCGCGACTCGTCGTTTCGTTGACCATGGGATCCTCGCAGGATCCCTATCGGCCCGTTGCCATGGCCGGCTTCAGCCGCCCGACAGCTTTTCCTGCAGCTTGAAGATCGGCAGGAACACCGCCAGCACGATGCCGCCGACGACGACGCCCATCACGGCGATCATGATCGGCTCGATCATCGAGGTCAGCCCCTTGACCTCGGCCTCGACCTGTTGGTCGTAGAACTCGGCGATCTTCTCGAGCAGCGTGTCGAGCGCGCCGGAACGTTCGCCGATCGCCATCATCTTGACGACCATCGGCGGGAACACCGTCGAGTGCGAGAACGGGTCGGACAGCGTCTCGCCGTTGCGCACGCTGTCGCGGGCACTGTCGACGATGTTGGAGATCACCAGGTTGCCCGACGTCGCCGAGACGATCTCCATCGCCCCGAGGATCGGCACACCGCTCTTGACCAGCGTCGAGAAGGTGCGAGCGAACCGCGACAACGCGACCTTCTTGAACAGGATGCCGAACACCGGCACCCGCAGCATCAGCGAGTCCAGCATGTAGCGGCCCTTGGGCGTCTTCGAAGCGGCCTTGACGCCGAAGATCGCGCCGGCGATGCCGCCGAACAGCACGTACCAGTAGTCGCGCATCCAGAACGCGACGTCCATGATCATCACCGTCAGACCGGGCAGTTCGACCTCGAGCGAGTCGAACACCGGCTTGAACGACGGCACGATGCCCATCATCAGGAACGACGCGATGCCGAGCACCAAGAACAGCGAGATGACCGGGTAGGTCATCGCCGACTTGATCTCGCTGCGCAGGTGGGCGGCGGCCTCGAGGTACTCGGCCAGGCGCTGCAGGATCACGTCGATCTGGCCCGACACCTCACCGGCGCGGATCATGCTGACGTAGATGTTCGAGAACACCCGCTTGTGCGGTTCCATCGCGCGGCTCAGGTCGGAGCCGGAGCGGATGTCCTCGACCACCTTGTCGAGGCAGAACGCGAAGCCGGGCGATTCGGCCTGGTCGGCGAGGATCTCGAGGGCTTCCAGCATCGGGATGCCCGCGCCGAGCATCGTCGCCAACTGGCGCGTGAACACCTCGAGCTCGCCCTTCTTGACCGAAGAACGCTTCGCCTTCTTGGTCTTCTTGGTGCCGGGTTCCGCGGTGCCGCCGAAGCCGAACAGGCCGCCGGCCTTCTTGACGTCGACCGGCGTCAGGTTGCGTTTGCGCAGGTCGGCCAGCACGTCGGCCTGGTTCGCCGCGGAGAGAGAACCCTTGACGGTCTTGCCGTTCGCGTCGCGGGCCTCGTACTTGAACTTCGTCGCCATGATTGCGTGATCCCCTTGCCGTGTTCCCGGTTCGCTGCGTTCAGTCGGCCATCGTCGAGGCTTCGATCTCCTGCAGGCTGGTCTTGCCGCGTGCCGCGTTGAGCAGACCACAACGCCGCAGCGTCAACATGCCCTCGTCCAGGGCCAGTTTCTTGATGTCGGCGATGTGCGCCCGGTCGACGACCATGCGCTTGATGCCCTCGGTCATGCGCATCGTCTCGAGCAGCGCGAAGCGGCCCTTGTAGCCGCCGTTGCAACGCGGACAGCCGACCGGTTCGTAGAACTCCATCGGTTCGCCCGACGCGAAGTCGGCCTCGTGGAAGCCGAGCCGCACCAGCACGTCCTTCTTGATCTCGACGCGCTTCTTGCAGTTGCCGCACAGCTTGCGGCCGAGGCGCTGCGCGCAGATCAACAGCGTCGAGCTGGCCACCATGAACGGGTCCATGCCCATGTCGACCATGCGGGTGATCGTCGACGGCGCGTCGTTGGTGTGCAGCGTGCTGAGCACCTGGTGGCCGGTGAGGGCCGCCTTGACGGCGATCTCCAGGGTCTCCTGGTCGCGGATCTCGCCCAGGAGCACGACGTCGGGGTCCTGACGCAGGATCGAGCGCAGCGCACCGCTGAAGGTCAGGCCGGCCTTGACGTTCACCGGCACCTGGTTGATGCCCTCGAGCTGGTACTCGACCGGGTCCTCGACGGTGACCAGGTTGATGTCCGGCGCGGCGATGTGCTTGACCGCCGAGTAGAGCGTCGTCGACTTGCCCGACCCGGTCGGGCCGGTCACGAGGATCATCCCGTAGGGCTGTGCACAGGCCCACAGGTAGTCCTCCATGCACTTGGTCTCGAAGCCGAGCGACTTGATGTCCAGTGCCAGGTTGCTCGAGTCGAGGATGCGGAACACGGTCTTCTCGCCCCAGACGACCGGCAGGATCGACACGCGGAAGTCGACCGCCTTGTTGCCGATCTTCATCTGGAACTTGCCGTCCTGCGGCTTGCGCTTCTCGGCGATGTCCAGTTTGGACATGATCTTGATGCGCGAGGTGATGTTGTTCTGCATGCGCTTGGGCAGCGTCATCGCCTCGAACAGACAACCGTCCTTGCGGTAGCGGACGATCACCTTCTTCTCGAACGGCTCGATGTGGATGTCGGACGCGCCGGTGTTGCAGGCGTCCAGGATCATCTTGTTGACGAGCTTGACGATCGGCGAGTCCTCGTCGCTGATCGCCGACAGGTCGGCGGTGTCCTCCTCGAGGTCGACCTCCTTGAGCTCGACGTCGCTGCCGTCGAACGAGCCGAGGATGCCGTCGACGGACTCGGTCTCGCGCTGGTAGGCCCGGCCGCGGATCTTCTCGATCTCCTCGGCGGTGCTGACCACGGTGCGCAACTGACAACCGGTGATGATCCGGATGTCGTCGAGCTTGAGCACGTCGAACGGGTTGGCGACCGCGACGGTGATGATGTTGCCGATCCGATCGACCGGGAAGATGCAGTACTCGCGGGCCACGTCCTCGGGCACCGACTCGAGCACTTCCTTGTTGATCACCAGCTTCGCCAGGTCGATCGGCGGCACGTTCGCCGCCTTGCCGATCAAGGCGAGCAGCTCGTGTTCGGTCGCGATGCCCTTCTTGACCAGCACCTCGGTGAACGGCCGGCGTTGGCTCTGCGCCTCCAGCAACAGGGTCTCCCCCGTCTGGGCGTCGAGCCGACCGGCCTTCTCGAGGATGCCGCGGACCTTCTTGGCGAATTGGCTCATGGTCAGCGGCTCGGACGGACTCCGGTGGCGCCAGCGCGCTCCATGAGCCGCTGGAAGTCGGCGTGGTCGCCGCTGTGGTCGAGCGCGTCCTCGTAGCTGATCGTGCCAGCCCGGTAGAGCTCGAACAGCGACTGGTTCATCGTGCGCATGCCCTGCGCGCCGCCGGTCTGGATCGTCGACATGATCTGGTGCGCCTTGTTGTCGCGGATCAGCGCCCGGATCGCCGGGTTGACGATCATCACCTCGGCGGCGAGCACGCGGCCCTTGCCGTGCGCGCGCGGCACCAGCTGCTGGCAGAGCACCGCCTGCAGCGTGAACGACAGCATCGTGCGGATCTGCTGCTGTTGGTGGGCCGGGAACACGTCGACGATGCGGTTGACGGTCTGGCAGACGTCCGACGTGTGCAGCGTCGCGAACGTCAGGTGGCCCGTCTCGGCGAGCGTCAGCGCCGCCTCGATCGTCTCCAGGTCGCGCATTTCGCCGACCAGCACGACGTCTGGGTCCTGACGGAGCACGCTCTTGAGCGCCTTCTCGAAGCCGT
Organism: Planctomycetota bacterium; assembly: GCA_036724695.1. GTDB lineage: Bacteria > Planctomycetota > UBA1135 > UBA1135 > UBA2386 > JACKIC01. The sequence continues at coordinate 9,060 of DAIMFJ010000152.1, forward strand.
GCGTGTCGCCACCGACCTCACGCTGGTTGATCAGGCAACCCTTGTTGCGGTGCAGGAACTCGATCGGATCCTCGATCGTGATGATGTGGCTCTGCCGCGTCTCGTTGACGTAGTTGATCATCGACGCGAGCGTCGTCGACTTGCCGGAGCCGGTCGCACCGGTGCACAGCACCAGCCCGCGCGGCAGGTTGCAGATCCACTCGCAGACCTTGCGCGGCAGGCCGATGGTCTCGAAGTCGAAGACCTCGAACGGGATCACGCGCAGCACCGCGGCGATCGAACCGCGCTGCACGAACGCGTTGGTGCGGAACCGACCGAGGATCTGCACGCCGAACGAGAAGTCGATCTCGAGGTACTACTCGAGCATGGCGACCTGGTCGGGGCCGAGCACCGAATAGACCAGCTTCTTGGTCTGCTCGGGCATCATCGGTTCGTACTCGGTGTCGACCAGGCGGCCGTCGACGCGGATCTTGGGCGGCGATCCCACCGAGATGTGCAAGTCCGAACCACCACGCTGAACCATCAGGTTCAGCAGCTCCTCCATCGACACCATCTGTTGGCTCCTGGCCGGTTCCGCCGCGGAACCAGACCGGGAGTCCTATCGACCGCCGCCCCCCGGGGACCGTACCCGAGCTGCGTCCGCACTGCGGACGGGCGACTGATCGGACCCGATGGAACACCGCAAACAGTTTTCCTGCAACGGCTTGCGACGATCCATCCGGTCAGTGCGCGGCGTGGTGCTGGTCGACGATCGCCTTGCGCTGCCGCACGACGTCCTCCTGCAGGTGCGGCGGCATCGGTTCGTAGTGCGAGAACCGCATCGTGAACGAACCTTCCCCGGCGGTGATCGAACGCAACTGCGTCGAGTACTCCAGCAGCGCGGCCATCGGCACCTGGGCGGAGATCACCTGCATGCCTTCCTGCGTCTCCATGCCGGCGAGGCGCCCGCGCGAGCCCGCGAGGTTGCCGGCGACGTCGCCGGTGAAGCGGTCGGGCACGTGGATCTCGACCTGCATGACCGGTTCCAGCAGGATCGGCCGCGCCTTGCCGAACGCGTCGTGCAGCGCCCGTTCGCCGGCGATCTGGAAGCTGATCTGGTCGCTGTCGACGTCGTGGAACTTGCCGTCGTGGACCTCGACCTGGACGTCGACGACCGGGAAGCCCGCCAGCGCCCCGCGGGCCAGGAACTTGCGCACGCCCTTCTCGACCTCGGGCAGGAACTGGCGCGGGATCGCCCCGCCGACCACCGAATCGACGAATTCGTGCCCGTCACCGCGTTCGCGCGGCGCCACCCGCAGGTAGACCTCGGCGAACTGGCCGCGACCGCCACTCTGCTTCTTGTGCCGGTGGTGGCCGTCGGCGCGGGCGGTGATCGACTCGCGGTACGGGATCGTCGGCGGCCCCTGCAGCACGTCGACGTGGTGCTTGCGATGCAGCCGCTGGAACTGCACCTCGAGATGCACCGGACTCATGCCGGTGACCAGGAACTCGCCGGTCTCCGGGTCGCGCGCATGGCGGAACGTCGGATCCTCGAGCGCCACCTTCTCGATCGCATGGGCGATCTTCTGTTCGTCGCCGCGCGCCTTCGGCCAGATGTGCCGCGAATAGGTCGGCACCGGGAAGCCAGGGGCTGGCAGCGCGATGCGCGCCCCGTCGGTCAGTGTGTCGCCGAGCTGGAAGTCCTCGATCTTGCCGACCGCGAACAGGTCGCCGGCCACCGCCGCCGGCACTTCCTTGGTCTCCTTGCCGTGCACCGTGTAGAGGTGGGCGACCTTGTGCGAAGTACCGGTGCGCACGCAGACCACCGACTGGTCCTTGGCCAGCCCCCCGCGCAGGCAGCGCAGCACCGACAGGCGACCGACGAACGGATCGACGACCACGCGGACGACCTTGGCGACGAAGCCGCTGCCCTCGGGGTCGACGACCTGCGACAACACCTCGCTGCCGGCTTCGGCGGCGCGGCGCGCCCCGTAGCAGACCGGCGACGGGAAGTGCCGTTCGACGAACTCGACCAGCTGCTCGAGGCCGAGCCCGCGGTTGGGGCAGACCGCGAACACCGGCACCAGGTTGCCGCGCGCGACGGCGCGCCGCAGGTTGTCGGTGAACTCGTTCTCGTCGAGATGGCCGGTCTCGAGGTAGTGCTCCATCAACACGTCGTCGCCCTCGGCCTCGTCCTCCTCGATCATCTCGTGGTACTTCTCGGCTTCCGGCCCTTCGCGGTGCGTGACGTCGTGCACGGCGCGGAACTGCGCCCCGCAGGCGTTCGGGTACGAGGCCGGCACCACCGCGTGGCCGAAGGCGGCGCGCAGCTGGTCGACGACGGTGTGGAAGTCGACGCTGTCCTGGTCGAGGTGCGTGATCGCGATCGCGCGGCCGAGGTTGAGTTCGCCGGCCTTGCGCCACAGCTGCTGCAGGTGGAACGTCACCGGATTGGCGGCGTTGACGACGAACAGCGCGGTCTCGACGGCGTCGAGGGCGGCGATCGTCTCCCCGACGAAGTCGGGGTGGCCCGGCGTGTCGAACACGTTGGCGACGGTCTCGCCGAACGGCAGGCGGAACTGGTGCGCCGCCAGCGTCTGGCGCCGTTCCCGTTCCTCGGGCTCGTAGTCGCCCAATCCAGCCCCGTCGGCACCTTGGCGGCTGGTGACTTTCAGGTGGAACGCCAGCGCATCGAGCAACGCGGTCTTGCCAGCGTGGCCGTGTCCGACGAGGGCGAAATTGCGGATCCGATCCGGGGTGTGCGCCATGGTCACTCCAAAGACGTAGCGCCCGCGGCACGCAGGCGCTGGGTATGCCTGGGCAACGCCTTGCCGACTGGCGCCGGCGCGAGCGCTACGTCATGGGCAGGAGGGTG
>DAIMFJ010000153.1:0-2138 GCA_036724695.1 Planctomycetota bacterium
ACGTCGCCGCCAGCCTGCGCCGCTTCGGCTGGCAGCAGCCCGTGGTCGCCAAGCGCACCGGCGAGGTGATCGCCGGCAACACGCGCCTCAAGGCGGCGCAGGAGCTCGGCATGACCGAGGTCCCGGTCTGGTGGTTCGACGGCAACGACCTCGACGCCACGGCGTTCTCGATCGCCGACAACCGCACGCACGAGTTCGCCGCCTGGAACGACGCCGAACTGGCACAGCTCCTCGAAGCCCTGCGCGCCGAGGACGCCCTCGACGGGGTCGGCTACTCGACCGAGGACATCGACGCCCTGGTGCAGCAGCTGCGCAGCGAGGAATCGCTCGAGGTCGAGGACGACACCCCGGCCGAGCCCCCGGCAGTCGCGGTGTCCCGGCCTGGCGACCTCTGGGTGCTGGGCAACCACCGCCTGCTGTGCGGCGACTCGACGGTGCCCGCCCAGGTGGCGCGCCTGCTTGGCGGTGCCACGCCCTTCTTGATGGTCACCGACCCACCCTACGGCGTCAGCTACGACCCCGAGTGGCGCGAGGAATGCGGGCTCAGCGACAGCGACCACCTGGGCAAGGTCCGCAACGACGACCGGGTCGACTGGACCGACGCGTACCGGCTGTTCCCGGGCACGGTCGCGTACGTGTGGCACGCCGGCAAGTTTGCCGCCGACCTGGTCGTCAACCTGCGCGCCGCGGACTTCGAGGTGCGAGCACAGATCATCTGGCGCAAGCCTTCGCTGGTGATCTCCCGCGGGCACTACCACTGGCAGCACGAGCCGTGCTGGTACGCGGTGCGCAGCGGGCAGTCGTCGAAGTGGTGTGGCGACCGCTCCCAGTCGACGGTCTGGGACATCAGCAACAAGATCGCCGACCACACCGAGCACAGCACCCAGAAGCCAGTCGAGTGCATGGCCCGGCCGATCCGCAACCACGGCAGCCTGCGGGACGACGTGTACGACCCGTTTTTGGGCAGCGGCACGACGCTGATCGCGTGCGAGCACCTTGGGCGCCGGTGCTTTGGGCTCGAGCTCGACCCGCGGTACTGCGACGTGATCGTTGCTCGCTGGGAGAAGGCCTCTGGCAAGCAAGCGACGATGGACGGGGAGGGGCGGACCTTTGCCGATGTTTCGGCGGAGCGTATGCCGTGACCAGGGCCCCCGTCAGGCGCCTGGAACGCATCCAGGACGCGATCGATGCCGCGCCGGTCCAGCGGCACCTGCTGCGCGAGGAGTACGAGTGGTTCGTCAAGCTCGGCGAACTGCCCGACGACCCGCGCCTGGCCCGCGAGGTCGTCGACCTGGCCATGCGCGGCGGCGACGAGCCCGAGTACGGCTGGTCGCCGCCGCCGGCCGAACGGGTCCGCCCTGGGGAAGCGTGGCCGCCGAGCGTGCGCGGGCTGCTGTTCGACGAGGCGTTGTACGCCCCCCAACCGGTCCGGGAGCTAGCGCGGGCCGCGATCGCCACCGAGGTGGCGTACGGTGGGGACGTAGCGAGCCCGGGGTTTGCGGCTCGTCACGGGATCCCCATGTACGGCTCGGTGGCGCTCCACGTGAGTGGGTGGCCGGCGAAGCTGGCGGTGCCGCCCTACGAGGAGCAGGCGCGGCGGCTGTTCGTGCGGCTCGATGGCGTGCGGGCGCGGGTGCCGCATGACGATCCGCGGTGGTTCGAGGCGCAGGCGGCGATCGAGGTGCGGTTCCATGCCGAGGGCGAACTGCCGGAGGACGATCTGCACCTCGACGCGTTGCTCGTTGCCGTGGAGCTCGACCTGCTGGCAGCGCACCGGCGCGGCAAGCCGGTCGCCAAGCAGCTGCGGCAGGTTGGGGAGGCGGCGCGGGCGGCTGGCGAGGAGCGGCGCGAATTGTTGCGGAAGGTGGCCCGGCCGGCGAAGTAGTCGGGCGACCGACCACCCGGCCGCCTCACCCCCGCACCTTCTTCGGCATCACGACGTTGGCCGCGGCGCGCTCGAGTTCGGCGATCCTCACCTCCAGGTCGCGCGCTTCGATCGCCTTGAGCCGGGCCTGGACCGTGTCGATCAGCAGCCTTACGGCCACCGTGTCGCAAGTGCCGGCGCAGATCTCCTTCGTCAGCATGCTCAAGGCGGCGTCGCAGTCGGCGGCGGTCCGGAGCTCGGGCAGCTGGATGGG
>DAIMFJ010000153.1:2148-11559 GCA_036724695.1 Planctomycetota bacterium
CCGGGGGCATCGGCCGCCCTGCCGCACACACGCTCGATCACGAACTTGGCAGCGGACAGGTTGCCTTCGAGGCCAGCCCGGAGCGCGCGACGCATCAGGGCGGCGATGTGCTCGGGGGTGACCGCGTCGTCGGCGGCCCGACGCAGTTGCTCCCGGTAGCCTGGCCGTCGGCCAGGCCCGCCGGGGTTGCCAGGGGCGAAGCGCCCGCGGTTGTCGCGATCGGGGGTGGGGTCGTCCAAGCTCGTGCTCGTGGGAAAGGAACCCAGGGCTTGGAGTTGCGAGCTTGGAAGTCGGGCTTTTTGGGGCAGGTTAACACAGCGGGCAGAAGCCGTCACTCCTGCGCGGGTTGCCGGGGTCGGAGGCGTAGAAGTGGTGGGTTAGAAGGGGCTGCCGGCCGGAGGGATGCAGTTCGACGTACATCCGTCCGAGCCGCCTGGCGAGGCCCAGGGCTGCCAGGGCGGCAAGCGTCCGGATGACGCGCGCAACCAACGTCGCTGCAACGCTTTACGTGAGATCAAGGGGATCCCTAGCCGTTTCCCGCCTTGCCCGTTCTGGAAAAATCGACGTAACTACCTTCTGAGCAATCGGTTGTGGGTGTGGCGGGTCGGCAGCGCCACCGTTTTGGCCGTTTAGAAACGGTGGCGGGCCGATGGGCGCCGGTGAGGCCGGCGACGGCGTCGCATTCCCTTTGGAATGCGGCAGGCCAGCGCTAGCCAGGGAGTTTCATCTCCCGTCTGATGAATCTTCCCATTAGGGGAACTGCGAAGGAGTACTTGCCATGTCGATTCTTGAATATGAGGCCCTCGTTCCCGAGGGCCGCCAGCATTTGATTCGCATGGCTGGAGCTGAAGCTCTTCGACTCGGCGTTCCGTGATGCCTGCACGATCTCCTGCACTGTGAATTCTTCATCACAGGACTCAAGCTGTGCGATGACGCAAAGCAGTTCGCGCTGCCGATCAGTCGCACGCGCCCATCGTCCCTGAAAAAAGCTAGCGTCCAGCTTGGCCTCGATTTCTGACACAGGAACCTGCGGCGGCGAGTCCGATTGGAGAAATGCGTCATAAACCTCGCGACATATAAACTGAATGAAATACGGATACCCGCCGGACAGGCCAATCACTGTCTCAACTGATTGCTCAGACAAGGTGACAGGACAATCCTTGGCAGCCTCGACAGGCTTGAGGATGGCCTGCCGGGACTCCTCTTTGCTGAGGCTCTTCAGGGTTTGCACGTGAAACATCCGCTCGGCGAATGTCCTGGCCTCAACAAGTTTGGGAAAAAGAAAGGGTAGACCTGTAAGCACCAGCATCATGGGCACGCCGCGTCTCTGAACAGACTGGAAGACATCGAGAAGCATGGCGAGAGGATACTCTTCTTTCTTGGGCTGATCGCTGATTGTCTGCGCTTCATCATAGGCCAACACGAGCCCTCTTGCGTTGGTCGCTTGCGCAATTATGCCCCACACATTGACAATAAGCCCCTTGAGTTTGTCCGCCGTTAGCCCGGGCACTTCATCAAATATGGTGGAGAGCACGCCTACGTCGAGATTGTAGTTGGATTTCTCGCTCCGGAAGTTAGTCGTTTGAGTTTCGACCGCCACCGATATCTGAGATGTTACTACCGCAAGATCTGTAATGATTCGCTGTGCCATGCGCAACTCGCTGACACTAGCAGACTCAGAAAGATCGGATCCCGCCCACAGCCACCCTGCCTGAATCGCTTGGGGCTTCAGCTCTTCGAGGAGGACGGTCTTGCCGACGCCGCGAAGGCCAGTGAGCACCAAGTTCTCGGTAACGATCCCGTTCTGCCTAAGCAGTCTAGCGAACTCATCACGTTCGGCCTGACGTCCGGCAAGGTACGGCGGCCTGTGGCCCGCACCGGGCCGAAACGGGTTCTCGAATTTCTCTTGCATAGCTCCAGTATCGTTTAGCCCACGTTGTAAATTTAGTCAAGGGACTTTGCGCGGTTCGGCCAAGCTTCGCTGACCGTCTCCGCACCCCCGTCCCTGGCTTGCGAGGAGGGCGCCATCCGGGTCCTCACCGTGCCGGTGTTCGGCCCGGCGATCAGCACCGACAGTGCCGTGCCCACCGGCCGAGCCTGCCAACAGCCGCGGCATCGGCGTGGTCGTCATGCGCCCCTTGCAGTGGGAACTCACAGCCCCTTCGGCGGACGAGCGCCGAGTGACGAAGTCCTGGCGATCGAGGGTCAGGGCCTCTGGTCGGGAATCGTGGTGGGCTGGCGAACCCAGCTCGACCAGAAGGCATCTCGCGAGGAACGGGTGGGGCAGCGGCCAGCAGCGGACCTCAATCCAAACGGCACGCAGTCGCGCCGAAATGGCCCCGCATTGCTAGGGCAGCGTCACCTCAACGTATTAGATCTCGGACTCTATATCCAGGATCACCGAACCTCCGAGCCTCCCATATCGAACTGCTTGGGGAGTGTGTTACACTTCAGCAGCTTAGGCGCCGGCTCACCTATGAGCTTCATGGTACTTACCTCGATCTGGTGAAGACGGTGATGAATCAACTCCGCAAGCGCCTTCTCTGGAGTCATGTAATCATCGAAGGACTTGTAGCCAGTACCGCTCCTGTCAGACAGGTAGCGAGCGATCTTCGATGCATTACTGAGCGGCTGGTAGTGCTCGAAAATGTTCCGGAATCGCCTCTCAGCCTTTAATGCCCTCTCTCGCTCTTCGTGTGTGGTCGCCCTCTTACTACCCAACTTGGCGAACATCGCCTCAACGACGTGCAGGGCCTTGTAGAACGCCATCGTGGCGATCCAGGTTGTGTGAACCGGCCCAGCCTGGATAAGGCACTCAAGCGAACTATGCGTACTGTTCGCTAGCGCGAGATGATCATCGACTTGAGCCACGACTGGTCGATGAGAAGTGGAATGCCACTCCAGGATCCACAAAGGAGCAAACCGCCTCCATCGAGACCTTCGGCAACGCCATGGTGCTCACCGGTAGTTGCCCGAGGTCCGAGTCACTGGCGATGTCAAGTTCAAGCTGGGTCAGCGCATCCTCGAAATCGCGATCGTACGCGACCACCTTTCGCATGACCAAAAATAGGAACTGGCCATCCCGCATCGTGATCCAGGCAGACTCGACGCCGTCCTGCTTCGACACCCAAGCACCAAGGCGGTTAAGCAAAACGGTGAACAACTTCTGGAACCGTTCCGCGGTCACAAAAAGCTGACACGCGGCGATAGCCCGGTCCATCTTCAGTACGAAGCGGTCCTGGTCCTGCGGAGTTACTACTACGTTTCCGTTCGCCTTCCTTATGTCCAGTTGGACGAAGTCAGGAGTGCTCGGACTTTCAGGCTTGGCGGTAGTCATGGCCTAGCTCGGCGGATCATCCTCGGCTTCATCGACGCTGGACGGGGTGAACTGTTGCAGAGTTGTCTCAGGACGGATGAGCGAGGGATGGTGAGTCACAGAGTAGCAGACGGACTGGGGGGGGAGCAACCGGGTACCATGCTCCTGGCCCGCCCCGACACGGAATCCGCCACCACGATCACGATCACGGGACTTTTCGGCCAACCGTATAAGCGCCTTCTGTGCGCCCAGTACCACGGCGAACTCCCGACCGCATCTGACCTCCCGCAGGGGCGGCTCCAGCCGCACCCGGGGACCAGGAATGGGACTTGATGCCCTCGGCCTGGCCATGGCTGCATGTGGCCATGCAGCTCCAAGACGCCCTCGGGCAGTTCCAAGTCCAGCTCCGCGCCGACGGACGCAGCGGGCACACCCGCAACCAGTACCAGCGCCACGTCGCCTCGCTGATCGCCTGGCTCACCGCAGCCAACAGACCCACGGAGCTTGAGGCGATCACCCCCGCGGTCGTCGCCGAGTTCTTCGCCAGCGACGCCGCGGGCACCAGCGCGCGCGGCGGCAGGAAGAAGGCAACCAGCGCGAACGCGCAGCGCACGAGCCTGAGGTGCTTCTTCCGCTGGGCGCACGAGTCAGGGCTCACGCCGACGAACGCGGCCCGGCTCCTGAAGCGGGCACGCTGCACGGCACCACCGCCCAAGGCCCTGCACCCGGACGAGCAGGAACGGCTGCTCGAAGTCCTGCGCACCGCCGACGGACCCGAGGCCCGTCGGGACGAGATGCTGGTCCACCTGCTCTTGCGCTCCGGCGTGCGCATCGGCAGCGCCTTGGGGCTGGACGTCGCCGATCTCGACTTCACCCACGGCGAGATCCACTGCCGGTCCGCGAAGGGCAACCGGCCGGCGACGATCGTGATGGCCAAGGACCTCGCCACGCGGCTCCGAGCGTTCCTCGACGGGCGGAAGGACGGCCCCGCTTTTGTCGCGGGAGACCGCCGGGCGTCGATACGGCACATGCAACGCCGCCTCGCGTACTGGCTTGCCAAGGCCGGCCTCCGGGGGCGGTCGGCCCACGCGTTGCGGCACACCTATGCCATGCGCATCTACGGGGAGACGGGTGATCTCCAGCTCACGCAGCAGGCGCTCGGGCACGCGAGCATCACCTCGACGGTGATCTATGCGAGGGTGGATAGGTCGCGGTTGCGAGCGGCCGTTGGAGCCTGACCGCCCCGCACCCCGCGCCGGGCGCAAGCCATCGACGCACGGGTTCGGTAGACTTTGCTGCCATGTCCAAGGCCTCCGAGCAGCCTTCGTGGGATGCCCGCGAGGCTTTCCACAGAGCGACGATGGCGGTCTACGCAGACCTCGGGGCGCTTGTCGCCATTCTGAAGAAGGAGCCCGACCTACAGGCTGCGCTGCTGGCGCTCGATTCGATCCCCGAACACCGGGCTCCTGAGCCAGGCGACTCCGAGTTGATCGCGAGCATGAAGCACGCCGTCGGCCACTTGCTCGAATCGCTCAATGCCGCCATCGACGTGCGAAAGAAGCACCCGGAAGTCGGATCGGCCTTCGGAGGTGGGCGCGGGATTGACCGAACGTGGGGCGCAATTGCGTCTGCGTCGCACCACGACGTGGCTCTCGGAGCCGCAGAAGCGGTGCTGGAGCCGGCACCTGCTGGTGGTGGCTCCGCGGTGATTCGTCATGAGGTGATCAAGGCCGTCGCTGACCCCGTGGAGTGGGCTCGGCTGGCCGAGAACCTTCAGCACGAACACAAGTCGGCCTCCGTCCTCCCGCAGGGAACTCCCCCCCAAGCGAGTGAGACAGGAGCAGCAAGCGGGGCTGAGACCGCCTACGTCGACGACATCGCCGGAAGGTGGCTGCGCGCAACATGGTTCGCTACCGGCGGCGGGCTCCGGGGCACCGCTGCGAGTTCGCGATGGACTCTGGCCGACATGACCGACCGACTACTACGTCAGGCGGTCAAAGCCGGACTCCCATGCACCGCGCTGCAAGAAGTTGGTCGTGTCCTTGTAGACCTTGACGCTGCCGACTCCTGGATCGATGGCCCCACTTGGAAGGCCCGTGCCATGTGCAGGGTCTGCGGCTCGATCAAGTTCGAAACCTCTGGTCGATGCTCTAACGAACCGGGTGGTTGCGACGGCGAGATCGAGGTGCTCGGGGAGGACGGGTGGGCCACCGAGGCCAAGTTCTATCGTGACCGATTGATGTCGCGGCTCTCCGCAGCCCTGCAGCGTGCCAAGGAGGAAGTGCGACAGCTGAGTCCACTGGCGTTTGCCGACAGGCGAGCAGCGTCCACTGGGAAGAAAGCCCCCGTTGGCGACAACGAGAAGCCTGGCGAACGTCCCGGGGTCGTGGCCGAGCACTCGTCTCTGGGGTTCACCAAGGTCGAGAAGGCGATCACGCTACTGATGCGCGATGGGAGCCAGCGGAAGTCGGTGCGCGAGTACGCCAGGTTGGTCGACGTTAGCCACACCACCCTGGGCCGCAGCGAGCAATGGAAGAAGGCGTGGGCTGCATCCGAGCCCCTCCCAGGTGAACTGCCCATGGGGACCAAGGACGCTGAAGGGCGACTTGAAGCCTGGAAGCAGGATGATGCCTGCGAGAACTGCCGTCAGGAACCGTTCACGGAGACGGCCACCGTGGGTGGTGACCTGGTGCGCATCTGCGAAGCTTGCGCCTGTAAGTTGGCGCAACGCACCAAACCGCGCACCACCCGACAGACGTAAGTCCTTCTGTAGCAACGATCTCCTGGTGTGGTGCGCGCACCACTCGCGCACCACCGGCCCCGATCTCGTAGATGGCCGAAGATCGGAACGCCTGGATCGACGAACTCGCGCGCAGGTCGCCAACCGCGCTGGCGATGGCCCTGGAGCGCGCCATCGCGACTCATGACCAAGCCCTCGAACGGGCCGTCCTCGTTGCCCTCGCCGCGCTGGGCATCGTCGTGGTGGACCGGAACACGCTGGTCGCCACCATCGAAGCAGCACGGGGGCAGAAGAGGCGGGGAGGACCCCGGTGACCGAGCACGTTCCACTGGACGACCCGCGGCTCCTTCGGCGCCTGACGCAGGCTGACATCGACCTCATCGCCGCCGCCGCGCCACCCGAGCTGATCGCGGCGCCAATCTGGGTTTGCGGCTCGCGTGCGCCAAAGGCGATGGCCAGCGGCGTGGTCAAGTCGGCGAAGACGCCGATCTCCCCGGCGACCGGCAAGAACGCGCGTTCGAACGACGCGAACACTTGGGGGACGTTCCAACAGGCGGCCAATCGTGCGCTGAGGGCGCCTTCGAACTCCGGCTACGGCGTCGGCCTGCTCGGTGTGAACTTGCAGGGAGGCGATTGGGTCGGTCTGGACCTTGACCACGTGATCGACAGCGCCACGGGCGAGCTGATGCCAACTGCGCGAGCTCTGATCGACAGCTTGCCTACGACCTACACCGAGGTGTCTCCTAGCGGCACAGGGCTCAGGTTCTTCTACCGTGGCTCGCTGCCGCCAGAGTTCTGCGGCTCCGTCGTCGACGGCGCCTTCGGCCCCGGGACACAGCTCGAGGCCTACGACGGCCTGCGGGGTGCACGGTACTTGAGTGTCACCGGCAAGGTGTATGAAGACCGATGCTCGATGGCCTTTGCCTCGCACGCCGACCTGCGGCCGCTTGTCGAGCTGCAGCAGCGTGTCAGCGGATCGAATAAGCAGCCGAGGAGCGCGGCGCCTGGATCGCAGCACCAGACTGACGACCACGACCGCGACGTGGCGCGTGCACGGTGGGGTCTTCTCGACGCCCGGCTGCTTGACGCCGATCTGACCTACCCCGCCTGGATTCGAGTTCTCGCCGCACTGCGAACGCTCGGCAACGCGGGCTACGAGATCGCAGAGCAGTGGTCTCGTCGCGGAACCAAGTACGTGGAAGGCGACGTGGCTGGCCGCTGGTCCGGCTTGGTCGGCAGCAGCGTTGCATCGCTGTTCGGCATGTTCGACGACGCGGCGCCTGGCTGGCGCGACGACTACGCCCGGCAAGCACCCGAGCGGCCAGCCCCGTTGGCGGAGACCAACGAAGTGGCTTTAGAACCCCGTGAGTCGCCTCCCGACACAAGCTGCCGTCCGTCTGCAGTCGTGAACGTCGACGACTACCACGTCCTCCTGACGCTCGCACGCGGACTCATCGCTACTCAACCGGACATCGCGGCCCAGGATGGCCGGCTGCATCTCGTCGCGCGGGACGCTCACGGCAACGTGCTTCGCACGACGCCGATGACCCCCGGCATGATCCGCGAGCGGCTCTCAAGGCTCGCGATCTGGCTGGCTGCGAACGGCGATAAGCACAAGAAGGTGCATCCGCCTGAGAGCATCGTACACGCGCTTGTCGAGACTTGGCACGCGTGGGAGGGCATCGCCAACATCGCCAGCGACGACGACATCCCCGTACGCGATTGGATGGAGGTGGCCGAAGACGAATCACAGATGATGATCGTCGAAGGAACGGTTCCGGCAGCCGGAATGACGGTGGTCGGCGGCGAAACCAACCAGGGCAAGTCGGTAGCCGTCGTCGACCTTACGCTGCGTCTCCAGCACGGAATGGAAACGTGGCTGGGCCGCGCGCTGATCGCGGGAGGCGCCAGCACGCTCTACTTGGCAGCCGAGGGCAATGCTGGGTTTGGCGCACGCCTGCGTGCTTGGCGCGCAGCGCACCCAGCGGCGCAACCAGCACCGGGGCGGTACCTAGAGATCCGCGGCGGCGTTCCCAACCTCGCGGCGCCCGACGCCGTGCAGCGGCTGCACAAGATCGTCCGGGAGGTGCAGCAGCGCCGCGGCAGCGCCCCCGACATCGTTGTCGTCGACACGTGGGCTGCCGCTCGCCCGGGAGTAGATGAGAACGACGCGGGCGCTGCCAGCGCCGCGCTGCATTCGCTCTCCGTGCTTCAGCGCGTCTACAGGTGCGCATTGATCGTGATTCACCACACCAAGAAGCCCGACGTCATGAACCCCGCTCCGCCATCGGTCCACGACTTCCGCGGTTCGGGGGCGCTCGTAGCAGGCATCGACGTTGCCGTGATCTTGCGCGACCGCGCCGTACACACCGTCAAGGTGCGAGACGGCGTGAAGCCTCCGCCTACGCCGTACCTGATCAACTCCCAAGAGACCGGGCGCACAGGTCCTGACGGCAGGCGAGAGACCGGCCCCGTCGTGCTGCCGGCTCCGCCGATCCTCGCCGTGAATTCCGAGGATCAAACCGCTGCAGAAGTCCGGCGCCTCGCGAACAAGCTCGAAGACATGGAGACGCGCGCCGTCGAGGCACTGCGCCGACTAGGAGAGGCGCCGAACGCCTCAACCGTCGTCGCCGAAATGACCGGGAAGCGGGAGTACAAGTTCGCAGCGTTCAACCGGGCGGTGTCCAAGGGCCGCATCCTGAGCGTGGGAACCAACAAGTCGCCGCGCTTCGTCGTGGCCGATGACGACGCCCCAAGTTCCCAAGGGAGGGAGGGGGGTAGAGAAAGTACCAAAGAGAGGCCGGGAACCGGGAACCGGGGTTCCCCGGCTCCGGCCTGCCTCGGTTCCCGGGGACCTGAGGGAACCGACGGGAACCTGCGGGAACCGGGAACTGGTGACGCGCCTACGGAAGACGCGGGGCGGAGCTCGAAGTCGAAGGGCAAGCGCAGGGCGAAGCAGGCAAGTGCTGCCGTCACGTCCGAGCGCGTGCAGCCCGGCGACACCGACTGCGAGCACGGGTGCGGGGAGGTGAAGCCGTGAAGGCGCACGAGGACCGCGAAGCTCTGCCGCCCCACCCGAACGACCTCGTTCACGGCGCGAGCACCAAACAAGAACGTGCCCAGGATGCCGCGGAGCCGGCCAGCCCAGCGCCCTCGATTGCGAAGATGACCATGAACCACGATCTCGATCGCGACATCAACTCGAAGCAGACCCCCACGGACACACCAGTTGTCAGCATCCGCACCTGGACGCGTGGTTCAGCAGACGACGAGCGAAGTGGCCTGCTAGTGTAGTGCGCTCGAAATAGCTGTAATTATCTGTCCTGCCACGCGTTGGGTAGTCTTTCGAGGACAA
>DAIMFJ010000154.1:0-11499 GCA_036724695.1 Planctomycetota bacterium
TGGCGCTCGTCGGCATCGGGTTGCTGGTGCTGGCCGAACGCCGCGCCGCGCGCCGGGTGGCTTGAGCGCCGTCCAGCTTCCATACTGGCGGCCATGCCCTCGTCGTCCTCGTCGCCGGCTGCCGCCGACCGTCTCGTCGCCGGCGACCCCGCCGCCGCTGCGCACCGGCGCCACTGGCGCGCCAGTGTGCGGCTGACGCTGTCCTTGCTCCTGGTCTGGGCCGTGGCCGGCCTCGGCTGTGGCGTGCTGTTCGCCGATTGGCTGGCCGGGGTGCACCTCGGTGGCTTCCCGCTCGGCTTCTGGTTCGCGCAGCAAGGCGCGATCCTGGTGTTCGTCGGCTGCGTGTTCGCCTATGCGGTCGGCATGGCCGTGCTCGACCGGCGGTTGGCGCGCGACCTGGCGGCTGCGCCGTCGGCGGTGGAGGAATCGTCGCGCGCCGGAGGTGGACGATGAGCGTGCAGCACTGGACGTTCCTGCTGGTCGGACTCAGCTTCGCGCTCTACCTCGGTGTTGCGTTCGCGGCCCGCGCGCGCGACACGCATGGCTTCTTCGTCGCCGGCCGCGGGGTGCCGGCGATCGCCAACGGCATGGCGACCGCCGCCGACTGGATGTCGGCGGCGAGTTTCCTGTCGATGGCCGGCTTGATCTCGTTCCTCGGGTACGCCGGCGGCGTCTACCTGCTCGGCTGGACCGGCGGGTTCGTGCTGCTCGCGCTGCTGCTGGCCCCGTACCTGCGCAAGCTCGGCCATTTCACGGTGCCGGACTTCGTCGGCGACCGTTTCGAATCGGACGGCGCCCGGCTGGTCGCGCTGCTGTGTGCGCTGTTCATCAGCTTCACGTACGTCGCCGGGCAGATGCGCGGCGTCGGCATCGTGTTCGCGCGCTTCCTCGAGGTCGAGGTCGACGTCGGCGTCGTGATCGGCATGGCGATCGTGTTCGTCTACGCGACGCTCGGTGGCATGAAGGGCATCACCTGGACGCAGGTGGCGCAGTACTGGGTGCTGATCCTCGCCTACGTGATCCCGGCGGTCGCGATCAGTTGGCAACTGACCGGCACGGCGGTGCCGTCGGTCGGCATGGGCAGCGAGCTGACCGGGCAGGGCGTGGCGTTGCTCGCGAAGCTCGACCGGATCCATGCCGACCTCGGCTTCGCCAGCTACACCGAGCCGTTCGTCGGCGAGTGGGACAAGCTGAACGTGTTCTGCACGGCGCTGGCACTGATGGCCGGCACCGCTGGCCTGCCGCACGTGATCGTGCGCTTCTACACGGTCAAGAACGTCGCCGCGGCGCGCTGGTCGGGCTTCTGGGCGCTGCTGTTCATCGCCGCGCTGTACCTGACCGCGCCGGCGACCGCGGCGTTCGCGCGCTACTACGTGTTCGACAGCCTGCACGGCAAGACCGTCGCCGAACTGCCGGCCTGGTACCGGACCTGGGAACAGACCGGGCTGGTCGCCTGGTTCGACGACGGCGACGGCAAGCTCGCCTACCACGGACCAGCCCAGGCCGAACGCAACGAACTGTTCCGGATCGGTGCCTTGACCGCGGTCGAGTTCGGCACGCTGCGTGCGCAGCACCAGCAGTGGCTCGACACGGCGGGCACCGCAGGTGCCGATGCGCGGCCGACGCTGCGCGAACGGCGACTCGCCGGGCCGGACGCCGACATCCTGGTGCTGGCGGTGCCCGAGATGGCGCAACTGGCGGCGTGGGTGATCGCCCTGGTCGCCGCCGGTGGGCTGGCCGCGGCGCTGTCGACGGCGTCGGGCCTGTTGCTGGTGATCAGCAGCAGCGTCGCACACGACCTCTACTACCGGCTGCTGCGCCCGCAGGCCAGTGAAGCGCAGCGGCTGGCGGTGTCGCGGGCGACGATCGGGCTGGCGGTCGTGGTCGCCGGGGTGATCGGCATCTACCCGCCGGGGTTCGTCTCGCAGGTGGTGGCGTTCGCGTTCGGGCTCGCCGCGGCGTCGTTCTTCCCGGTGTTGGTGCTCGGCGTGTTCCACCGCCGGCTGGGCACGTTCCCGGCGGTCGCCGGCATGGTGGTGGGGATCGCCTTCACCGGTACCTACATCCTCGGCACCGTGTACCTGGGCTGGCCGCGCTGGTGCCTGGGCATCGGACCGCAAGGCATCGGCGTGGTCGGCATGCTGCTGAACTTCGGCGTGGCGCTGCTGCTGGCGAGGTTCTGCCGGCCGGCGTCGGCGACCGCGCAGGCGCTGGTCGACCGGCTGCGCGGCTGATCCCCGGCCAGCGCCGGAGCGAACGACCCGTCAGCGGCCCAGGCGCCGCCGATGCTCGTCGCGCTGCAGACTCAGCGCCATGCCCTCGCCACCGCTGGTCGCGCTGCTGGCCATGCGGTCCATCCACTCGCAACTGGCGTCGAAGGCCGCGTCGGCCTTCGCCTGGTCCCCGGCGGCGGCGTGGCGGCGGCCGAGCCGTTCGTGCAGTTCGGCCAGTTGCGCGTAGGCACCCAGGTGCGGCACGTTCTGCAGCACGAGACGTTCGGCGGCTTCGAGGTCGCCGCTGGCCGCGCGGCGCTGCGCATCCTGCCACCACAGTGGCCCGGTGGTGTCCACGGGCAGGGCCTCGTCGCCGGTGACGAACCGCACATGGTGCAGCAGCAGCTCGGCGGTGTCGCCAGCCCGGGTCAGGTCGGCGGGACGGCAGGTGGTGCGGACCACCAGGAAACGGTCCTCGCCGGCCGGTCGCAGCATGTAGGTCTGGGCCAGCGGTTCGTCGCCGTCGAGGAGGCCCTGCACGAGCATCGTCTCGACGCCGCGCAGCCGCAGTCGGTGGGTCGTCAGCTCCGGCCAGGCGGTGCGCAGTTCGTCGGCCAGCGAGCGCAGGAACTCGTGCGCCGACCAGCCGCCGTGGCGGCGCAGGTCGAGCTGGATCTGCACGCCGCCGTCGCCGTCGTGGACCAACGTGCGGCGGCTGTCATCGAGCACGCGCCAGCCGTACGGCACGCGCAGGACCGCCAGCAGGGCACCACAGCGCACGTCGGCGCAGCGTGCGTCGCGACCGTGAGCGACTGCGAGCGGCGCCGCGAAACCGGCGCCGGACTGCAGCAGGCGTTGGTTCAGCTCGTCGTCTTGCGACAGCGTGCCCGGATCGTCGGCGAGAGCGACCGCCGCGAACGTCGCCAGCTCGCCCGGATCGTAGTCCGGTACTTCGTCGGCGTCGGCTTCGGCGGGCACGGTCGCTATCGCCGTCGCGTTGTCGTCGCTCGCCGCTCCGTCCCCGGCGGGCGCCGGGGCCGCCGCGGCTTCGTCGGTGGCCGCGGCGACTTCGGGTGCCTGGGCATCGGTCGGCGAATTCGCCGCCGGGCTCGCGCTCGCCGCCGCTGGCCAGGGTTCGTAGCTCGACGCCGGCAACTCGACCCCAGCCGGCGCCAGCAGGGTGCTGCTGCCGCGCGGGCGCAGCAGTACGAACGACCCCAGCATCTGCCGGAACGTCTCGTGCACCGCCGACCACAGCGATTGCGGCGCCATCGCCGCCAGCTGGATCAGCCGGCCGCCGTCCTCGGCGAGCACCAGCCGCATGCGCATCGGCGTGCCGTCCGCGAACTGCATCGCCCAGCAGGCCACCGCCGGCAGCGAGCCGCCGGTCTCGGCTTCGATCGGCCCCGGGTCGTACCCGGCCTCGCGCGCCAGCCAACCGAGCCAATCGCTCAGCGTGCCGTCGCCGTAGACCGGCCGCGCGCCGACACTGAACACCAGCGCCGCGAACGGCGCCATCGCGACGACCAACGGCGCGAACTCGGCGACCGCCGCGAAGTCGGGCAGCTCCGGCGGCAGTTCGGCCAGCACCCAGTCGCTGGGGCGGTCGAACCGGCACGCCAGGTCGGCGACGCGGGCGGGGACTTCGGTCGGTACGAACGGTCCGGCGGGCATCTGCATGCCTGCACGAGCCGATTGCCGGCCCGTTCGTGACCGTCAAAGTGCCATCAAGAACGCCACCAGGTGGATGCGGTCGGCCTCGCTGAGGTCCAGCGGGCGCATCAGCGGGTCGAGCTGGGCGTGCGGGTTGCCGCCGCGGGCGTAGAAGTCGACCACGTCGCGCAGCGTCGCCTGCGAGCCGTCGTGCATGAACGGGGCCGTGTAGCGCACGCCGCGCAGCGTCGGCGTCTTCCATCGGCCCTGGTCGACGGCCAGGCCGGTGCGCGCCATGCGGCCGGCTTCGGGCACCCCGTCCCGGACGCCGACACCGGTGTTGTGGAACGCTTCGTCGGTGAACAACGGCGGCGTGTGGCAGCGCCAGCACTGGCCCTTGCTCTCGAACACCCATTGGCCGGCGCGTTCTTCCTTGGTCAACGCGTCGACCTCGCCGCGCAGGAAGCGGTCGTACGGGCCGTCGCCGCGCACGATGCCGCGCACGAACGTCGCCAGCGCCTGCTGCAGACCCGACTGGTCCGGCACCGCGCCGAACGTCGTCGCGAAGGCCTGCCGGTACTCGGGATCCGCGCCCAGGCGCTGCAGTGCTGCCGGCACCGACGAACCCATCTCGCGCGGGTCGGCGATCGGCTCGAGCACGAACTGCTCGAGACTCGCCGCGCCGCCGTCCCAGCGCTGCAAGGTCCCGTAGCCGCGGTTCCACAGCGCCGGCGCATGGCGCAGCGCGCGCTGGCCGGCGATGCCGAGCGGCAGCGGCTCGGCACTCGCGAAACCGGTCGCCGCTGGATGGCAGGTCGCACACGACACGGTGCGGTCGTGGCTCAAGATCGCGTCGTGGAACAGCTGTCGGCCGAGTTCGAACATCGCCGCCGTCGGCTGGTAGCCCTCCGGCTTGGGCATCGCCGGCAGGCCGGCTGGCGGTTCGGCGAGCCACGCGAAGGCCGGCGTCGCGATCGCGACGCCAGGTCGGGGCGTACTGGCTGCCTGGTCCTGGCCGACGGCGGCGCCGAGGGTCACGACCAGGCCGGCGAGGAACTCCCTGCTGCGCTGGGCCATCGTCACGTCACTCCGTCGTGAACCGGTAGATCGTCGTCGTCCGGTACTCTTCGCCCGGAGCCAGCACGGTGTCCGGGAAGTGCGGCTGGTTGACGCTGTCCGGGTAGTGCTGGGTCTCCAGGCACAGGCCGCTGCGGCGCGCGTAGGTGCGACCACCCTTGCCGGTCTGGCCGTGCAGGAAGTTGCCGCTGTAGACCTGTAGGGCCGGTTGGTCGGTCAGCACCTCGAGCCGGCGGCCACTGGTCGGGTGGCGCAGTCGCGCGACCGGCCGCAGGCCAGTGGCGGCGCGCAGCACGTAGTTGTGGTCGTAGCCCTGGGCCGGCGTGGCGTCGAGCTCGCCGATCCGCAGGCCGAGTGGCAGGGGCTTGCTGAAGTCGAGCGGCGTGCCGAGCACGCTGGCGATCGCCCCGGTCGGGATCAACGTGTCGTCGGTCGGCGTGTGGCGTTCGGCGTCGACCCACAGTTCGTGGTCGAGCACGGTCGGCGCCCCGGCCCCGGCGAGGTTGAAGTACGCGTGGTTGGTCAGGTTGACCGGCGTGCGCCGGTCGGTGGTGGCGCGGTAGTCGATGCGCAGGCCGTCCGGCTCGAGGCGGTAGGTGACCTCGACGCGAAGGTTGCCTGGGAAACCTTCTTCGCCGTCGCGCGACAGGTACGAGAAGCGCACGCCCGGCGCGCTGGCGTCGCCGACCCGTTCGGCCTGCCAGTGCACCTTGTCGAGGCTGCGCACGGCGCCGCCGTGCAGGCTGTTCGGGCCGTTGTTGGCGGCCAGCCGGTAGGTGTAGCCGTCGAGCGTGAACTGGGCCTTGGCGATGCGGTTGCAGACCCGGCCGGTGGTGCAGCCGAAGTACTGGTTGGCGGGCGACTGGTAGCCCGTCACGTCGTCGAAGCCGAGCACGACGTCGGCGAGGATGCCGGCGCGGTCCTTGGTGCGGACCGCGACGAGCGTCGCGCCGTGGTCGGTCACGTCGCACTCGAGGTGCGCGTTGCGCAGGGTCCACAAGGTCGCCGGCTGGCCGGACGCGGCGGTGCCGAAGTCGGCCACCAGCACGCTGGGGTTGGTCTGGTCCATGGCAGTGCAGGCGGCGAAGGCCGCGAACGACAACAGTGGCGGCAACGGCGCACGGCGGCGGTTGGCTTGCATCGGGGGCAGCGGGCCGGACGGCGCCGCATTGGGGCTGCGCCCGAGGTTACCGCGCGCGTTCCAGGCAGACCAGCGACTCGACGTGGCAGGTGTGCGGGAACATGTCGATCGCCCGGGCCTTGCCGACCCGGTAGCCGGCCTCGGCCAGGGCCTTCAGGTCGCGGCCGAGCGAACGCAGGTCGCACGACACGTAGGCGAGCCGCCGCGGCCGCAACCGCGCGATCTCCTGCACGACGCTCGGCTCGAGGCCGCTGCGCGGCGGGTCGATCGCCAACAGGTCCGGGACCGGCAGGTCGCCGCGGCCACAACGCGACAGCCAGGCCTCGACCGCGCCGCTGCGGAACTGCGTGTTGCGCAGGTTGTTCAGCGCCGCGGCGACCTCGGCGTCCTCGATCGCGTCGCGTTTCGCCTCGATGCCGAACGCCAGCCGGGCGCGGCGCGCCAACGGCAAGGTCAACAGGCCGACCCCGCAGTACAGGTCGCCGACGACGTCGTCCTTGCCGGGCGCCAGCCAATCGCCGACGCCGGCGACCAGGTGGGCGGCCGCCTGCGGCGAGGTCTGGAAGAACGCGTCCGGCGACAGCAGGTAGGTGGTGTCGCCGATCCGTTCGGCGAGCCGGCGCGGCCCGGCGACCACGGTCGTGCGCGGGCCGAGCAGCTGGCTGAACTCGCCGCGGTTGTGGTTGATGCCGACGGTCGTCGCCCCGGCCTCGCGCAGGGCCGGCAACAAGCGGTCCAGATCGGGCACGAACGGTTCGCGCGCGACCACGATCACATGGCTCTCGCCGCCGGTGGTGGTGCGGACCAGGATCGTGCGCAGCAGGCCCTTGGGGGCGAAGTCGGGATCCCAGGCGCGGTGCGGCAGGTGCTGCAGTTGCGCCAGGGTCGCCTGGGCGAGGTCCCAGGCCAGCGGATCGCTGGTCGGGCAGTCGCGGACCGGCACCAGTTCGGCGCTGCGCACGCGGTGCAGGCAGCCTTCGAGGTGTCCCTCGCCGTGCAGCGAGTCGATGCGGTTGCGCAGGTGCAACGCGACCTTGTGGCGCTGGCCGAGGGACGGTTCGGCGGCCAGCGTCGGCAAGGCTGCTGGCGCGCGGTCGCCGAGCGCGTAGTGCAGCGTGCGCTGCAGGCGGCTGCGTTTGTCCTCGAGCTGGGCCGGATAGTACTGGTGCTGGCGGTGGCAGCCGCCGCAGGTCAGGAAGTGGGCGCACGGGGCCGGCACCCGGTCGTCGGCGGCCGGGCCGAGCCGTTCGATGGTCTCGCCGCGGGCGAACTTGCGCGTCGACGAGGTGATCCGCACCAGCGCCCGTTCGCCCGGCAGCAGGCCAGGTACGAAGACGACGTAGTCGTCGACCTTGGCGAGGCCGTCCGGACCTTCGCCGAGGGCCTGGATCTCGATCTCGAGTTCGTCGCCGCGTTCGAGCGGGCGCGGGGTGCGGCGCGGTTCGGCTGGCATCGGGGGGCGAGCAGGATAGCGAGTCCGCTGGGCCGGCAGGTCAGGATTCCAGTTGTCCCCAAAGTGTGGAAAGCGATTTCGTGCTGGCGAAACCGTAGTTCGCTTCTGGTATCATCGTATGCGGAGGGGGCGATACTGCCTACGGCGGACCGCCCTCGGTTTTCTGGCGAAAGTCTGTTGCAACCAAGGATCGATCCACCCGTGCGTACGCTCGTCTTCGTCGCCGCTGCGGTGCTCGCCGCGGCTGTTCCTGCCCAAGGCAATCCCCTGACCGCGCAGGCGGTGTTCCCGGCCCAGCGCCATTACCTGTCGGCGCCCGCGCCGGTGACGCTGCAAGGCACCGGCTTCCTGGCCAGCCCGGCGGTCCAGGTGCTGTTCGACGGTCTGCCCGCCGCGCAGATCCAGGTGCTCAGCGACTCGTCGTTGACCTGTGTGCCACCGGCGCGCGGTCCTGGCGTGGTCGGCGTCACCGTCGACAACGGCTTGAGCCAGGCGTCGATGCCGCGCGCGTTCGCGTACACGCCGGCTGTCGACCATGTCGGCCTCGCGGCGCCCGGGCAGACCACGACGATGTGCTTCCACCAGCCGCCGGGGGTGCAGATGCTCGCCGCGTGGGGCATCGGCCCGCGCGCGTCGCGGCAGTTCCCGCCGCTGGTCGGCACCGTCGAGATCGACCCGAACTACACGCTGGTGTTCGCGCCGTACTGGTTGACCGATCGTTTCGACCTGCCCTTGCCGATCCCGGCGAACCCGTCGTTGACCGGTGTCACGTTCCTGTTCCAGTCGCTGGTCGGTACCAACCTGTTCTTCAATGCGCAGGGTGCGTTCAGCAACTGCTACGAACTGACGATCCAGTGAGTCGAAGGGCGCGGCGCAGGCCGCGCTGGCTGGTCGGATCAGAGGATGCCCAGCCGGGCGGTGACCCGATTCGAGGTCACCGCGCCCAGGCCGTTCTCGCCCGGCGCCAACGACAAGGCCTGGAAGTGCATCTGCACGCCGGCCAGGCCAGGCGCCGCTGGCCAGACCATCGTCGCCGTGCCGATCGGCGCCGTCAGCACCAGGTTGCCGACGTTGGCCAGGCTGCTCGGATCGACGTGCGCGAAGCAACCGGGTGCCGCGAAGCCCAGCGTCGTCAGCGCGACGCTGGTCGGCGGCGCGAAACTGGCCAGCAGCATCGACACGCCGGGATTGGCGCGCACGTTGCGCAGTTGGTAGGTGGTGGTGGTGCCGAGGATCGGTCGCTGCAGCGGGGCCAGGCTCAGGGGGCCGAGTTCGGCGACCGTTGCGAAGCTGCCGGCCGTCAGGTCGCGGCTGCCGGGATCGAAGCCGAGCGGTTCCTGGCCGGCTTTGTAGCCGACGATGCACGCCCCGCCGTGCGTGGTCGCATTGTTGGTCAGCGACCCGTAGCGCAGCTCGACCGAGTCCTGGGTGCCGTTGTCGCGCAGCGCGATCTGGAACGTGGAGGTGCCGCTGGTCGCGCCGACGCAGGGCACCTGCCACCAGGTGATCAGGAACGTCGACGGATCGTTCGGATCGACGCTGGCGAACACGTTCTGGCTGTTGGTGGCCCCGTCGGGCAACAGATCCATCATCGCGGCACACAGGCGGGTGCCGTTGACGCCCAGCAACGCCGTGGCGGGGCCGCCGGCGATGCTGCTGCCGATCGGGTCGAGGTGGATGCTGCCATTGCTGTCGACCAACACCGTGCCGGTCGAACCGCCGGGGTGGTGGAACGTGAACGGCAGGGCGACCGGACTGCTGATCTGGTCGTCGCCGAGGGCGAGGCCCGGGGTGCTCGGTGCGGCGATGCTGGCCCCGCTCTGCACACTGACGTCGTAGCCGCCGCGGGCGTTCGGCTGCAGCCGTACGGTGCCCCCGCCGAGATCGGCGGCGCCACCTGCGAACCGTTCGTAGAAGGCCCTGGTCAACTGGTTGCAGCCAGCCCCGGCGGTCGTGTGCGTGGCGGTGCCGGCGAGCACGTCGTAACGCAACCGGACGACCGGGGCGAACGCCGACAGCGTGCCGCTGGTCGCCGTCGTCGAGCCGAGCGAACGCACGCTGCTGGCCAGATGGGCGGGGTTGTTGAAGGACGCGCTGACCGGATTGCCCAGCGGTGGGTTCGGCGGCGCCAGGATCACGATCTCGATCAGCAGGTCCTGGGCCAGCGACGGATCGAACAGGAACGGCGCACTCAGCGGCACGTCCAGGAAGTAGCCGTTCGGCACGGTGCCGGCCACCGCGCGCGTGGTCAGCGGCCCGCTGAAGTTCGGCGTCGTCGGCATGGCCACGGTGCGGTTCTGGTCGAAATCGAGCAGCGGGGCCTGGAAGTCGTGTACCGCGTACTGCAGGTAGACCTCGACGCTCGGGTAGGTGACCACGTTGGTGGTGGCACCGCCACCGAGGCGGAACTCGATCCCCGAGATCGAGATCGGGTGGTCGATGCCGATGCCGGTCAGGTTGCTGGTGTCGTAGAAACACTGCACCCGGTTGAGGCCCGCGCGCCAGATGTTGCCGGTCGTTCCGCCTTCGGCGGTCGCGAACTGGGCCGGTACCACCGTCTGCAGTTGCTGGCCGCGCTGCGTGGGCGCGAGCGACAGCAGCGCCAGGCCGACACTGCCGAGCGCAGCGTTGCGGGCCGGGACTGGGGTGTTCGAGGTGGTGGGCATCGAGAGCGGCGACCAGGATAGCGAGTCGGCGCCGATCTGCGCGCGCGGCCTGCGGCGGATCGTGTCGCTCGATGCGTTGTGCCGCAAACGCAGCGCGCAGCGGCATCGAGCCCTCACCCGAAGAACACGTACGCGACGACGATGCCGGCGACGATCGCCGCCGCATCGGCGAGCAGCCCGCACGGCACGGCGTGGCGCGTGTTCTTGATGCCGACCGCGCCGAAGTACACCGCCAGGATGTAGAAGGTCGTGTCGGTCGCGCCCTGGAACGTGCACGCCAGCCGGCCGAGGAACGAGTCGGCGCCGTGCGTCTGCATCACGTCGACCATCAAGCCGCGCGCGCCGCTGCCCGACAGCGGTTTCATCAGCGCCACCGGCAGGGCTTCGACCCACTGCGGGTCGTCGACGAACCAGCCGGCGACCGCGCGCGCGCCGGCGACGACCAGGTCCATCGCGCCGGCGGCGCGGAACACGCCGATCGCGACCAGGATCGCGACCAGGAACGGCACGATGCGGATCGCCGTCTGGAAACCGTCCTTGGCGCCTTCGACGAACGCGTCGTAGACGTTGACCTTGCGCAGCGTCGCAAGCAGCAGGAAGCCGACGATCACCGCGAACAACACGCCGTTGGCGACCAGCGACGAGACCACCTCGACCTGGTCGCGCGGCAGGCTGTGCAACGTGACCAGCAGCAGCAGCACCAGCCCGGTGGTGCCCGCGAGCCACGCCAGCAGCACCGGATCGCGCAGCCGGATGCGTTGCACCAGGGCTGTGCCGACCAGCCCGACCAACGTCGCGAAGAAGGTCGCCAGCAGGATCGGCAGGAACACGTCGGTCGGGTTCGCGGCGCCGAGCTGCGCGCGGTAGGCGAGCACGCCGACCGGGATCAGCGTCAGTCCCGAGGTGTTCAGCACCAGGAACATGATCTGGCTGTTGCTGGCCCGTTCGGGGGTCGGGTTCAACGCCTGCAGTTGCTGCATCGCCTGCAGACCGACCGGCGTCGCCGCGTTGTCGAGACCGAGCATGTTGGCGGCGAAGTTCAGCATCATCGCGCCGTGCACCGGATGGTCCTTGGGCAGCTCCGGGAACAGCCGGTGGAAGAACGGCCGCACCAGTCGCGCCAGGATCGCCACCGCGCCACCGCGTTCGCCGACCCGCAGGAAGCCGAGCCACAGCGTCAGCACGCCGGTCAGGCCCAGGCACAACTCGAAGGCCGTCTTCGCCATCTCGAACGTGCTGGTGACGATCGCGCCGAACACCGCGGTGTCGCCCAGCAGCAGCAGCTTGCCGAGTGCG
>DAIMFJ010000155.1:0-11492 GCA_036724695.1 Planctomycetota bacterium
GCCCCCGGCCACCACCGGCAGGGCCGCGACCGCAGAGGGCACGCGGGCGGCGGCGAGGCGGGCGGCGATGGCCAGGAACTGCTCGGGCGTGCGGTTGCCGCCCACCGCGAGCGAGAAGTAGTCGTCGAGCGGCCGCCCCCGCGGCGGGCCCAGGGCCACCACCAACGCCAACAGGCAGCGTTCCTCGAAGACCGGCCGCGGCTGGCCCAGCCAGGCCACCAACCGCCGGTCCTCCTGGCCGCCGCCGGCGAGCATCGCGCCGACCAGCAGGGCCAGCCGACGCTGCAGGTTGCTGCGCTCGGCCTCGACCATCTCCCACAACAGGGGGGCCGCCGGTTGGCCCAGCCCTTCGCAGAGGCGCCAACCAGCCGCCAGATCCCGGCTCGGCGAGACCAGCAGCAAGCGGGTGATCTCGGCCTTGACCTTGTCGGTGCGTCCGGCGAGCCAGCCCACGTCGCCGGTGGCACCGGCAGCTGGATCTTGCGCGGCCAGGAATTGAGTCGCGACCGCCAGAACTCCGATAGCCAGGACGGAACCGGCCGAACGCGCCGGGTGGACGGCACCGGACCGTCGACCGGCGCGGGACGAGGGGCAGCTCTGCATGTCGGAACGTGATCGCATCCTGGATCCCGCGGAACTCGAGTTCTTGCTCGAGAAGGGGTCGGGTTCTGCGCCGAAGGAGGCCCCCGAGCAGGGGCTCGCGGCCCAGACCGTGACGATGCGGGGTGATCTCGACCAGATCAACCTGTCCGACATCTTCCAGACCCTGTCGATGAGCAAGCTCGAAGGGGTGCTGGTGGTCAGCAACCCGCTCGAGCAGCGGCAATTGTACTTCCGCGACGGCTACGTGCAGATCCTGGTGCCGCCGCGCACGCTCAAGCGCCGGATCGGTCAGCTGCTGGTCGGGGCGGGCCTGCTCAGCCCGGACCACCTGCGCAGTGCCCTGGTCGAGCAGCGCAAGACCGACCAGCCGCTCGGCGAGATCCTGGTCCAGAACGGTCTGGTCGCCCAGGAACAGTTCGACGAACTGCTCGGCCAGCAGATCACCGAGGACCTGTTCGCGCTGTTCACGTGGCAGCACGGCACGTTCGAGTTCTACAAAGGCAAGGTCGAGGCCCCGCATCTGCAGGCGGCCTTCGAGCAGTGCGCCCAGTACGAGATCAGCAGCCTCTTGCTCGAGGTCGCGCGCCGCTCCGACGAGTGGGAGAGCATCCTGACGGCGATCCTGAGCCTCGAGGAACTGCCGCAGCGACTCAGCGACCAACCGCCGACCGGCAAGTGGGTCACCGAACTGCACCAGGCGACCTTTGCCGCCGTCGACGGCCGCGGCACCTACCGCGACGTCGCCGACCTGCTGCCGCAGACCCTGTTCGACGTGGCTCGCGCCGCCCGCGACCTGGTCCGCCAGGGCTGTCTTGGCAACGTCGCCGACGACACGCTGGTCGCCGCGGCCGCCGACCGCGCCGAACTCGGCGACAAGAAGAAGGCCCTGATGCTGCTGCAGACGCTGCGCGACCGCAGCGGCAGCCGCGACGCCAAGGTCCTCGAACGCGCCGCCGCGGTGCTGCGGGCCCTCGGCGAGAGTCGCCTGGCCGGGACGCTGTTGATCGAGGCGGCGCAATGCACCGACGACCCGCAGCGGGCGATGGACCTGGCCCGCGCCGCCCGCGCGGCGGCGCCGCGCGATGCCGAGACGATCAGCTACCTGCGCACGGTGTTGATCGCGCACGGCAGCGGCACGCCCGCGGAACTCGAACAGGTCACCGTCGAACTGCTCGACGCGTTGCTCGACGCCGGCAAGACCGAAGCCGCCTACGAGATCGTCGCCGACGCGCGCGCCACCGGGACCGCGCAACCCGAGATCCTGGTGCGCGAGGCACGCCTCCTCCACAAGGACAAACAACCGCAGCGCGCGGCGCAGGTGTTGTTCGAGCTCGGCACGCTGTACCGCGACGCCGGCAACCGCGCCCGGGCGATCGAGGTGCTGGAGTCGGCGTACCGCCTCGACCGCAGCCACAAGGACGTGCAGAAGCTCCTGCAGCAGCTGCGCCAGACGAGTGCGAACCGGCTGGTGCGGGTCGGCGCGGCGGCGCTCTGCACGCTGCTGATCACCTCGATGGGCGTCGTCTACTGGCGACAGAACGCCTACGAGAGCAACCTGCGGTCGGCCAGCGACGACATCGACCGACACCTCGAACACGGGGACCTGGCCGCGGCTGAGACCGCCTTGCAACGCTGGCGCGGCGAACTCGGCGAGTCGGAGGTCGTCGAGGACCTGGCCCGCCGGGTCGAGTTCGCGGTCGCCGCCGAAGCCAATCGCCAGCGCCAGCTGGTGCGGCAGGCGCTGGTGGCGCGACTCGAGGAAGCCGCCCAGCGACTGGCGCGCGGCGAACTCGCGGCGGCCTTGCAGACCTACGCGGCCGCCGCCACGGACCACGGCGAGGTCGGCGACGTCGCCGCCGCGGTGCGCGCCCGCCTGCAGGCCCTTGGCGACGAGTTGCGCAAGGCCGAACGGCGGCTGGCCGGCAGCATGCCGGGCGATCCCGACCCGATCGCCGGCGAGGCCGACTTGCAGCGCCAGCTCGAGCAGCTGCAGGCCGCCTACCCAGACCAGCTCGCGGACACCCATGCGGCACTGCAGCGCCTGGCCACCGCGGGCGATTGGCCAGAGGTCGTGCCCGAGCCGCTGCGCGACCAGCTGGCCGCGACGGCTCGCGACACCGCGCCGACCTTCCGCCGCGCCGCGGGGCTGGTGGCGGCGTACCGGACCGCCCTCGATCGCCAGCGCCAGAATCGGCGACTCGACCCGCTGTTCAAGGCCGCCGTCGCGCACGAGCAGGCCTTCGAGTTCCGCGCCGCGTTGGACCTGTACCGCACGCTCGAGAAGGAGCCGACCGCCGAAGTGGCGCTGCGCAGCCACTTCCGCGAGATGGTCGCCCGCTATGCGACGATCACGCGCCTGTGCGACGCGCTGGCCGCCGCGACCGCTGCCGGCGACTTCCCGGCGGCGCAGCAGCACTACCGAGCTCTGCTGCTCGCCTACCCGGAGATCCCGTTCGCTCGCCTGGTCGAACTGCCGCTGCGCGTCGACTCGGTGCCGACAGGCGCCAGCGTCACCAAGGCCGGCAGCGAGGTCGGGCGCACGCCCTGCGTGGTGCCGTTCGTGCCAGCCGAGGACACGGCGCTCGAGTTGCTCCTGCCGGGCTTCGTCGGCGTGGCGACCCGGGTGACCGGTGACCAGCGTTCGGCGTGGTCCCCCACGCTGACCCTGGCCGCGACGCAGACGCTCGAACTGCCGGCCGTCGTCGAGTCGCCGATGGTCGACGATGGGCGCGGCGGCTGGCTGGCCGTCGACCGCAGCGGCACGGTGTTCGCGACCGACGATCCGGCGGGCCCCACGCGGTGGCGCCACCAGACCGGCGATCTGTCGGGGTTGCTCACCCAACCGGTCGTGCACGGGGACTCGACCTGGATCGGCTCGATCGACGGCGAGCTCCGCAACTTCGCCACGGCGACCGGGGAACTCCGCCACCGCTTCGCGGACCTGGCCACCGAACGCCGACCGGTGTGCGTCGGCGAGCGTGTGCTGGTGGCGACCCTCGATGGGCGACTGGTTGCGATCGACCCCCGGCAACCGGACCACCGCCAGGTGCGCAACGGACTGCCGGTGGTCGGCAACCTGCTGGCGACCCCCAGCGGGGTGTTGCTGGCGACCAGCGCTGGCGAGCTCCTGCACGTGGCGGCGCAGGACCTCGCGACGCTGTGGTCGGTACCGGTCGGCCCGCGCAGTGAGGTTCGGCTGGCGACCTGCGGCGAGCACGTCTACCTGCGCGACGACCAGCGGCGGCTGCAGGCACTGAGCATCGCCACCGGCAAGCCGATCTGGCGGCACGACAGCCAACACGACCTGCTGGATGGGCCACTCGTGGTCGGCGACCAGGTCGTCGTGACGACCTCGGAGGAGCTGCTGCGGTTCGATCGACGTACTGGTGCCGCGCTGCCGGGCCTGCCCAAGCCAGGTGCGGTCTGGCTGCGTGGGGCGGTGGCCTGCGGCGAACTGCTGCTGGCCCCGGCTGCCGATGGGCAGGTGCACGCGTTGCGCCTGCGGGATGGCCAGCGGGTCTACCTGCTGGCCGGCAGCAAGCGGGGCGCCACGATCAGTCCGTTCGGTGGCGGTGCCGTGGTGACCACGGCCGAGCGCCAGTTGGCGACCTATCCGAAGTTGCCATGAGGCTTCGCTCGACCGCATGTGAGCGGGTCGTGAGATCGCGACGGCGGCTGGATTTCGCCACTCTCGTCGGTGGACCGTCGGCTGGCCGTCGAGAGCCCGATACGAGCGTTGGCAACGGCCTGTGGGCCCCGCCAGCAGGCTCCCAGCGCCAGGCCGGTTCGTTGGCAGCCGTCGCGCCTCGACGACCTCACCCAGGTAGGCGCGGGCGCGCCCCGCGAGTGGCGACGAATCTTCATCCAGAATCGTCGCCCCGCGGCCGGCGCTTCCGAGTACACTCCTGTACGATGGCAATGGGTTGTAGTCCGGTCCGGCTGCGTGGTTGCAGCAGGGGCTGGACAACGCTGCCCATTTCTGAGAACATTCCGCCGGCGCTTCACCCTTGAGCGCCCTATCCGGCACACTGATTGCAACACCTAGGAAGGATGCCCTCGTGCATCCGATGAGCACCATGCGCAAGATCGTCCTGACTCTCTCGCTCGGCTTCGCCCTCGCTGCGTGCGCCGACCACACTGGCAAGATCGCGGTTGCAGCCGACGGTCCCAACCCCCCGATCAACACGCCTGATCCAGGCGTCATCGGTGGCAACACCGGCGGCAACACCGGCGGCAACGGCAGCGAGCCGGGCACCGGCAATGTTGGTAGCGGTGGATCCGGGAGCGGCAGTGGCGGCAGTGGCGGTAGCGGTGGCTCCGGGAGCGGCAGTGGTGGCTCGGGCGGCGGTACCGGCAACGCCGGTGGCGGCAGCTCGGGTGGTGGCAACGCCGGTGGTGGCGGTGGCGGCGCGCCGGTTCCCGAGCCGGGCACCCTGCTGCTGGTCGGCACCGGCTTGACGGGCGCGGCTCTGCTGCGTCGCCGCAAGAAGGTCGCCGTCGAGACCGAGAAGGCCTGATCCCCGCCGAGGTCTCCCACTCGGGTGGTCTTCGGTCCCGGCGACGACGCGCATGCCCCCAGGGACATGCAACTCGCGTCGGCAACCAGCGCCTGAAACGCCGCTTCTCCGGTGCCCCCGGCACCGCAGTGCGGCGTTTTGCGTTGCCAGGTCGCGTCGGCAGCGGCACCCGCTACGGTAGCCTTCCATGACCGCGCGACCTGATCCGGCGACGGCCTCGCCAACCACCACAGTACTGACGTCGCGCGTTGGCCGTGCCCAGGCCGGGCTGCGGTTGCTGGACTACCTGGCCCAGCGCTTCCGCTACCTGCCGCGCGCCGCCTGGCAGCAGGAGATCGCCGCTGGCCGGGTCGCCGTCGATGGCCAACGTTCGCGGGCCGATCGCCTGCTCGGCACCGGCAGTCTGGTCGCCTGGCAGCGCAGCCTCGCCGAACCCGTCGTCGACACCGCGATCGAGAGCCTCGCACAAGGCAGCGACTTCCTGGTGGTCGCCAAGCCTGCCCACCTGCCGGTCCACGCCGACGGCCCGTTCGTGCGCAACACGCTGGTGCACCTGCTGCGCGAACGGCACGGCCCGCACGTGCAGCTCGTGCACCGGCTGGATCGCGAGACCAGCGGCGTGCTGGTGGTCGCCACCACCAAGGCAGCCAGCGAACGACTGAGCCCGTTGTTCGCCACCGGGGCGGCCAACAAGACCTACCTCGCCGTCGTGGCTGGCAGCTTG
Organism: Planctomycetota bacterium; assembly: GCA_036724695.1. Classification (GTDB taxonomy): domain Bacteria; phylum Planctomycetota; class UBA1135; order UBA1135; family UBA2386; genus JACKIC01. The sequence goes on from DAIMFJ010000155.1 coordinate 5,845, forward strand.
CCTGCCGCCATCGATTGCGAACGGCCGATCGGCCGCGCCAGCGACAGCACGATCGCGCTGCGCCGCAGCGCGACGAGCTCGGCCAGTGCGCCCCAGGCGGCGCACACCCGGTTCGAGGTGCTGGCCAGCCACGCCGGGCACCAACTGGTGCGGTGCCGGCCCACGACCGGACGCACCCACCAGATCCGCGTCCATCTCGAGGCCGAAGGTGCGCCGTTGCTCGGCGACAAACTCTATGGCCGGCCCGACGCGGACTACCTGGCGTTCGTCGCGCACGTCAAGGCCGGTGGCGACGCGCGGCAGGTGCCGCCAGGACAGCCCGACCGCCAGCTGCTGCACGCCGGTGAGCTGACACTGCCGGTCGTTGCCGGTCAGCCGGCCGAGACCTTCCGGGCCCCACTGCCGGCGGACTTCGTCGCCTGGTGCGCCAGACTCGGGTTGTCGACCGCCGGCGTGTGAACTGGCGACTGCGGTCCGGGGGCCGTCACGGGAACCCTGCAGCCGTCACGGGAACATCGTCGCGACGTTCTGCATCAGCACGTCGCGCACCGCACCGTTGCGCACGATCACGCGACCCTTGGTCGGCATGCCGCCACGTTCGCATTCGACCAGCACCTCGACCTCGCGGTCGGCCCGCACGTCGCCGAGGTCGGTCAGCACCTGGATCTTGCGGCAGCCGAGCTGCAGCAGCCTGGTCTCGACGAGCGCCAGCACGCGCGACCCGACCGACTCGCTGGCCGCCACCGTCACCGCTTCGGGTGCGCTGTGCACGACCGTCGGCTGCGGGATCTCGTAGACCGCCTGCCGCACGTCGCTGGTCGCCTCGCGCAGATCGACGAGGTCTTCGTGCAAGCGTTCGAGCTGTTGCTCGAGCCGGTCGATGCGCAGCTTGTCGAACGACTCCGCGAGGACCCGTAGCCGTTCGTCGAGCGTGCGGATGCCCGCCAGCTTCTGCATGTGCACTTCGAAGCGGGCCAACCGGAGGTGGACCAGCACATAGCCCACCAGCAGGGCGACGAAGAACAGGCTGAACTGCAGGGGATCCATCGGCCGGTCAATCTACACCACGCCGCCGGCCGGCGCGACCGCCGTTCAGTTGCGCCGGCGTCTGGCCAGCAGATAGAACGGCACGCCCGTGGCGATGATCGCCAGCCCCTTCAAGGCGTTGGCGCGGTTGCCCTCGTCCTGCAGCACCGCGACGACGAAGGCGACCGCGACGACGATGAACACGGCTGGCGTGACCGGGTAGCCCCAGCAGCGGTACGGCCGCGCCAGCGCCGGCCGGGTGCGGCGCAGCCGGTACACCCCGGCCACTGTCAGCGCGTAGAACAAGAACGCGGCGAACACCACGAAGTCGGTGACATCGTGGAATCCCTGCAGGTAGACGATGATGCCGATCCCGCACAGGGCCTGCACCCAGATCGACACCACCGGCGTGCGCCAGCGCGGGTGCACGGCGGTCAGCACCCGCGGCATCAGGCCATCGTGGGCCATCGCGTAGAAGGCCCGCGGCGACGACAGCAGGTTCGGATTCGCCGCGCCGAAGATCGAGACTGCGATCAGCAACGTCAGGTACCCGGACAGCGCCGGCGACAGCACGCGATCCACGGTCATCGCCGCCACCTGGGTCGGCGGCGTGTTCGGGTCCAGCGCCTGCATCTCCGCGAACGGCACCGCCCGCAGGTAGATGAAGTTGACCAGCAGGTAGACGGCGATCAGGATCGCCATGCCGCCGACCAGGCCGAGCGGCAGGTCGCGTTCGGGCCGCTTGAGTTCGGCCGCGTTGAACGGCAACTGGTACCAGCCTTCGTAGGCCCAGAAGATCGCCAGGAACGCCCCCACCAGCCCGGTGACCGTCAGGGTGGTCGCCACACCCGCCGCCGGGGCAGCGGCGGCCGCCGGCGTCTCCAGCCCGGCCACGAAGAAGCCGCCGACGACGATCGCCGCCAGCGCCAGCAGTTTCGCGAACGTCGAGACGTTCTGGATCCAGGCGCCGAGCGTCACGCCGAAGTGGTTGACCACCGCGAGCAGCAGGATCATGCCGCTGGCGACCACCAGCAGCAGCCCCGGATCCTCCTTCTCCTGCACGACGTCGACGCCGAACAGCGGCAGCAGGTTCTCGGCGAAGCCCAGCGCCAACGCCGCCATCGTGCCGGCGTTGATCACCCAGAAGAACGTCCACCCGTACAGGAAGCCGACGAACCGGCCCCACGCCTCGCGCAGGAACGCGTACTGGCCACCCGCCTCCGGGAACATCGTGCCGAGTTCCGAATACGCGAACGCGCCGCACAGGCAGACCAGGCCCAGCCCGATCCACAACAGGTAGATCCAGCCTTCCGACGGCAGGCTGTGCGCCACCTTCAACGGCTTGAGGAAGATGCCCGAGCCGATCACCGCACCGACCGTGATCGAGATCGCGCTGGTGAGGCCGAGGCGCCGCAGCAGGTGTCCGGATTCCATCGGCGGCGCAAACTACCTCGGCGGGCGGCGCCATCCGCACGAAAACTCGTGCCGGTCCAGGCGCGGCGGTACAACCGGGCCGATGCGCCGCCGTGCCCGCTTGCTGACCGCGCTCGCATTCGCGCTGCTGTTCGCGCTGCTGCCGGGTCCCGGGCCGGGCGGCGGCCCGTACCTCGGCTATCTGGCGGTGCGCGGCTGGTTGCTCGATTGGCGCGGCTCGCCGTTGGCACCCTGGGCCGAAGCTGGTCTGGCCCCGCGGCTGCAGATCGACCTGGCGCAGAGCCCGGCACCGGCCAGCGACGCCGACCGGCTACGGCTGGCCAGCCTGGCGGACGAGTGGGTGCTCGGCCTGGGAGCCGGGGCACAGGCGTTGGCGCCGTGGCCGGCGCACACCCCACCGGTCGCGCTGGTGGTGCGCATCGGCGACCGCGGCGTGCGCGCCGAACTGCAGCGGCCCGACGGCACGTTCGTGCGCTTCGAACGCCCACTGCCGGATCGCTGGTCCTTGCTGCCGGCGGCGCTGGCGATCGTGCTGGCGATCCTGCTGCAGCGGGTGCTGCCCGCGTTGTTGCTGGCGGGGTTCTGCGGCAGCGCCGCGGTGGTGTTCGGCCAGCTCGCCCCGCCCGGACTCGGCGCCGGGCTGCTGGCCAGTGCCGAGCACTTCGTGGTCGACTGCCTGTGGCGGCGGGCCCTCTGGGAGGACTTCTACCTGCGCATCACGGTGTTCGTGCTGCTGCTGTTCGCGGCGATCGCGATCGTGCGCGACGGCGGCGGCTTCGCCGGCCTGGTGGCGCTGTTGCAGCGGCGCGTGCGCGGGCCGGTCGGCGCGCAACTGGCGAGCTTCGCGACCGGCTGCGTGTTGCTGTTCGACGACTACACGAACTGCCTGGTCACCGGCACGGCGATGCGGCCGCTGTGCGACGCGGTGCGGGTGTCGCGGGCCAAACTCGCCTACCTGGTCGGCTCGACCGCCGCCCCGATCGCCGGGGTGTCGCTGGCCTCGACCTGGGTCGCCTACGAGACCTCGCAGTACCGGGCGCCGTTGGCGATGATCGCGCGGGAAGACGGCACCCCGTACCGCAGCGACGACGCGATGGCGGTGTTCCTGGCCAGCATGCCTTACCGCTACTACTGCTGGTTCGCGCTGTTGCTGGTGGTCGTGGTGATCCTGTCGCGGCGCGACCTCGGGCCGATGTGGCGCAGCGAAGCGGCGGCCCGCACGGCCGGCCCGAGCACTGCAGCGAGCCAGCCAGCGGCGGGCTCGCCGGCCGGCCCCGCGCGGCTGGCGATCGTGCCGTTGACGGCACTGGTCGCGTTGGCCGGTGGCCTCCTGCTGACCGGCTGGCCGAACGACCTGGCGCTGCCGCTGGCGGCCGCAGTGGCACTGCTGCTCGCCGTCGGGTTCGCGTTGGCGCTGCGCCGCCTGCACGGGCTGGCGTTGCTGCGCAGCGTGCTCGGGGCGTGGCGCTCGCTGCTGCTGCCGATGCTGGTCCTGTTCCTGGCCTGGACCCTCGGCCACGTCACCCACGACCTCGCCACCAGCCACTACCTGGCGGCGGCGGCCCGTACGTACTTGCTGCCGGCGGCGCTGCCGATCGTGCTGTTCCTGCTGGCGGCGCTGATCGCGTTCGCGACCGGCACCAGCTTCGGCACGATGGCGATCCTGCTGCCCAACGTCGTGCTGCTGGCCTACGAAGTCGGCCAGGCCGGCGCGGGCGCCGGCGGGCTGGGCAGCGACCTGTTGTTGCTGCTGTGCCTCGCCGCGGTGCTCGAGGGCTCGATCTTCGGTGACCATGCCTCGCCGATCAGCGACACCACGCTGCTCAGTTCGCTGTCGTCGGGTTGCGACCACGTCGAACACGTCGTCACCCAGCTGCCGTACGCGCTGCTGGCGTTGCTGACCAGCGTGCTGTTCGGCTACTTGCCGATCGTCTGGTTCGGCCCGGCGGCGTGGCTGCCCGGCCTCGCCCTCGGGGGGCTGGCGATGCTCCTGGTGGTCCGGTGCCTCGGCCGGCCGTTGCCCGCTGCGCTGCCGCGCTAGGCCGGCCCGTTCAGCGCACGGCAGCCGCCAGTGCCGCCAGCTCCGGGCCGTCGATCGACGACGCCCGCAGTTGCAGCACGCCGAACCAGCAGCGGGCCAGCACGAGGTCGCCGGCCCGCAGGGCCGCCCACGCCATCGACACCGCCTCCTCGGGCTGCGGGTCGACCGGGCACACCTCGGTCGGTGCGACCGTCGGGAACGTCGCTCCACCCCCGCTGGCGACCCGCAGGGTGGCCCGATCGCTGCGGCCGTCGACGACGTGCGCCAGGCGGCGCGTGCCCGCCATCCGGAACCAGACGGCACGCCCCTTGGCGAGCGGCTCGGGCTGGCGCAGGTCGAGGTCGACGGCGACCGTGCCGGCGCGCCACACCGGTGGCGGCAGGACGGCCAGCGCGGCGGCGCCGGCGGCACCGGCCGACAGCAGTTCCTCCACCCGTGGTCGGGCCGCGAACACGTCGCCGGCCCGCAGTTCGTCCTGCAACGCGTCCAGGACACCGGCAAGGCCCTGCTCGGCCTGTTGCCGCCGACCGGCCAGCTCGGCGGCCTGGGCCGGGGACGGACCGAGACGATCGATCTCGGCGAGGACCGTCAAGGCCCGCACCGGCGCCTGTTCGTAGAGTCGCAGGTCGACCAGCGACAACAGGCTGGCGAAGCGGTCGGCATCGAGGACCGGTGGCGCGGCCGCCGCACGGTCCGTGGCGGCCGGAGTCGGCGCGGTACCACGGCTCACGCCCGCAGCCGACCCTGGCGGCGAACTCTCCCCGGCTGGCGCCGCCGGTGGGTCCCTTTCGGCGGGCGGCGCATCGGCGGCGAGGACCTCACCCGCCGCAGGGCTGGCTGGAGCGGAGTCGCCGGGCCGCTCGTTGGTCCGCTCGCTGGCCCGGTCGGTGGCCACCACGGCGGTCGGCCCGGTAGCTGCGGGCGAAGGCCGTGTGTCCGGTGCCACGACCCGCGTGACCTCGTCGGCATTGGGCGTCGCCCGGGCGGCTGCGGCATCGCCGCGCGCCAGACCGGACTGCCCGGCCCCACCGTCGCCGAACCAACCGAAGCCGCGCCCGGCGAGCCACAGCACGAGACCGGCCACCACCCACGGGGTGCGCCGCCAGCGCCGCGCCCGCTGCGCCGGCCGCGGCGGCTCTGGAAGATG
>DAIMFJ010000156.1:0-7950 GCA_036724695.1 Planctomycetota bacterium
GGCCAACTCGGGCCTGTCCGAGGCCGAGATCCAGCAGATGGTGAAGGACGCCGAGGTTGTCGACAAGTCGGATCGGGTACTGGTTGAAGTTGCAGGTCTGGCCGACGAGGGACGCAGAACCAACAAGCAACGCTGCGAGAAAGGGACGGATCATGGGGTGCATCTAGGGTTGGACCAGTAGGCGGCCCGCACGCACCAGCGTGGAGGTACGGCCTGCTCGTATCCTAGTGGCCCCGGCGATGCAGATCCAAGGTCCTTCGTCCCTGGCGCAAGGTCGCGTAGGGGTTTATACCTAAACGAGTTGGAGCTGGAGTCGCGGGTGGCGCAAGGAGGCCACCGGGTCCACCGACCACCTCACATGTCGCGCTGCAGCGGGATCAGCAACGTGTTCGAACGCGTGTAGTTGCCGAAGTTCAGCCGCAGCTGGTCGAGCACCCCGTCGTCGAACGTGATCGTCGCGTAGTCCGGGTTGCCCTGCAGCGTCATGTTGCCGGTCACCACCGCCGCACCCGTCACGTCGGACGGCCCGCGCATCGTCAGGTTGCCGTCGACGTACAGCATGCCGTTGAAGTTGGTGCCGCTGCCGCTGGCGATCACCGCGTTGCCGACCACGATGACGATGCCGGTACCGCGCAGCGGCAGGCTGCTCGACCAGTTCATCGTGCTGCCGATGTCGACGATCACCAGGGCGTTGTCCGGCACCGGGTTCGGGAACGCGGCAGCCGACGTCACGATCAGCGTCGCGAGGCCCCGCAGGTCCTCGAGCCCGACCCCGAACACCGCTTCGTAGCTGTCGTCGTAGTTGTACGACGTCGACAACCGCGGCGTGCCGGTGACCCGGTTCTGGTTGTTCGGCCCGGTGGTCGGCGTGCCGGATCCGTGCGGGTAGTTGATGCCGCCGGCCGAGCCGCCGCGGATGCGGCCTTGCGTGTTGACGTGGGCGCTGTTGCCGTCGCCGACGTTCAGCGCGGCCTCGCCGGGCAGGTTCAAGGTCAGCCGCTGCACCTCGGTCTGCAGCACCTCGCGGCTGAGCACCACGTTCGGGGCGACGTTGTAGGCGCGCGTCGGGTCTTCGAGCGTGTAGACGTAGCCGACGCTGCGCAACCGCCAGATCGAACCTTCGGCCGCTGCCATGCGTTCGGCGGAGATGTCCTCGCACTGCACCTGCTGGCGCCACGCCAGGCGGGTCGCGTTGGGGTCGGCGTCCCACTCCTTCCAGACCTCGTAGCGGCCCCATTGCTTGCCGGCGATGCGGAACTCGCGGACCAGGCCGATGTCCGGGTCGATCGTGTCGAGCACCGGCGGGTTGGCTGCCGGCTGGAAGTCCGGAGCGAACGCCAGCACCGGCTGCGAGGTCTGCCGCCGCATCCAGTTCAGCGACTCGGTCAGGCCCGAACGGGCGATCTGGATCGCCTGCGAGCGGGCGATGAACGAGTTGCGGGTCTTGTCGCGGTGGGCCTCCAGGTACTGGGTACCGGCCATCACGATCCCGATCACGATCACCGTGAACCACAGGCCGACGATGATCGCGACACCGGACTCGCGGGAGCTGGACGCGGACGCGGGCGCAGGAGTCGACATGCCGAGGCTATCGGCTGCCCGGTGGGGGGGGCCGAAGTGCAAGTCCCGGTCCGGGACACGAGGCGGCGGCGGCGCCGCGGACGGCCGGCCGTCCGCCAACGCCCCGTGCGTTCGGCGCTTCCGACCACGACATCTTGTGGCATTCGTTCCGCCCCGCCGCTAGCATCCCAACGCTTTCCCGTCCTTTCGGAGAAAGCAGCTTGGTCGAGATCCTTGGCGAAGGCCTCACCTACGACGACGTCCTGCTGGTGCCACAGATGGCCTCGGCGCTGCCGCGCGACGTCAACATCCGCACGCGGTTCTGCCGCGGCGTGGAACTCCAGGTGCCGATCGCCAGTGCGGCGATGGACACGGTCACCGAGTCGCGCATGGCGGTGGCCCTCGCCCAGCAGGGCGGCATCGGCGTCGTGCACAAGAACCTGTCGGTCGACAAGCAGTGCGGCGAGGTCGACAAGGTCAAGCGCAGCGCCAACGGCGTGATCCTCGATCCGGTGACGATGCTGGCCGACGACCCGGTCGGCAAGGCCAAGGACCTGATGCAGAACCACAAGATCAGTGGCCTGCCGGTCGTCGATGCGGGCCGCCGGGTGATCGGCATCCTGACCAGCCGCGACCTGCGCTTCGTCGAGGACCGCGAAGCCAGGGTCGGCACCGTGATGACCGCCGACGGACTGGTCACCGCCAAGCCGGGGACCACCTTGGCCGAGGCGCGGCAGATCCTGCGTCGCAACAAGGTCGAGAAGCTGATCCTCGTGCATGCCGACGGCACCCTGGCCGGCCTGATCACGATGAAGGACATCCGCGGCACCGAGGAGTACCCGGCCGCCGCGCGCGACAGCCGCGGGCGCCTCCTGGTCGGCGCGGCGGTCGGCGTGCTCGACTACGAACGGGTCGGCCGGCTGCTCGAGGCCGGTTGCGACGTCGTCGTCGTCGACACCGCCCACGGCCACAGCAAGAACGTGCTCGACACCGTCGCCGGCATCAAGCAGCGCTACCGCATCCCGGTGTTCGCCGGCAACGTCGGCACCTACGACGGCGCCAAGGCGCTGGTCGACGCCGGCGCCGACGGCGTCAAGGTCGGCATCGGGCCTGGTTCGATCTGCACGACCCGCATCGTCACCGGCTGTGGCGTGCCGCAGTTGACCGCCGTGATGGACGCGGCGCGGGCCTGCCAGCCGGCGGGTGTGCCGGTGATCGCCGACGGCGGCATCCGCCAGTCCGGCGACATCGTCAAGGCGCTGGCTGCCGGCGCATCGAGCGTGATGCTCGGCTCGTTGCTCGCCGGCACCGAGGAATCGCCCGGCGAGTCGATCCTGTACCGCGGCCGGACCTTCAAGGCGGTGCGCGGCATGGGCTCGCTCGGCGCGATGGAACAGGGCTCGGCCGACCGCTACGCGCAGGGCGACGTCAAGGAGCGCCTGAAGTTCGTGCCCGAGGGTGTCGAAGGCATGGTGCCGTACAAGGGATCGGTCGCCGACTTCGTCTACCAGTACGTCGGCGGCCTGCGCTCGGGCATGGGCTACTGCGGGGCGCGCGACCTCGTCGAACTGAACGCCAAGGCGAAGTTCCTGCGCGTGACCCCGGCCGGGCTGCGCGAGTCGCACCCGCACGACATCCAGATCACCAAGGAAGCGCCCAACTACAGCGGCGAGGCATGAGCATGGAACGCGCAGCGGCGGGCCCTTCGGGGGGTGTCCTGATCGTCGACTTCGGCGCGCAGTACTGCCAGTTGATCGCGCGCCGCGTGCGCGACATGGGCGTGTACTCGCGGATCACGGAGCCCGAACGGGCGCTGTTCACGTTCGAGCACATGCGCCCGGCGGCGGTGATCTTGAGCGGCGGGCCGCGTTCGGTCTACGAGCACGACGCGCCGGCCCTCGACCCGGCGATCCTGCAGAAGGGCGTGCCGGTGCTCGGCATCTGCTACGGGCTGCAGTGGCTGGCACAGCACACCGGTGGCCGGGTGCAACCGGCCCAGTCCGGGGCGGAGTACGGGCGTACCGAGCTGCGCGTCAAGGATGGCCAGGGTTTGCTGCAGGGCGTCGCCGACGGCGGCATCGTCTGGATGTCGCACGGCGACAAGGTCGCCGAGCTCGGGCCAGGCTTCGTCGTGCTCGCCGAGAGCGAACCATGTCCGTTCGCGGTGGTCGGCGACCCGGCGCGCGGCTTCTACGGCATGCAGTTCCATCCCGAGGTCGCGCACACCGAAGGTGGGGTGCGCATGCTCGAGAACTTCGTGACCGGCATCGCCCGTTGCCGCACCGACTGGCATCCCGGCAACATCGTCGACAACAAGGTCGAAGCGGTCCGGCAGCTGGTCGGCGAGGCCGGCGAGGTGGTGCTCGGCCTGTCGGGTGGCGTCGACAGCTCGGTCGCGGCGGTGTTGATCCACCGCGCGATCGGCACGCGGTTGCACTGCGTGTTCGTCGACAACGGTCTGTTGCGGCAGGGCGAGCGCGAAGGTGTCGAGACGCTGTTCCGCGACCACTACCGCATGGATCTGCACGTGGTCGACGCGCGGGACGAGTTCCTGAGCCAGTTGGCCGGCGTCAGCGAGCCCGAACAGAAGCGCAAGATCATCGGCCGGGTGTTCGTCGACGTGTTCAAGCGGCACGCCAAAGGGCTGCGCAACGCGAAGTTCCTCGGCCAGGGCACGTTGTATCCCGACGTGATCGAGTCGGTGGCCGCGCACGGTGGGGCGACGTCGACGATCAAGAGCCACCACAACGTCGGTGGGTTGCCCAAGGACCTCGACATGACGCTGGTCGAGCCCTTGCGCGACCTGTTCAAGGACGAGGTGCGGGCGATCGGGCGCGAACTCGGGTTGCCGAGTTCGCTGGTCGACCGGCAGCCGTTCCCGGGCCCTGGGCTGGCGGTCCGCTGCCTGGGCGACCTCACGCTGGCCAAGCTCGAACCGCTGCGGCAGGCCGACGCGATCGTGCGCGAGGAGGGCGAGAAGCGCGGCCTCCAGCAGGGGCGCTGGCAGTACTTCGCGGTCTACGTGCCGCAGAAGACGGTCGGCGTGAAGGGCGACGCGCGGGTCTACGAGGACGTCTGCGTGGTCCGCGTGGTCAGCAGCCAGGACGCGATGACGGCCGACTGGGAGCTCTTGCCGGTCGACGTGTTGCGCCGCATCTCGAGCCGCATCCTCAACGAAGTGAAGGGCTTCGCACGCGTCTGCCTGGACATCTCGAGCAAGCCGCCGGCGACGATCGAGTGGGAGTGAGTTCCGCGTCGGCGGAAATCCACACCTAGGGGATCTCCCGGATCCAGGTGCGTTTCGGCACGTGCCCGCTGGGGGGAGTGCTTGCCACGTGCCATTGGCGCCGCCGGTGTGCGGCGGCGCCCGGTGGGCTGACGCGTGGCTGCGTGCGCCGCGACCTGTAGGGGAACTTCGCTACGCACTATGGGCTAGCAAGTTCTCCCTGGTCCGCTCACGAATTGGGATGCGTCGAGGGGATTCGACGGCGGGCCAGATGGCCCGCAAGCCCACAGAGGAGAGCACACGATGACAGCGGTAGCCCAGGAGTCACCGTCCCAAGCCGCGGCCCAGGCCGTCGGCGAGCACCCAGCGAAGCGCGGCCTCGTCGTCGGCAAGGACGGCCGCACCTTCCAGGTGGTCAGTTTCCGCCTCGGCGACGAGGAGTACGGCGTCGACATCATGGCGGTCCAGGAGATCATCCTGGTCGGCAACGTCACCCAGGTGCCCGAGGTGCCCGAGCACGTGCTCGGCGTGATCAACCTGCGCGGCAACGTGATCCCGATCCTCAGCCTGCGGCGGCGGTTCGGCATGGCCGAGCAGGCGCACGGTGACGAGACGCGGATCGTCGTGATGAACCTGCACGGCCGCACGGTGGGCGCGGTCGTCGACGCCGTCAGCGAGGTGCTGCGGCTCTCCGTCGAAGACATCTCGCCGACCCCGCCGACCCTGCTCGGCGCCGGCAAGGACTACGTGCTCGGGCTGGCGCGTCGCAAGGATCGGCTGCTGATCCTGCTCGACATGGCCAGGCTGTTGAGCAACACCGAACTGGGCGGCAATGCTGCCGACCGCGATCAGGACACCAAGGAGTGAAGGAGAGAACCATGGCCACGACACGCACGAAGACGACCAGGACCAACCCAGGAAAGACGCGCCAGGACGAGCCGAGGAAGCTCGTCGAGGCGGTGTCCCAACAGATGGCGGTGATCGAGTTCGAGATGGACGGCACGATCCGGGCCGCCAACAAGAACTTCCTCGCCGCGATGGGCTACGAGACCGCCGAAGTGGTCGGCAGCCATCACCGGATGTTCGTCGCCGCCGAGTTCGCGCGCAGCGACGCGTACCGCGACTTCTGGCTGCGGCTGGCCCGCGGCGAGGCCCAGACCGGCGAGTTCCAGCGGTTCGGGAAGAATGGCAAGGAGGTCTGGATCCAGGCCACCTACTTCCCGATCACCGACGCCAAGGGGGTGCCGTACAAGGTCGTCAAGTTCGCCACCGACATCACCGCGCGCCGCGAGGCACAGCAGGTCGCCCAGCGGGCCTCGGACGCGACCAACGCGGTCGCCACCAACGTGATGATCTGCGACAGCAGCTTCCAGATCACCTACATGAACAAGAAGGCGTACGAGACCGTGCGCAAGCTCGAGCCGATCCTGGTGCAGAAGTTCGGCGTGCGGGCCGATCAGGTGTTCGGCATCAACATCGACCGGTTCCATCGCGAACCGTCGCACCAGCGGCGGCTCCTGGAGAGTCTGCGCGGGCGCAACCACACCGCCGAGTTCCAGCTCGGCGACGAGTACGTCTCGCTGAGCGCGGCAGGCCTGTTCGACGCGGCCGGCAACTTCACCGGAGCGGTCGTCAACTGGGAGATCGTCAGCGAGCAGAAGCGCATCGCCGCCGGGATCGAACGCAAGGCCCGCGAGGAAGCGGCCGCCGCCGCCGAGTTGCGCGACAAGGTCGGCCGCCTGCTGACGGTCGTCGAGGAGGCGTCGCGCGGCAACCTGACCGCCAGCCACGACGTCACGGGAGCCGATCCGATCGGCCAGCTCGGCGAAGGGCTGCGGCGGATGATCGGCGACCTGCGCAACATCATCGTGCAGATCAAGGAAGGGGCCGAGCAGTTCAGCGCCAGTGCCGGCACGATCAGCAACGCGTCGAGCAGCCTCTCGGAGGCGTCGCAGACCAATGCGGCGACCGTCGAGGAGATGACCGCCTCGGTCGACCAGCTGACCGAGAGCATCCGGCTGATCGCGACCAACGCGTCGGATGCGAACGGCATCGCCGGCGAGACCAACAAGCGGGCCACCGCCGGTGGCCAGGCGGTCGATCGCTCGATCGCGGCGATGAAGGAGATCAACCGTTCGAGCGAACGGATCAGCGAGATCATCCAGGTGATCAGCGAGATCGCCAGCCAGACCAACCTGCTGGCCCTGAACGCCGCGATCGAAGCGGCGCGCGCGGGCGAGCACGGCCTGGGTTTCGCGGTCGTCGCCGACGAGGTCCGCAAGCTGGCCGAGCGCAGCAGCGAAGCGGCCAAGCAGATCACCGGGCTGATCCGCGAGTCGACGCAGCGCGTCATCGAAGGCACCAAGCTGTCCGAGGAGACCGGCCAGGCCTTGAAGCAGATCATCGACGGCGTGCAGAGCACCGCGCAGTCGATCGCGCAGATCGCGACCGCGACCGACGAGCAGTCGGCGACCGCAACCGAGGTCGGTCGCGCGATCCAGAACGTCGCCAAGCTGACCGAGGGCAACTCCAACAGCGCGACCAGCATGGCGGCCTCGGCCGAGGAACTGTCGGCGCAGGCGATCGCGATGAAGGAACTGGTGCGCAGGTTCACGATCTGACCGAGCAGCCCTGCCGCGGCACGCCGTGGCAGGGACCGCAAACCGGGTGGAGGGCTGGGGAGAGTCATGACGACCAACACAGGCAACGAAGAGCTGCTCGCCGACTACCTCGGCGAGGCGCACGACTATCTCGAACGCATCAACCAGGTGCTGCTCGAGCTCACCGAGGGCGATGGTGGGTGGCCGACCGACCGCGTCAACGACCTGTTCCGCGACGCGCATTCGTTGAAGGGCCTGTCGGCGTGTTTCGGTTTCGAGGCCACCAGCCGCCTCACCCACGAGCTCGAGACGGTGTTGACCCGGGTGCGCGACGGGTTGTTGGCGCCCGACCCCGGGCTGGTGCGAACCGTCTTCGCGGCGCTCGATCTGGTCGCCCACCTGACCGCGGAGATCGCCGCGGGTGGCAGCGAACAGACCGCGGTCGACGGCATGCTGGCGGAGCTGGCGACGCTCGGCAGCCCGGATCGGGTCGGCCGCTGCATCGGCCCCGGCAATCGCGCGGCAGGTGGTGGCGCGAAGTCCGGCGCGGGCGCGTCGGCCGGC
>DAIMFJ010000156.1:7960-11365 GCA_036724695.1 Planctomycetota bacterium
AGAACGAAACCGTCCGGGTGCGCATGGACCGCCTGGATGCGCTCGTCAACCTCACCGGCGAACTGGTGATCGCGCGGTCGCGGTTCCAGCTGGTAGCCCGGCAGTTGCGGCCGCTGCAGCGGCTGCACGAACTCGGCGCCGATGTCCGCGACCTGCGCAGCGCCGGACACGACCTGCGCGCGCAGCTCGCCCAGCTCGACCTCGATGCCGCGACCCTGCGCACGGTCGACCTGCTGGTGGCCCTCGGCGACAAGGTCGCCACCGAGCACGAGCAGTTCGGTGCCGTGCAACGCTGCGTCAAGGACCTCGACGCCGCCGCCTACGACCTCGACGGCGTCGTCAGCGGCATCCACGAAGCGGTGCTGCAGGTGCGCATGGTGCCGCTGGACACCGTGTTCCGCCGCTTGCAGCGGGTGGTTCGCGACACCGCAGAAGCGGTCGGCAAGGAGGTCGATCTCGAGATCGTCGGCGGCGACACCCAGATCGACAAACGGGTCGCCGACGAGCTGGTCAATCCGTTGGTGCACATCCTGCGGAACGCGGTCGACCACGGTCTGGAAGCCACCGCCGATCGGCGCGCGGCGGGCAAACCACCGCGGGGTCGCATCGTCGTCGAAGGGGCCCAGCGTGGTTCGTCGGTGTGGATCGGCGTGCGCGACGACGGGCGCGGCATCGACGCGGCACGGGTCGTGCAGAAGGCGGTCGAGAAAGGGCTCTTGACCAGTGAACAGGCCGCGACGATCGGCGAGGCCGAAGCCCAGCGACTGATCTTCGCCCCCGGGTTCTCGACGGCACAGCGCATCACCGAGGTCTCCGGACGCGGCATGGGCATGGACATCGTCGAGGCCGCGGTCAAGGGACTGCGCGGCAGCCTGCAACTGCAATCGCAGGTCGGCGTCGGGACGACCTTCGGCATCCAGCTGCCGCCGAGCATGTCGATCCTGTCGAGCCTGCTGGTGGCGGTGCAAGGCACGACGTTCTCGCTGCCGCTCACCGCGGTGCGCGAGATCGTCGAACTGCGCACCCTGGCGTGCCACTCGGTGCAGGGACGGCGCACGATCCTGGTCCGCGATCAGGCGCTGCCGCTGGTCGGCCTGCCGGAGATCTACCGGTTCCTGGTGCCGGCGGCGCCGGCCGCGGGATCGGCCCCGGCGGCCTTCGCGGTCGTGTTCGGCAACCCCGGGCAGGAGATCGCCCTCGCCGTCGACGCCTTGCTCGGCAAGGAGGACCTGGTCATCAAGCCGCTGTGCGCCGAACTGGCCGCGGTGCGCGGGCTCGCCGGCATGGCGATCCGCGGCGATGGCGAGGTGACGTTGATCCTCTATCCGACCGGGTTCGCCTAACACGCGGCGCGGCGGCACACGCTGCGCGGCACGGGCTGAGCCGAGGCCAGACGCATGAGCGAACGACGGGTGGTTCAGGTGCCGATCGGCGGGATCGGCGTCGGCAAGCGCCCCGAGGTGCTGACGACGCTGCTCGGTTCGTGCGTGGGCATGGTCGTGCAGGATCTGCGGAACGGGGTCGCGGTGCTCGCCCACGTGGTTCGTCCGCACGGCACCGGGGCTGGCATGGGACCGGCGTACTTCGCGGACCGCGCGGCGCCGTTGGCGCGCGATCTGGCGATCCAGAACGGCGCCGATCCGCGCGAACTGCTGGTCCGGATCGCCGGTGGCGGGCGCATGGTCGACGGCGGCGGCGACATCGGCGCGCAGAATGCCGAGGCCGTCAAGGAGGCGACCTACCGCCTCGGCATGGTGTTCGGCGGCCGCGTCAAAGGCCCCAGCGACGGCGGTTGCTACCTGGCGGTCGACGCTGCGAATGGCAGGATCGTCGCCCACAAGCTGCAGGGCCGCGGTTCGGCGGACGAAAGCTGGGCCAGCCTGCTGCGCGAACTGGGGGTCGGGGCGTGAGTGCTGGCGAGCGACCTCTGGTGGCCCTGCGGGGCGCCGACGGCAGCCTCGCGGCCTTGTTGGCCGAGTGGCTGCCGGCGGCCGGTTTCGTGCCCCAGGCCGAGCTGCCGGGCGCCGACGCGGTCCTCGCGGTCTGGCCGGGTTGTGGCGAGCTGCCGCTGCACGGTGCGCAGGTGGTCCTGCTGGTGCCGGTCGGCGCCGAAGTCCCGGCGGGCGTGCAGCGGCGCGTCGCCGAGGTCGTTCCGCTGCCCGACAGCCGCGACGTCCGGAGCCTGTTCGAATGGTCCAAGCTGCTGGTGTCGGTGTTGCGCACGGCAGCCGCGGCGCGGCGGTTCGTGCCCAACTGCAGCCCGATGCCGTTGCCGAACCTCGATGCGCAGGAACTCCGGGCCAGGGCGCCGACCCTGGTCGCGGTTGGGGTGTCGACCGGGGGACCGGTGGCGCTGCAGACGTTCTTCGGGTCGCTCTGCGGCAGCACGCTGCCGCCGATCGCGATCGTGCAGCACATCCCGCCGACGTTCCTCGAAGTCCTGGTGGAACGCCTTCGCCAGCAGACCGGCTACCGGCTCCAGGTCGCCACGGCCGGCGAGGTGTTGCGCGCCGGGACGGCGTACTTCGCGCCGGCCGATGCCCACCTGGAGATCGGCTACGAGGGTGGGCAACTGGTGGCGAGGCACAGTGCGGCGCCGGCGCGGCGTGGCCACCGTCCTGCCGCCGAGGTGTTGTTCGAGTCCTGCGCCGAATTGCCGCTGCGCGGGGTCGGCGTGCTGCTCACCGGGATGGGGCAGGATGGGGCGCAGGCGCTGCTGCGGCTGCGCCAGCTCGGCTGGGCGACCGTCGGTCAGAACGAGGCGACCTGCGCGATCTACGGCATGCCGCGCGCGGCCCGCCAGCTCGGTGCGATCGAACGGGAGTTGCCACTGGCCGACATCGGACCGTTCCTGACGATGTTGTGCCGGCCGCGGCCGCCGTCGCAGCGCGATTGAGGGCGTCAGCGGCGGGGCGGGAGCTCGCCGGCGGCACGCCGACCGAGCTCGGGATCCTCGTCGGCGAGCACGAGTTCGACGCCCGCGGGATCCGGCCGCACGCGCGGCAGCTTCGCCGACCAGGTGCGGCCATCGCGCAAGGCCGTCGCGAACAGCACGTAGTCGTGGTCCGCATCGAGACCGGCGAACTGGAAGCTGCCGTCGGCGGTGGCCCGTTCGGCGCGTTCGCCGGGGCGCAGTTCGCCACGCGGATCGCGCAAGGTCACCAGCACGCCAGCGGCGGAGCTGCCGTCGGCCATGCGCACCTTGCCGTGCACGGCCGCACCCGGCTCGACGACCAGCTCGAGACCCTGGGTCGGAATCAAACGCAGCCGATGCACCTGGTTGGCGAAGCGGGGGTCGACGACCCGCAACGTGCCCGGCGCGACCAGTCGGCCGAGGTCGAGCCGACCGCGGCCATCGCTGGCGGCGGCCAGCGCCGCCGCGTCGGCACGTTCGGCGACGTATTC
>DAIMFJ010000157.1:0-9569 GCA_036724695.1 Planctomycetota bacterium
GGGCAAGGACACCCTGGCGGCGCGCTTCTCGGGTGCCGACCGGCAGATGGAGATGGTGGCCTCGATGGGTGGGGCGCCGAGCAACACCCCGACGGTGATCTTCTCGATCGAACGCAGCCAGGCGATCCTCGCCGAACTCGGCGTCGACGTCGCCGCCGCCAAGGCCTACGTGGCCGGCGAAGCCGCCCTGCCGAACGCCAAGCCCGATCTTGCCGCGGCGGCGCGGGTCGAGGTCACGGTCGACGACGACGCGACCGCCAGCAACGTCGTCGCGGTGCTGCGTGGCAGCGACCCGGAACTGGCCAAGGAGGCGATCGTCTACAGCGCGCACATGGACCACGTCGGCCGGCGGCTGGACGGCGAGGTGTTCAACGGCGCCGACGACAACGCGTCGGGTTCGGCGGGGCTGCTCGGCATCGCCAGCGCGTTCGCGGCCGGCAAGGAACGTCCCAAGCGCAGCGTGATCTTCCTGTCGGTGTCGGGCGAAGAACTCGGCCTGTGGGGCTCGGCGTGGTACGCCGACAACCCGACCTGGGCCGCCGACAAGCTGGTTGCCAACATCAACACCGACATGATCGGCCGCAGCGGTCCGGAGTCGGACACCTCGCAGGTGACGGTCACGCCGAGCCACCGCCATGCGATGTTCTCGACGCTGGTGCGCGACGCGGCGACGTTCGGCGAGCAGCTCGGCTTGTCGTTCACCTCGGGCGATAAGTACTACATGCGCAGCGACCACTACAACTTCGCCAAGAAGGGCATCCCGGTGGTGTTCTTCTGCAACGGCGAACACGAGGACTACCACCAGGTCACCGACCACGCCGACAAGCTGGACGGCGACAAGATGGAACGCATCGCGCGGTTGGCGTTCTGGACCGGCTGGGCGGCCGCGAATGCCGAGAGTGCGCCGACCAAGCTCGGTCGGCAGGCCGACTGGCGCTGAACGACTGGCGCTGAACCAACGGCGCGGAACGACGCGCGCTGGGCGAGTGCCGTTCAGCGCAGCCGACGCGCGGCGTCGGCGAGGATCCGCATCTTCGCCTCGGCACCCGCGAGGCTCGCCACCGGCCGTTCGGCGAACGTCCCGAACCCGCAATCCGGGTTCAGCCAGATCCGGTCCGGACCGAGCAGGTCGGCCAGTCCGGCGACGCGCGCGGCGACCGCGGCCGGATCCTCGGTCGGCTCGGTGCGCGGATTGACGCAACCGAACCCGACCTGCGCCCGCGCCGGCAGCTGCGTCAGCAGCGTCTCCGAGCCCGCCCGCGGCGTCGCGTATTCGAGCACGAACTGGTCGACGTGCATCTTGGCCAGCGTCGGCAGCAGCGGCTCGTAGGTACCCGACAGCAGCACGTCCTCGTCGCGACTCCAGTTGCCGCGGCAGACGTGCACCGCGGTGCGCACGCCGGCGATGCCGTCGACGACGCGGTTGATCAGGTCGACGGCGAGTTCGAGTTCGGCGGCCGGATCGTCGGCCGCGGCCAGTGCGGCACACATGAAGGTGCGCTTCTGCGCCTTGCCGGCGAACACCAGTTCGGTCAGCACCGGCTCGTCGAACTGCACGATCTCGACGCCGAGCTCGGCCAGTTCGCGCAGTTCGTCGCGCAGGATCGCGACGACGTCGTCGCACAGTTCCTGCCGGGTCGGGTAGGCCTGCGCCGACAGCTTCTGCACCCACATCGAGCGCGACAGCAGGTACGGGCCGGGCAGGGCGACCTTGCAGGCGCGCGTCGTGTGGCGGCGCAGGAACTTCGCCTCTGCGACCGCCAGCGGCTCCCGGCGGCGCATCTTGCCGGTGATCGTCGGGTTCTTGATCGCATAGGCCGGCACGTCGAGCGTCTGCAGCAAGGCCTCGAAGCCGGCCTTGTCCTCGACGTACTCGAGCAGGTCGGCCATCGTCATCAGCTGCACGCCGTCGAGCTTCTCGGTCAGGAACGAATAGAAGTTGTCGCGCCGTTGCTCGCCGTCGCTGAGCACGTCGACACCGGCGTCCTCCTGCTGTTTGATCGCCAGCAGCGTCGCCTGGTCGCGCAACTCGGCGAGGTCGGCCGCCTTCTTCTTGGTGGCTTCGAGCAGCCAGCGCGGCCGCGGCCAACTGCCGACGACACTGACCGGGAAACGGGGGATCGGGCGCGGGGAGTTCATCTCAGGTGGTTCGCAGGTGGGTCTGCAGCGGCAGGCCGCGGCACAGGGATTGGGTGACGGGGCAGCGGGCGACGGTGGTGCGCAGCTCGGCGGCGAAGTCGACCTCTTGGCCGTCGTCGGGTTGGCTGGCGTCGAGGTACACCGTGACGTCGAGTCCGGCGAGGCCCGGGTTGCCGTCCGGGGCGACGCCCAGGAACACCAGGCTGTCGGCGAGCTTGCCCTTGACGACCACTTCGAGGTTGGCGACTTGCACGCCGAGCCGGGACAAGCGCCATTGCAGGCCCGTGGTCAGTGCCGCGCCGACCGCGGCGAGCAGCAGTTCGAGCGCCGAGGGGGCTTCGTCGTGGGTGTCGAAGCTCGCCGGTTGGCCGACCAGCAGGTCGTGGTTGCGCATCGCGACCCTGGCCTGCATGCCCGACTTCCAGCGGCTGCGCGTCTGCCAGACGTGCTCGCGGGCGCGCTGCAGGTCGGCGGCCAGCTGCTGGTCGTCGATCTTCTTCTGCAGGAAGTAGTGCCGGTAGCCGCCGTCGGCGGACCGCTCGGCGACCAGCCCGTGGCCGACCATGCGGCACCAGGCCGGCAGGTCCTCGGCGACCGAGCGTTCGCGGCTCTTGACCAGCAGCACGCCGCCCGGCGGCAGCGGTTGCATCGCCGTGCGGATGATCAACAACAGGCCGCTGCCGCAGTCGAGGTCGCCGCCGTCGCAGGTGGCGTCGGGCGTGGGCGCGGGAAGGTCGGTCATCGGTTGGCGTTGGGCGGCGGCGGGTCGATCAGTAGCTGACGCAGGGCGAGCCATCGGACAGGAACTCGACCAGCTTGGCGCCGCCGACGATCGTGGCGCCGGCGATCAGCTGCTGCTCGTCGAGCTTGCGCCGCTTGAAGCACGGCGAGCAGACCCAGATCTTGCCGCCGGCCTTGACGAAGTTCGCCATCAGATCCTTGAGCGGCGCGAACGCCTCCTCGTGCACGTCGTCGGCATAGCCTTGCTGGCAGAGCCGCACCGCTTCGGTGCTGAGGAACACCACCGTGTCCTTGTCGGACGCCACGGCGGCATTGGCGACGACGAACGCGACGGTGGCCTTGTCGGCGTCGTTCTTGGCGTAGGTGAGGCTGACGCAGAACTTGTTGGTCATGAGCGGTCTCGTTTCTTCTGGATCCAGTAGTGGGGGTGGGCTGCGTGCACGAGGGTGTGGCCACACAGGTCGTCGCGCTGGCGGCCTGAACCGCCGTCGCCGCGAACGGCAGGCAGCTCGGCCGATCGCCGCCGATGGTGTCTTCGCGGCTGCTGGCGGTGCGCCAGACATGCAAGAAGCAATCGCGGCGCTCGATCCAGGCCAGGGCTCGCTGCAGCAGCGCGGCGCGGTCCTCGTGCTGTTCGGCGGCCAGGCAGCGGCTGCAGCGCGGCGCCGTCCGGCAGCCGAACACGACGGTCAAGAGGGCCTCATGGCCGCACAGCGCCGTGCCACAGCGGCAGCACGGTTGGGCGGCCGCCGCATCGCTCTGGGCTTGCAGTTTCGCCGAGCGTTCGGCCAGCGTCGCGGCGTCGAGCGCATCCGGATCGTCGTCGAACTCGTCGGGATAGGCAGTCACGGTTGCGGACAGGTTCGCAACCGCACCAGCCGTCGACCGTGCTGGCGGGACGCACCCTGGGCGCCGCCGGACGCGTCCGTCAGCGCTGCAGGGGGCCGTCGCCGCAGGGGATGCCGACCGCATCCCGGCCAGTACGGCGTCAGGAGCTTCAGGTGCGGTGGCGCAAGGTGGGCATCGGGTGGGAAGGGGTTTTGCAGGCTCGTCGCCAGCGGCCGCAATGTCAATCCCTGACTGCGGTCGGGTGCGCACTCCGCCCAGGGCGACTGCGCCGCGACGCGCCTTGCGAATTCGTTACTTGCGCTGGCCGTCCCGCTGCGGAACACTTCGGGCGTGATCGTGCGATCGCTCCCCAACCGCCGCAAGCCGCACACTTGAGTGCTGGCCAGGCCACCTCGCGGCGTCCAGCCGTGTGGTGCCGGGGAGCCGGTCGGCTCCCCCGAGTGCAACAAGGCACTTGGGAGACCGCGCGCTGCACGAACCTGAAAGCCTGGCCCGCGAGGGGGTGACGCTCCATCCCCCTCCGATCCAAGTCCCTTCAGGAAACCGATGCATCCGATCCTCTCCCGCGCAGCGCTCGCCGCTGCCACCCTGGCCCTGGCGCACGGCGCCGCGGCCCAGAACTGCTACGACAACGATTCCCAGTGCCACAGCTTCGCGCCCGAAGGTGGCGAAGCGTCGCGCATCGAGACCGGCATCAGCCTGCGCTCGAAGACCTTCACGGTGACCGGCGACGTGCGCTTCCGCTACCGCGGCGACGACAGCAAGGCCAGCCACCCGTACGTCGACGGCGACCAGATGACGTCGCGCGCGCGCATCCAGCTCACCTGGCAGGCGACCGAACACGCCAAGGCGTTCGTCGAGTTCACCTACGCCGAGACCTGGAACGGCAGCGAGTCGTACTCCGACGCGCTCGCCAAGGGCAGCACCGCGAACCCCGACGCCGACGGCGTCAATTTCAATGGCATCGGCCAGGCCTGGATCCAGGCCGAGGACATGCTCGGCGTCGGCGACACCTGGCGGATCGGCCGCAGCACCTACATCCTCGGCAACGGGCTGATCCTCGGCTCGTGCGACTACCTGCAGTATCCGGACACGTTCACCGGGGCCTGGGTGTCGCGCAAGCTCGGGCCGGTCGACGTCGAGGCCTTCGTGTTCGACGACGACGGCCCCCTGCAGTCGCCGCGTCCGGCGACGCGTTTCTGGGGCGCCACCGCGCGCTGGAACGTGCAGGATGACGGCCCGGTGCGTTCGGTGAGCGGCTACTACATGGCCGGCACCAGCGACGGCGACAACACCACGGGAGCCTACAGCGACGACTCGTGGTACGGCATCGAAGCCAAGGGCAAGCTGCCTGCGCAACTGGCCTGGAACGGCGAATGGGCGCAGCGGCAGGTCGACAGCGCCGCCGACGTCCAGGCGTTCCGCGTCGGCGTCACGCGCGCGTTCGAGGACTCGCCGGTCGGCAAGGTCTCGCTGAGCTACTCGGACAGCGAAGGCGCGATGCACGTCAACCCGGCCGACTTCAACAGTGCCGGTCTGCTGCACCAGTACGGCGGCGCGTGGCGCAGCGACCTGGACACGATCCAGCTCGGCGCGCAGTTCCTGCCCGGCGAGGACTTCACGATCGACCTGAACCTGATCGCAATGGACCGCGACGGCACGGCTCCGCAGCTGGGCGAGTTCGAGGTCGACGTGATCGTCGGCAAGCAGCTCAAGAGCGGCGTGCACGCCTCGGTGGCCTACGGCGCCGACGACGAGGACCGGCAGGTTGCCTTCGTGCAGCTGACGCTGTTCTTCTGATCGTTGGCCCACGCCGCCACGCGGTGACCGGCCGCGGGCGGACCGAAGCCGTTGGCGCCGCTGCGGCGTGGGTTGTGGTTGGCCCACGCCGCAGCAGTGCCGACGAATCGCGCTGCGTTGCCGCACCGCCACTGGGTTGGGTGGCGGCGGTGCGTACGATGCAGCTATGAGTCGCAGCTATCCTCCCGACATCGCCCGGTTCCTCGCGGTCGGTTCGTTCGCGGTGGTCGGCGCTTCCGCCGATCGCCACAAGTACGGCAACAAGGTGCTGCGCTGCTACCAGCAGCACGGGCTGCCGGTGGTCGGCGTCAACCCCAAGCTCGACCTCGTCGAAGGGGTACCGTGCCATGCGCGCCTCGGTGACGTACCCGGCACCCCGCGCGCGGTGTCGGTGGTGGCCCCGCCGGCCGCCGCCGCGGCGATCCTCGCCGACGCCAAAGCCGCCGGGGTGCGCGAAGTCTGGTTCCAGCCGGGCGCCGAGGACCCAGTCGCGATCGCCGCCGCCGTGGCCGACGGCATGCACGTGATCCACGGTGGTCCTTGCCTGCTGGTGGCGCTCGGCTTCCACGACGAATAGCCGCCGCGACGAATAACCGGGCCTGCAACTTCTGCGGCCCCGGCCGGCTCGCTACCATGGGGGCATGTCCCTGGTCCGCCCGACCCAGCAGATCGCGCGGGAACTGTCGGCGCTGCGCTTCGCGCCGCCGGTGGCGTGCGTCTACAACCCGCTCGACTACGCGTGGGACCTGCACCGGCAGTGGCTCGAACGCTACGGCCGGGGGAAGAAGCAGGTGTTGCTGCTCGGCATGAACCCCGGCCCGTTCGGCATGGTCCAGACCGGCGTACCGTTCGGCGAGGTCGAGGCGGTGCGCAGCTTCCTCGGCCTGCGCGGGCAGGTCCGCAAGCCGGCCGTCGAACACCCGCGGCGGCCGATCGAGGGCCTCGACTGCCGCCGCGCCGAGGTCAGTGGCCGCCGCCTGTGGGGCTGGGTCGCCGCCCGCCACGTGCTGCCGCAGCGCTTCGCGCAGCGCTTCTTCGTGCACAACTATTGCCCGTTGGCGTTCCTCGGCGAAACCGGTGCGAACCTGACGCCCGACAAATTGCCGCGCAGCGAGACCGAACCGCTGTTCGCATTGTGCGACCGCTTCCTGCGGCAGGTGGTCGCCCTGCTCGAGCCACAATGGGTGGTCGGCGTGGGCGCCTTCGCCGAGCAGCGCGCCAGGAACGTGCTCGGCACGCGCGTGCAGATCGGCCGGATCCCGCATCCGAGTCCGGCGAGCCCGGCGGCGAACCTCGGCTGGGAACGGCTGGCCGACGAAGCGTTTGCGGGCTTGGGGCTGGCGGACTGAGGGACTGGCCTACTGGAAGCACGCCGGCGGCCGGCGCAGCCGGCCGAGGTGGTGCTGCAGCACGCTGAACAGGCGCTTCCTGGCGCGCATGATCCGGATCGCCACCGTGCCGGTCGGGATGCCGAGCCGCGCGCCGGCGTCCTGGTAGGCGAGGCCCTGGCGGACGCAGAGTTCGAAGACCGTCTTGTAGTGCTCGGGCAGTGCGGCGACGGCGGCGTGGAAGGCCGCCATGAATTCTTCTTCTTCGAGGGCGCGCGGGGCGGCGGCGGCCTGCACCGTCTCCAGCAGGCTGTCGGCTTCGCTGCCTTCGTGGCTGGGCAGGCTGCTGAGCGGTCGCGGCAGGCGCTGGCGGGTGCGCAGCGCCGACAGGGCCTGGTTGCGGGCGATCTCGAACAGCCAGGCGCGGAAGTTGGTGCCCTGGCGGTAGAGCTCGCTCTTCAGCAGCAGCTTCTCGAACACCTCCTGGACCAGATCCTGGGCCAGGTGGCTGTCGCGCACCATGCCGTTGAGGAAGTGGAACAGCCGCTTGCCGTAGCGGGCGTCCAGCGGGCCGATCGCGGCGTCCCAGTCCCCGGCTTGCAGCCGGGCCACGAGGTCATCGTCGGTGAGTCCGAGATCGTCCTGCGGCTGGTCGGAAGTGCGCATGACCCAGACATGACAAAATCCGTGCCAACGGCGTTGCCGGTCTAGGGGATTTCACGTAAGTCGCGGTAGCCTGGGCGCTTGCGCTGCAGCGAGCAGTCGAAGGGGGCTCTGGGTGCCAATTCTTTGCGGCAGCAGGTGCCATGGCGGGCTGGCACCCGAATTTCGCCCCAATGGGCCCAGGATCGGCCGGCCCTCGTCCGTAGTGGGGGTTGGCCGAGGGCGAACGGCGGCGTCGGTCGGCGGCTGGTCAGACCGGGAACAGGTCCCGGCCGCCCTCGAGGGCCGCGTCCAGCAGGGCCAGGTTGGCGCTCGCCCGCGGATCCTCGTCGCCGTAGGTCAGGAAGCCCCACCGCAGCCGGCGGATCGCCAGGTAGCAGAGGGCGCTGCGGATGCCCCATTCGGAGCGGATCCGGTCGCTGCCGACCGTGCGTTCGAACCAGCGGCCCAGCAGCTGCTTCTTCCAGTCGGCGCGGCGGCTGCTGTGCAGCCAGAACCACGCGAAGTCGTGGTCGCGGTTGCCGATCCCGACGCTCTCGAAGTCGATCAGGAACGGCTCGCCGTCCTCGGTGACGACGATGTTCTGCTCGGTGAAGTCGCCGTGCACCAGCACGTGCGGTCGACCGTCGGTCCAACGCACCGCTTCGGCGAAGAAACGCTGCGTCTGCCGCCAGCGGCTCTCGCCGAGCACGTTGAGCACCGCGTCGTACATGCTGCGCACCCGGTCGAGGTAGGCGACCGGGTCCCAGTGTTCGAGCGGGAAGCCGCGCCGGCCGAGCAGCCGTTCGGTCGGCAGCCTGGTCAGTTTGTCGAGCAGGGCGACCACGTGGTCGAGGCCGAGCACCTCTTCGGCGGGGCCGACCGCGCCGGGCAGCCATTCGAGCAGGATCCAGTCCGGCAGTTCGCCCGGATCGACCAGGATCGTGCGCGGGGCGGGCAGTTCGCGGCGGGCCGGGTCGATGCTGTCGAGCAACCGGTAGAAGCCGACCTCGCGGCGCCGGAAGTCGTCGGCCCGCAGCCCGGCCGGCAGGATCGTCGTCGCGGCCGGCGGGATGTAGTACTTGAGCAGGAAGCGTTTGCCGCCCTGCCCTTCGCCGACCAGCGCCACCGAGCTGCGGTGCCCCGACGGCAGCTTGCGCGACGACTCGCATTCGGTCAGCTGCAGCTCGGCGAGCACCGCGCGCGCGGCTTCCAGGTGGGTGTCGGTGGGGGTGGTCGTCACGGCGGGCCTCGCGGGGGCTGGGCGGTGCGCTGGCGCGCCTCCTGGCGGGCCACCCGACCGCGGTCAGACTCCTATCGGCTGGCGATCGTGCGAAACCCAGGCCCCGATGCCAACGCTTGTTCCCGGAATGGGTTCCAGAGCGTCAAGCCAGCCGGCCCGGTCTGCCGAGAAAGGCAGGGGCCCCATGTCCGTTCCGAGGCAACAACCTGCGTCCGCCAACGCAGCGGCGCGCGCTGCACTCAAGGAGTGCATCGGCAACCTCGTCGACGCCCTCGTCGACCGCAACGAGGAGCGGTACGAGGAGGAGTTCGTGCACACGCTGGCCCGCGTGCGCGAGCTGGTCGAGAAGAAGTTGCGCATGGAGGGCACCAAGTCCGACACCCGCGACCTGCTCGGCGAACTGCTGTTCACGCGCTTGCGGCGCGGCATGCACCAGGTGGTGCGCGGCAAGGACGAGGTGTCGGCCCAGCGCGCCGCGGAGTTCGCGATGGGTCTGCTGTTCTCGGTGTCGACGTTGACCGAGTTCGCCCGCGCGTTCGACCAGGTGCTGCTGCAGTCGAAGTCGGCGGCCAAGGACTTCAACTTCGCCGGGCGCACCGACTTCATCTCCGTCGAGGAGGTGATGCAGATGCTGTCGGCCGGCAAGCATCTCGGCTGCCTGAGCCTCGAGAAGGCCGACAACCGCCTCGACGTCTACCTGAAGGAAGGGCGGATCTACTTCCTCGACCCGCACCAACCGAGTCGGCGGGTGTTGCCCGGCGACAGCATGCGGCACCGCGAGATCCCCGAGAACGTCGTGACGCAGGCGCAGGCCGCGCGCGCCCAGG
>DAIMFJ010000157.1:9579-11321 GCA_036724695.1 Planctomycetota bacterium
GGGCCGCCGGTGCTGTTGGCGGTGGCCGAGCAGGGCCACGTCAAGAAGGCCGAACTGCGCGAGACGCTGCGCCTGTTCGGCAAGGAGAGCCTGTTCGAGTTCATGCGCGAGGCGCAGCCGTACGCGTTCTACTACCGCCAGCTCGAGCAGCTGCCGGACTTCGCCGAGGAGAACGACCTGCGCCTGGGAGTCACGTCGATCCTGCTCGAGGGCAGCAAGCAGTGCGACGACTGGAAGCAGATGCTGGCGGTGTTCCCGGATCCGGAGGCACCGCTCGAACCCAAGGCCGACATGTTCGCGCGGATGAGCGACGTGGCCTTGTCGGTCGTCGAGCTCAAGTTGCTGTCGCAGATCAACGGCGACACCTCGCCGCGCAGCCTGGTGGCGGTGCTCGGGCTGCCTCTGTTCGAGGTCTACCAGTTGCTGATCAAACTCAGCAGTGCCGGCATCCTGGCCGCACCCGGGGGCACGGCGGCGCTGCACGGTTCGGCGCTCAGCGTCGAGGAATCGATGCAGGAGGCGTTCGCGGCGCTCGACGCCAACGACGACGACCAGCAGCGGCGCAGCGCGCTGGACCGCGCGCTCGGCGGCGACGACGGCCAGGATGGCGACGGCGGGGCGGCTTCGGCCCGCGAACGCGTGCTCGGTGGCGCCTTGGGGGCGCTCGACGGCCTGGACGGCAAGAAGCCGCAGGAGACCAGCGAACTGGATCGCGAACTGCTCGGCATCCTGCGCAAGGGCAAGGGCTGATCTCGGTGGTTCAGCAGCGGTTGCGCTGCAGCTGCAACCAGCGCGAGGTGCGATCGATGGCGATCGTCAGCACGACCATCGCCCACAGGAACGCGCTGGCGGTCCCGTAGTCGCGGAAGTCGAGGTTGGCCTTGAAACGCTCCCCGAGGCCGCCGGCGCCGACGATGCCCAGCGCGATGCCGATCCGCACGTTGACCTCGAACTGGAAGAACGTGTACGTGCGCCAGTCGGGGAACGCGGCCGGCAAGGCGCCGTAGAGGAAGATGCGCGAGCGGCAGGCGTTGCCGACCTTGTCGAGGCGCGTGTAGGGGACGTTGTCGATGGTCTCGGTGTAGACGCGGTGCAGCACGCCGGCACTGTGCAGCAGCACCGCCAGCACGCAGGGCGTGACACCCTGCTTCCAGAACACCATCAGCACGACCACCCAGGCGACCTCCGGCACGCCGCGCAGCAGCACCGCGAAACCGCGCGCGAAGACGACGGCGAGCCAACGCCGCACGACGGTCACCGCGGCCGGCCGTTCACCGGTGAAGCGGCTCGCATCGAGCTGGAACGCCACCGACGCCGGGTAGGCCAGCAACGCGGCGAGCAGAGCACCGCCGAGCGTCGCCAACACGCCGATCGCCAGCGGCGCGGCACTGTGGGTCGCCACGGCGGTGAGGTTGGCGACGGAGAGGTCGGGAACCGCCAGCGCGCCGGTGAAGCGGCCGACGAACTGCCAGTCGACGCGTTGCAGTTCGGCGGCGGCGCGCCCCAGGGGCTCCTGCAGCACCGCGAGCGAGCCGACCAGCGCTGCCACCAGGAGGCCGGCGACCAGCGCGCGCTGCCGCGCGGTCGCCGCGCGGGAGCGGCTGCCACTGCGCCGCGGGTGGTTGGGGTCGACGCGCAGTTGCCGGCGCACCAGGTTGGCGCAGAGGTCGGTCAAGACCGTGACCGTCAGCAGGGCCAACAACACGGTGGCGACCCGTCGCCAGTTGCCGTCGGTGTACTCG
>DAIMFJ010000158.1:0-11293 GCA_036724695.1 Planctomycetota bacterium
CCCCGCGGCGCGGCGCCGTCGCCAGATCGTCCTGCACGATCGCCGTGACACGTCCGCCGAACTCGTGCTGCAGCAGGTTGCCGCGCGCGACGATGCGCAGCGACTGCCACTGCGCGAGATCCAGTTGCCGGGGACCGGCCACGGCCCCGAGGTCCCGCACTCCGCCCGCGGCATCGCGGGCCACGAACCGGCCGCTGCGGCACAGGATGCCCGCACCGCGCTCCTCGTAGAGCATGCCTAGGTACTCCGGCCGCGGGTGCACGTCGGCCTGGTAACCGACGACGCCGAACTCGCCGACGCGCTGGCTGCGGTACTGCACGCCGCTGTTGTTGTCGCCGGTCAACTGCACCTCGCAGGTGAACTCGAAGTCGGCGACTTCGCCACCGGTCCAGACCAGGAACGTGTTCGCCGCGACGGGGGTGTCGCCCGACGAGCCGACGAGGCAACCGTCCTCGACCTTCCAGACTGCGGGGTCGCCGTGCCAGCCGGCCAGCGTGCGGCCGTCGAACAGGGACACCGCGGCCGCGGATTCCTGCTGCTGCGGCAGCGCGGCGACCAGGAACGAGAACACCGATGCCAAGGCGTGCATGGGCCCGCCAGTGTGCCCTGGGAGGTCGCCGAGGTCACGCTGCAGTCGCCGTTCCGCCCCCACCCGGCACGTCGCGTGCTACCCTTGTGCCATGCGCATCCTCATGCTGACGACGGTGGCGATGGTGCTCTGCGCGCCCGCCAAGGCCGACAAGTTCTGGCTCGACGATCCGGCCAAGGCCGAGCAGGCCGCCGAAGGTTCCAGCCCGGCCTTCGTGCACGGTGTGCTGCTCGGTGAGGCCGACGGCTTCTACGAGGTCCGGGTCGCCGGTGGCACGCTGCGCCTGCCGAAGGCCTCGGTGCACCGCATCGACCGGGACGGCCTGACCGTCGCCGCGGTCGAAGCCGCCGAACAGGACCAGCGCGACGCCCTGGCGGCTGCCGACGCCGAGCGGCAACAGGCGTTGGCCACCCGCACCGTGCGGCGCAACGTCGCCGTGCAGGCAAGCGAAGCCAGTGTGTCGCGCGACGACGTCGGCGCCGCCCCGGCGTTCGACCCGGTGCTCGGCGTGGTGCGAGTCGACCGCGATCCGCTCGCCGAACTGCGCCTGCGCTTCCCCGAGGGCCGCGACCGGAACGAACGCAAGGTGTTGCGGCAACTGCGCCGGCTGCGCTGAGCCACGAGTTGCGCTGCAGGTGATTGCGGATGCAGCCGGCTTTCGGGGCAACTCCGCCTTTCGCGGCGCGGGTCTACGCCCTAGAACCCAGGCATGCACCCGCTCTTCCGCCTGCTCCCCGTGCTCGCCCTGGTCGCTGCCTGCGGCCAGGACCAGGCTTCCAGTCCAGCCGCCACCAAGACCTCGCTGCTGACGCCGCCGCGCGGCCACGAGTCGCTGCAACTGGTCGAAGCCGCCGACAACCCGCTGACCGAGGCGAAAGCCGAGCTCGGCAAGCAGCTGTTCTTCGACCCGCGGCTGTCGGGCACCGGCAAGACCTCGTGCTCGAGCTGCCACCTGCCCGAGCAGGCGTTCACCGACGGCCGCGCGCTCTCGCCGCAGGACAGTGGCAAGCTGAACATCCGCAACTCGCCGACCATGTACAACGTCGGCTACCTCGAACGCCTGTACTGGGACGGCCGCGCGAAGGGCCTGGAAGCGAACGTGCTGGCGGCCTGGAAGGCCCAGACCGGCGCCGACCCCAAGGTGGTCAGCGAACGCCTCGCGGCCGTGCCGGCCTACCAGGAGGCCTTCACGAAGGCGTTCTCGGCCCCACCGAGCGAAACCACCATCGTGCACGCGCTGGCGTCGTTCCTGCGCTCCTTGCGCAGCGGCGACAGCAACTTCGACCGCTACCAGGCCGGCGACAAGAGCGCGCTGACCGAAGCCCAACAACAGGGCATGCAACTGTTCCTCGGCAAGGCCGGCTGCGTCGTCTGCCACACCCCACCGCTGTTCACCAACAAGCTGTTCCACAACGTCGGCATCGGCATGGCCAAGGAGAACCCCGACCTCGGCGCCAACGCCAAGAACGCGCTCGGCGACGCCGCCAGGCCAGGTTCCTTCAAGACCCCGACCCTGCGCGACGTCCAGAAGACCGCTCCCTACTTCCACGACGGCAGCGTCGCCACCCTGCGCGAAGCCGTCGCCCTGATGGCCAAGGGCGGCCTCGACAACCCCCACAAGGACCCGCTGCTCGCCAACCGCAACCTGACCGACGCCGAGCTCGACCAACTGGTCGCCTTCCTCGAGTCGCTGACCGGCAACCACCCGTTCACGCCGCCCACCCTCCCCAACTGACCGCTGCGCATACCTCACCCGGTCCCAAATGCGCACGCGCTAACGGAACTGCAGGCTGAGGAACGACTTACGGAATCGATCCGCGCGGCCAGCTGCAGCGCCCCGCGGCGACCGGGCGCCGGGGCCTAGGCCAGCTCTTCGAGCTCGGTCCAGCGCGCGTAGAGCTGTTCGAGCTCGCCCTGCAGCTGCCCGCGCTGCTGGCTCAAACGGTCGAACTCGGCCGCCGTGCCGGTCGTGTACAGCGCCGGATCGGCAAGTTTGGCATCGACGGCCGCCAGCCCGGCCTCGGCCGCCTCGATGCGGCCCGGCAGCGCCTCGAGTTCGCCGCGTTCGCGCGTACTGAGCTTGCGCAGCTTCGGCGCCGCCACGCCCGCCACCGACTTCGCCTTCGCGGCCGCCGCCGCGCGCGCCGCCGCCGCATCGGCCTGCTCCTGCGCCAGGCGTTCGAGCAGCAGCGACAGGTCGCCCTCGTGGATCCGCACCTCGCCACTGCCGTCCTGGTAGACGACCCGCTGCGCGATGCGGTCGAGGAACCAGCGATCGTGCGACACGCACAGCACCGTGCCCGGGAACGCCAACAACGCCTCCTCGAGCGCGCGCAGCGACGCCAGGTCGAGGTCGTTGGTCGGTTCGTCGAGCACCAGCACGTTGCCACCGGCACACAACAGCCGCGCCAACAGCACGCGGTTGCGTTCGCCGCCCGACAACGAACCGACCACCGCGTGCTTCATCGCCCCCGGGAACAGGAACTGCTCCAGGAACGTCTCGACGCGCATGCTGCGCCCGCCGACGAACACGTAGTCGTTGCCGTTGCTGACCTCCTGCAGCACGGTCTTCTCCGGCGACAGCGCCGCGCGCTGCTGGTCGATCGTCGCGAACACCACCGTCGGCCCGATCGCGACACTGCCGGCATCGGGCTGCAGCTGCCCCAGGCACAGTTTCAGGAACGTGGACTTGCCGGCGCCGTTCTTGCCGACGATGCCGATGCGTTCGCCCGGCCCGATGTCCAGGTCGAACGGCCGGATCACCTCGCGGTCGCCGAACCGCTTCGCCAGCCCGCGCACCCGCAGCACGAAGTCGCCCAGCCGCGGTCCTTCCGGGATCATGAACTCCAGCTCCGCCGCACTCGGCGGCGGCGCGTTGTCGACCAGCTGCTGCCAGCGCCCGATCCGCGCCTTGGCCTTGGTGGTGCGCGCCGGCGGGCCGCGTTTGACCCACTCGGTCTCGCGCCGCAGCATGTTCAGCCGCGACGACTCGTGCTTGGCCTCGCGCTCGAGCCGTTCGGCGCGCTGCACCAGGTAGGCCCGGTAGCCGCCTTCGTACTCGTACAGCTTGCCCTGGTCGAACTCGACCGTGCGCGTCACCAGCCGATCGAGGAAGTAGCGATCGTGCGTGACCATCACCAGCGGCAGGCCCTTGTCGAGCAGGAAGTCCTCCAACCACGCCGTCACCTGCGCGTCGAGGTGGTTGGTCGGCTCGTCGAGCAACAGCTGGTCGGGTTCGCCGACCAGCAGACGCGCCATCGCGACGCGGCGCCGTTCCCCGCCGGACAGGTGGTCGCAGAGCGCTGTCGGATCGGCGATGCCGAGCCCGAGCAGCACCGCGTCGGCGCGGTGGTCGATGTCGTGGCCACCGAGATGCTCGAGCCGCTCGTCGAGCCGCGCCTGCTCGGCGAGCAGCTTGTCGAGCCGTTCGGGCGTGGTCGCCGGATCGGCCAGCGCGGCGTGCACCCGATCGAGCGCGGCCAGCACCTCGCTGCGCCCTTCGATGCCCCGCACGACCGCCTGGTGCACGGTCGCCCCGGCCGGCAGCTTCGGCTCCTGGGCCAGGAACCCCAGCCGCAGGTCGCGCTGCTGCGTGCGTTGCCCCTGATCGGGCACCAACTCACCGGCCAGGATGCGCAGCAACGTCGACTTGCCGCAGCCGTTGGGGCCGAGCAGGCCGATGCGATCGCCCTCGCCGACGACCAACGACGCGCCTTGCAGCAGTTGCCGGTCGCCGATCGCGACGTGGATGTTCTCTAGGGTGGCGAGCGCCATGTGCGGACGATCGTGGCCTCGTCAACGCCCCGCTACAAGGGAACTCCGCAGCGGCCGCCCCGCGCTCAGCGCGCCGCGCCGCCGCGCACCTTGCCCCCCGCCACCCCGTCGGCCTTGCCGAGCTCGCGCAGCAGCTCCTTGTGGCGTTCGCCGAGCGGCTCGGGCAGGCCGATGCGCACCACCAGATACAGGTCGCCGCGCGTGCCATCCAACTTCGGCAGCCCCTGCCCACGCAGCCGCAGCCGCTGCCCCGGCCGGGTCCCCGCCGGAATGCGCGCCGTCGCGACGCCATCGGCGACTTCGACTTCGATCGCCGTGCCGTCGACGACTTCCCACGGGGCGACGACGACGTCGGCCTCGACGTCGTCACCGCGCATGCGGAACGTGTCGTCGCCGACCAGTTCGAGCCGCAGCAACAGATCGCCCGCGCCACCCTGGCCGGGTTCGCCGAGGCCGCGCAAGCGCAGCATCTGGCCGTTGCGCGACAGCTTCGGGATCGTCAGTTCGACGTTGCGCTGGCCGCGCGTCGAGCCGAGGCCCCCGCACGCCGGGCACGCGCCCGCGGCGAGCCGCCCTTCGCCGTCGCAGGTGCCGCACGGCACCGCGACCTGGATCGCGAACGGCCGTTTGCCGCCGCGCAGGGCCAGCCCGACGTCGACCGCGATCGTCGCTTCGACGTCCTGGCCGCGCGGCGCCGCCCGGCGACCGCCACGAGCCCCGCCGAACCCGCCCTGCCCGGCGAACATGTCGCCGAACATCTGCGCGAAGAAGTCCGAGAAGCCCCCGCCGCCAGCCCCCGGCCGGCCGCCGAACATGCGCGCGAACTCCTCCGGATCGATCGTGCGCCCGCCGCCGCCGCCCGGCGGCGGCTGGAAGTCCTGCCCGTGCCGCCAGTGCTCGCCGAGCTGGTCGTAGCGCTTGCGCTTCTCCGGGTCGCTGAGCACCTCGTTGGCCTCGGCGATCGCCTTGAACTTCGTCTCGACCGCGGCCCGCTCGTGCGGCGGATGACGGTCGGGATGCCATTCCTTGGCCAGCTTGCGGTAGGCGCGCTTGATCTCGTCAGGCGTCGCGGTCCGGCTCACGCCGAGCGTGGTGTAGTAGTCGACGAACTTCACGGCTTGCGGTAGATCCCCAACAGACAGTGCTCTGGATAGGGCAAACCTACTGCCCGGCACAAGCTGCGGCACCTCAGCTCGAGTTCGCAGAGGCCGCGGAACCGCGCGAAGGTGCGGCAGTCGTCGAGGCGCACGAACTGCTCCTCCCGCATGCCGACCCCGACGAACAACCGCCGCAGCCGGCCGCGCGTGTTCATCCGGAAGCAGGTCGGGAAGGTGTCCTTGGGCTGCGTACCCCACAGGAACGACTTGACGACGTGGCGCAGGCCCATCGGCGCCAACCGCGTCAGCAGCGGCATCGGCGAGCCGCCGAACACCGTGTAGATCACCGCCACCCCACCGGGCCGCAGCGCGCGTTCGATCGCCCGTACGCACGGCTCGGGCGCGGCGATGTGCTCGGCGACCATGCGCAGCGTCACCAGGTCGAACTGCTGGCCGCCGTCGTAGTCGTCGAGCGAACCGCGCACCTTCTCGTGCACCCACGGGTTCTCGTCGAGCGTCGGATCGGGATCGAGCCCGACCAGCCGCGCGGCGCGCCCGGCCAGCGCATCGGCGAGCCGCGGGTTGCTCGGGAACAGGTTGCGACCACAACCGCTGTCGAGCCAAGCGGTGCCCGGCACGACCAGACCGGCCAGCAGCGCTTCGTACCAGTCGTCCGGCGTGTGGTAGTCGTAGGCCAGGCGCAACCGCGGCCCCCAGCCGAGCCGTTCGGGTGGGCCATAGCGCAGCGTGAACATCTGCTGCAGGGCCGCGGCGTCGGGCAGCCGGACCAGGAACGGAGCGGTCATGCGCTCCCCCGCGGCGGAACGGCCGTTGGCAGCGAGCGGACGGGTGACGAGACGGGCACGGCGCGGTTGTACCGCAAGCGGCCGCCGGTCTCACGCACGTTGCGGCGCGTCGCCGGCCGCCGCCTCGGCGGTCTGCCGCACCAGCTGCTCGACGGCCTGGGCGTCCTCCCCGGTCGCGAACACCAGCAGGATGTCGGCCGGTTCGAGCATCGTCGGCCCGCGTGCCACCAGGTGGCTGCCGTTGCGGACCACGGCGACCACCAGGGCCGCCGCCGGCAAGCGCAGTTCGGCGAGTTTCCGGCCGCCCACGGCGCCGCCGTCGGGCACCTGGATCTCGAACAGCCGCGGTGGCCGGTCGCGCCCGCCGGCCCCGCGCGCGGTGCTGAGGACCGTCGCCTCGGCTTCGATCGGCGTCGCGCCGAGCGCTTCGAGCAGCTGCCGGGCCATCGCCAGGCCGAGCTCCCGCTCGGCGTGCACCGGCCGCGCGCCGGGCTGCGCGCTCAGTTCGTCGAACTGGCTGCTGGTGTGCACCCGGACCAGGGTCTGGATGCCCGGCTGCACCGACCGGGCGTGGGCAATGGCCAGCCGCTGCGACACCGGGTCCGGCGCCGTGAGCACCAGCACCTTGGCGCGCTGCACCTCGGCGCGGTCGAGCAACACCGGGCTGCAGGCGTCGCCGAACAACGCCGGCACCGCGCCGGCCCGCAGTCGCTCGACCAGCGCCCGGTCGCTGTCCACGACGACGAACGGCACGCCACGCGCCTGCAGGAAGCCGCCGAGCACGCTGCCGACGCGTCCGTAGCCGACCAGCACGACGTGGTCCTGCAGGCCGCCGGCGACCGCCGGCCGCAGTTCGGCGAGTTCGGCGCTGCGCCTGGCCTGCCGCTCGGCATAGCCGGGCCGCTGCGAGATCCAGCGGTCGAGGAACGGCACGCCGCGGAACAGGATCGGGCTCGCGGCGATGCTGCACAGCGCAGTCGCCAGGACCAGGTCGCGGCCGCCGGGCGGCAGGATGCCGAGCGCGGTCGCCGACGCCGCCAGCACGAACGAGAACTCGCTGACCTGGGCGATCCCGGCACTGACCGAGAACGCGGTCCGCGACGCCTGGCGTCGCCACAGCAGGAAGACGACCGCGACCGCCGGTTTGACGACCAGCACCACCGCCAGCGCCGTCACCACCGCCAGCGGCTGGGCCAACACCGCCGCAGGATCGAACAGCATGCCGGCCGACACGAAGAACAACACCGCGAACGCATCGCGCATCGGCAACGCGTCGGCCGCCGCCTGGTGCGCCAGGTCGGAGCGCCCCACCACCATGCCGCCGAGGAACGCACCGAGCGCGATCGACACGCCAAAACCCTCGGCGGCCAGGAAGGCGACGCCGAGCGCCACCGTCAGCACCGCCAGCGTGAACAGTTCGCGCGATTGCGCGCGCGCCACCAGCGCCAACAGGTACGGCACCACCTTGCCGCCACCCCACATCACCACGGCGGCCAGCACTGCGACCTTGCCGAGGCTCAGCAACACCGCCTGCCACAGCGGTCCGGCCGCCGCCGGATCGGCACTCGGCGCCAACGCCGGCAGCACCACCAGCAGCACGACCGTGATCAGGTCCTCGCCCAGCGCCCAGCCGCCCGCGATGCGGCCCGGCGCCGCCGCCAACAGCCCGAGTTCGGTCATGCCGCGCACCGCGCCGCCGCCGAGCGGCCAGCCGAGGGCCATGCCGAGCAACGTCCCGAACACCACGACCGCGCCGCTGGCCAGCAGCGCACCGGGCACCGCCAGCCGACGCACCGCCAGCAGATCCTGGAACGAGAAGCCCAGGCCGACGCCGAACATCAGCAGCACGACGCCGACGTCGGCGAGCTGGCGCGCCAGTTCGGCGTCGCCGATGAACCCCGGCGTGTACGGGCCGATCAGGATCCCGGCCAGCAGGTAGCCGAGCAGAGGCGACTGCCCGAGCCGCCGCGCCAGCGTGCCGAGCACGAGCGCGCCGACCAGCGCCATCGCCACCGTGGGAGCCCAGTTCATCGCCAGCCTTGGTACCAAGTACGGCTGGCGATGCAAGTCGGATCGCCGGCGCCGGACCATCCTTGCCGTCGGGCCCCACGGCAGGGATGCTGCCGGGGTGTTCGCCAAGCTCCGCATCGCCTTGATCTCGACGGGTGGCACCATCGAGAAGACCTACGACGAACTGGCCGGCGTGCTCGACAACCGCGCCTCGGTGCTCGACGTCGTGCTGGCGAGCCTGCAGCTGTTCGGCGTCGAGATCGTCCGGGTGCCGCTGATGAACAAGGACAGCCTGGACATGACGCCGCAGGACCACGACCTGATCGCGCGCACCGCCGGCTCGCTGGCCGAGACGCACGCCGGCGTGGTGATCGTGCACGGTACCGACCGGCTGGCGGTCACCGGCGACCGCATCCATGCGCTGCTCGGCCGGCCGCGCGTGCCGATCGTGTTGACCGGCGCGATGCGGCCGTACGTGATGCGCAACAGCGACGCGCCGCAGAACCTGACCGAGGCCCTGCTGGCCGTGCAGGTGATGCCGCCGGGCGTCTACGTGGCGATGCACAACCGCGTGCTGGCGTTCCCCGGCGTGCAGAAGGACCGCGACCGGGGCACGTTCGTGCGGCACGATGGCTGACGGCGACGAAGCGCTCCGCGGCCTGCCGCAGCTGCCGACCACCACGGCGCCGACCCGCGGCGCCGGCGAACGCGTCGCGTTGGCGCTGGTCTGGTTGGTCGTCGCCATCCCACCGGGCCTTTGGCTCGCCTCGCAACAGGATCCCGAAGCCGTCGTCGCGACCGTGCGCACGACAACTTCGATCGTCGTCGCCGTGCTGCTCTGGGGTCTGCTCGGCGCCGCCCTCGCCGCACTGCTGTTGCCGCCGGTGCCCGCCTGGTTCCGCCTAAAGCTCGACGCCCTGCGCCGCTCGCTTGGCAGCGACCGTGGTCCGCTGCTGCGCGCGCTGGGCGAACTGCAGCACTTCGCCTCGGCGCAGCGTCACCTCGAGGTCGGCCGGCTGGCGCGGTCGCGCGGCGAGCATGCGTTGGCGCTCCAGCACCTGATCGCCGCGCTCGAGCTCGACCCGCGCGCGGCTGCCACCCACCACCAGCTGGGGCTGACGCTGTTCGCGCTGGGGCACCTGCCGCACGCCGCGCACTGTTTTGCGAACGCCGAGGCACTCGAGCCCGGCCACGCGTTCGGCGATGCGCTGCTGTACGCGGCACGCTGCGCCGACCTGCGCGACCAGCACGCCGCGGCGCTGGCGGGGTTCGAGCAGCACGAGCAGCGCCACGGCGGCGGCTACAAGAGCCGCTACTGGCACGCGCTGGCCCTCGACGGGGCTGGCCAGACGCCGGCGGCGACCAGCCTGCTGCAGGCGATCGCGGCGCGCCCCGAGCGCCGCTTGTCGCCCGAGGAGAACTGGTTCCGCGCCTTGGCGCGCCTGCGCAGCTGGACCCGGAGGCGCGCATGAAGGACCTCTGGCAGAAGGCCGACGAGATCCCGGTGACGATGCTGGTGGCGCTCGCGTACCTGACGCTGGCGCTGCTGACCGGCTCGTTCGGCATGACGGCCGACTCGCGCCAGCTCGACGCCTGGGGCTGGCTGACGCCGCGCGACGTCGCGATCGGCGAGACCTGGCGGCTGTTCAGTGCCGCGTTCCTGCACGGCGGGTTGATCCACCTGGTGTTCAACCTGTCGATGCTGGTCAGCGTCGGCCCGGCCCTCGAACGCACGATGGGCAGCGTGCGCTTCGCGATCCTGTACCTGGTGTCGGCACTCGGCGGCCACCTGGCGATCTGCCTTTTGTACCACGAACTGCAGCCGGTGATCGGCGGCTCGGGTGCTCTGTTCGGCATGCTCGGCGCCTTGCTGGCGTGGAACATGCGCAGCGGGCGGCACCTGTTCGCGTTCCTCGACTTCGAAGGGCCGCGGCGGCTGCTCGGCACGATCGCAGTGAACCTCGCGATCGGCTTCGTGATCCCGTTCATCAGCAACACCGGCCACATCGGCGGCCTGCTGGCGGGGTTTCTGGTGACGTTCTGGTTCCTGTCGCCGACGCGCGAAGCGGCGGCGAGCCGGCGACCGTGGCAGGTGGCGTTCGTCGCCCTGCTGCTGAGCCTGACGCTGGCGGCCCTGCAACCGGTCTGGCGCTGGGACTGGCTGCTGCACGCCGCAAGCCATGCCACCGGCGAACGGCGCGTGGCGCTGCAACAGGCGCTGGCGCGCAGCGTCCTGGTGGCGCCGCCGGACGAGATCTCGCCAGAGCTGGCGGAGGATCTGTTCGCCGAGACCGAACGCGAGATGCGCGATTTCGACCTGCAGCGGCGGCGTTAGCCGGAGCCCGCCCTCCAGGTCCGGGCGAGCGTCGGCGGAACCGACGCCCACCGGCCGTCATGGACGAAGCAGCAGGCGATACCCGGATCGCACCACCCACGCATACTCCCCGCTCGTCGCGTGCACCTCGCGCTCGAGCTCGCGCAGGATCGGATCGTCGGCAACCAGCACGGCCAGGATGCGGACGGTGCCGGCGTCCGATTCCTCGATG
The DNA here is from genome assembly GCA_036724695.1 of Planctomycetota bacterium. Lineage (GTDB taxonomy): Bacteria > Planctomycetota > UBA1135 > UBA1135 > UBA2386 > JACKIC01. The sequence continues at coordinate 10,823 of DAIMFJ010000158.1, forward strand.
TACACGTAGCCGTCCGGCCACCCCGGGTAGCGAGCCTGCAGCGTCGCTTCGCGCTCGGCACGTTCCGCAGCGGCGAACTGCACGCCGAGCCCGGGGTTCGCTTCGAGTCGCGTCTGCAGTTCGCGATCCATGGCCGCTGCCGCGGCCAGGGAGCGGCGTCGCAGCTCCGCTTCGCGCGCGATCACTTCACGCGCGTCGGCCAGGGTGATGCGCGACACGCGCCAATCCGGCACCGCGAGCCCGAGCATCTGGCAGGCATGCGCACAACCGGCGAGGGCCTGGCGGAGCGGCTCGCGCAGCTCCTCCGGCAGTTGCTCGACGAGCCGCGGGACCTGGTCGGTCGGAGCGTCGGCCGAGGGCTCGGCCGGCGCATCCGCCACCGCCGGCGGCGGCGCGCCGGCGGCGCTCCGCTCGGGCTCGTCCGCGGCCGTTTCGGGTGCCGAGGGCCCGCCGGCATCGGCGGCGCCGACC
>DAIMFJ010000159.1:0-5955 GCA_036724695.1 Planctomycetota bacterium
GTCGGCGCTCCAGTCCGGCGCCAGATAGCCGCCGTGGCCCCAGACAGAACCCTGCCGCTGCGCCTGTTCGAGCGCCTGCCGCAAGGCCGGCTCGCCGTCGGCGTCGAGCGCCTGCCGTTCGATCGCGGCCAGCCGCTCGTGTTCGCGTCTGGCTTCGTCGGCCAACGCCGTCGCATGCGCCCCGAGCCGCTCGGGGATCTCGAGCAGCATCGCGTAGTCGCGGTGCGCACGGTCGTAGTCGCACAAACCGGCCACCCAGGCGTCGAGCGTCGCGAACAGCGGCAGCGCGCGATACTGCGGGAAGCGGTAGCGGCGCCGCCACAGGTACGCGAACAGCTTGTCGCGCTCGTACGGCTTGCGTTTGCCATCGCGGTCCTCGGCCGCCAGCTGGGCCTTCTCGGCGGCGCGGGCGGCCTTCTGGGCGGTGAACTCGACATGGCCCCGTTGTGCGGCCCAGTCGTCGTCGCCGGCCAGGCGCTGCATGGTCGCGGCGATGCGCTCCTCGCGGGCGGTGTGGGCGGCCTCGCGCGCCGCGACAGCAGCGTCGAGTTCGGCGTTCAGCGCCACCAACTGCCGGGCTCCGTCCTGGCCGGCCTGTGTCAGCCGCGCCAGTTCCTGGTCGCGCTGCGCCAGCATCGCCAGCGCCTCGCGATCACTGTGGTCGAGGCGCTCGCGCACGCGATCGCCGTCGAGCTCGCCGAGCCGAACGCGGGCGAGCTCGGCCAGCAACCGGGTCTCCTGGCTGCGGTTCGCCGCCAGCTCGGCCCGCACCCGCTCCGCCTGCTGCGTGGCGTGGTCGAGGCGTTGCTGCGCGGCACCGACCTGCTGCTCGATCCGCCGGAACACGTTGCCACCGCTCTGCATGGTCACCACTCCGTGAGGAAGCCACCGGCCACCGGGAAGCGGAACTCCGGCTCGCGCGCCCCGCGGCGCTTGCTGCCGAACACGACGTCGTCGATCAGGTTGTTGTCCATCTTGTCGGCACGCACCCGTTCGTAGACCTCGAACGGCACGCGCACGCCGAAGCGACGCACCTTGCGCACCTTCTGTTTCTCCTCGTCGAGGATCGGCAACGTGAGCACCGCGCCGCGCGCGTCGACCGCTTCGACGATGATGTAGTAGTTGCGCTTGCTGCGGTCGTCCTGGTAGCGCCAGACGCCGCTGCGGTCCTCCGGGCGCGAGACGATGCGCAGCTGGTAGCTGCGATCGAGCACCGCGACCAGGGCCTCGAGTTGCTCGAGCCGCTCGGCGGCGCCCTGGCTGTCGCCGGCGACCAGCGCCGCCCCCACGTTGCTGCGCAAGGTGTCCAGCTCGCCCTGCGCCGCGGGTTCGACGTCGACCCCGGCCAGCACGGCCGTCGCCGCGGCGAGTCGGGCCTGCAGTTCGGCCTGGCGCTGGCGGCCGGCCAGCAACCGGTCGATCTGCGCGACGAACGCCGTCAACGCCGCCTCGGCGGCACCGACGTCGGTGGTCTGCAACGCGGCCGCGACGGCGCTGGCGGCCGCGTCCAGACGTGGCTGGTCCGCAGCCGCCGGCTGGGCCGCGGCCACGCGGCCGCGCGCCGCGGCGAACCGTGCGACCAGTTCGCGATGCCGTTCGATCGCCTGCAGGCCCCGTTGCGCGGCGGCCAGTTCGTCCTGTGCGGATTCGACCTCGCGTCGGCAACCCGCCAGTGCGGCGTCGCCGCGCGGCTGGGCGTCGGCATAGGCGTCGCCAGCCGGCAAGGCCTGCAGCGCAGCCTGCGCCGCCTCGGCGCGACCGAGCCCGTTGGCGAGGTGGCGTTCGGCGAGCTCGAGCAGCTGGTCCTGCGGCGCCACCAACGCCTCGCCGGCGAGGCGGGCGAACGCCGCCTCGAGGCTGCGGCCATCGCGCAGGCGCTCGGTGACGGCGGCTTCGACACGGGCGACGTCGGCGGTGTAGCGATCGATCAGCGCGCGCCGCTGCAAGTGGCTCGGCACCGCGATCGCCGCCCACAGCGTGCCGAGCAGCAGCAGCACGACCAGCCCGTACTTGGCCCAGCGGCCGCGCTCGACGTAGATCTCGGCCAATCGCACCGCGAACGTGCGCGGCGGCGGTGTGTAGACGAAGCGGTCCTGTTCGAGCGCGGCGACGCCCTCGGCGACGACCTCGGCCGGCACGTCGATGCCCTGCGATTCGTACAGCGCCTGCACGCGCGCGATCAGCTCACGCTGGCGCCGTTCGCCGTCGAGTTCGCGTTCGACGAGGTCGCGCTGGTGACGCAACGTGTCGACGACGTCCATCGCCAGCATGACCCGGTCGAGCGCGACCGGGGCCTCGGCAGGGTTCGCGGCAGCGGGCCCGACCGCGGCCCCCCCGGCGGCCGACGCACTCACGCGCGCTTGGGCGCCGGCAGCGCCGCGGTGCGGTCGGTGAGGGCGACGAGCCGCTGCTTGCCGCTCTCGACGGCGGCGGTCAGCTCGCGTTCGTTCTGCGTGCTCAGGGTGCGCATCTCGTCGATGATCGACAGGCTGCGCTCCTGGTAGCCGACCACCGCGTCGACGAGGCGCGCGACGGACTCGGCGCGGATCGTCGGCCCGTAGCCGGCGCGCAGCGCCGCTTCCTGGATCTCGGTGCCGACCTCGCCGAGCGTCTCGAGGCTCTTGTTGATGCCTTGCTTCATCGCCTCGAGCGTCTGCGTGCTCTCGTGCAGGCCGTGCATGCCGGTGAACGACGCCGCCAGCGCGGTGAACACCGTCTCGTTGGTGCCGAAGAACGTCACCGACTGCGAGTAGACCCGTTCCTTTGCGTCGGTGATCTGCGCGATGCGCGCCATCACCACCTCGGTCGTGCCGTACGCGATCGACAGGTTCTCGGCGAGGTCCTTGGCGATCTGGTAACGCTTGTCCTCGGCCTGCAAGGCCTGCAGGGCCAGATCGCGAGTCAACTCGAGCTGGGCCTTGGCGGCCTGGTCGTCACCAGCGAACCCCGCCAGCGCCGCAGCCGCCTGGTCGAGGTGCTGCTTCTTGGTCGCCACCGACGCCTCGGCGCGCTGCAGCAGCTCGAAGCCGAGCACCTGCGCCTGCTTGAGCGCGGTGCGGAAGTCGGCGTAGGCCTGCAGGATGGTCTGCTCGCGCTGGATCTGGTCCTTGGTGTCCTTGGCGACCTCGAGGTAGGTCGACTTGATCTTCGCGAAGCGCGACGGGATGTCGCCCCGGGTCACCTTCATCCAGATGTTCGACAGCCGCTCGAAGGTGTCGATGCGGTTGTCCTTCATCTGGTCGACCATGCTCTTGGCGTCGTTGCGGATCGAGTCGAACGACGCGGTGATCGTCTGGTAGCGCTCGGCGATCTTCATCGCCTGGATCTGGTCGCGGACCACTTCGTTGAACAGCGTCGCCTGCGACAGGGTGCGCGCGATCGCCGCGGCCTTCTCGGGCTCGAGGTAGGCGATGCGGTCGATCAGTGCGACGATCGGTGCCGGCGCCGGCTCGGCCTTCAGCAAGCCGAGATTGCGCAGCGCGGACAGGGCCTGGCCGAGGAACTTCAGCGGCGTCGGGGCGTTGGCGGTCATCGCGTGGTCGGTGGTCGCGGAGTCGGAGGTGGAACGGAACGGCGAGATCGTCGGGCGAGCGACGGGCCGGTCAAGGACGAGGGGCGGAGCGACGCGAGATTGTGGCCGAAACGGTGCCGCGACTGTCGTTCGGCGGCCGCGCGGCGCGGGGATTTCCCTAGCGATGGCGCCAGAGGCACTCGATCGCCGATGCAGCCAGCCGCAGCTCCTCCGCGTCGCCCTGCTCACGCACCAACGATTGGACTGCAGGCAGCCAATCCGACGGCAGGGGTGGCCCCTCGGCGAGGCCGGCGAGCAGAGCTGGTGTCGGGCGTTCGCGCAATGCCGCGGCCAGCCACTCCCGTTCGCGAGCCTCGCGCGCTCCTACCCGGGCCAGGGCCGCCAAGGCGCCTTGGTGGTGCGGGTCGGCGGCGAGCAACGTCACCGCGACTGTATGCCGAACGTCGTCCGACAGCACCTCGTGGTGCCACCACCAGGTTGGCCCATCGCGCAGCAGCGCCAGCACGCGCGCCTGCCGCTCGGCCTCGACCAGCCGCGACTCGAGCAGCAGCCCGAGCAGTTCCGGGCCCTTGCCGAGCACCGCCGCAGCCTGGTCCAGGACGTCCGCACCGCCGATCTGCTGGGCCAGGATCCGCGCCGCCTGACGCCGCAGTTCTCGATCGTCATTGGCGAGCAGGCCCCGCAGCACGGACTCGTCGACGCCAGCCCGTGCACCAAGGTGCGCCAGACCCCGCGCGCCGGCGAGCTGCAGCCTGGTCGAACTGCCACCGAGCCATCGACGCGCCTCGGGGGCAAGGTGGATGGCGATCGCCGCGGCGAAGTCGTCCGCCCAGACCCCCTTCTCGAGCAGGGGGACCAGCACGCCAAGGCCTGCTGCACCTCGCGCGATCACCGCCCGGGCCACACTCCAACCCGCGCCATCGCGCCCGGCAATGCGGAGCAGCTGGGCGTCGGTCAGCCGATCCGCCGCACCAAGGCGAACCAACGCGTGGAACGACGCCAACGGCGAGTGGGCCGCTGGACGGCGCGTGAGGTCGGCGAGTCTTGCTGGCAGGTCGGCCGGCAGACCAGCTCGCAAGCCACCGAGTGCGAGCAACAGGGCTTCGCCGATGAGCGGCCGGACCGTCCACTTCTCCAACCGCTGCAGGATGGCTTGCGCAGTCCGCTCGGCGAGCTCGGCGTCGGCACCGATCGCGGCGAGCGACAGCGCCGCGAGCGAACGGGAGGCGCCGTCCACGGCGTCGTCGATGAAGATCGCCAGCAACTTCTCTCCGGCTGGTCGAGCCGCTGGCCCAAGTCGCAACAACAAGGCCACGGCCCGCGCCCGGCGGCGCGGGTCGTCACAGGCCGTCAGCAACTCCGGCAGCACGCCGAGCCCTGCGTCGAGGTATTGGCGCCCTGCCAGGCGACTGTTCGCTGGCTCCGCGTCGAGGTAGCACGACAGCAGCGCGGCAGCGAGGGCTGGGGTCGCGGCACAGTCCGCTGCGCGCAGCTGCTCCAGGATCGCCGTCTTCGCTGGCGAGTCCGGCAGCGCCAGCGCGGCCGCCAGTTCGGCGCCCGCGAGGCCCGCGTGCAGCGCGGCCGTATGCGCCAGCGGCGCAGCCGTCCGGGGATCACCCCATGCTGCCCGGCGCTGCGGGGCCGCCGCCTGGCCCAGTTGCCAGAGACGGTCGGCTGCGGCGACTTGCTCCGCCCAGGTGCCGGTCCGCAGCAAGGTGGCGGAACCCGCGGCCAGCAGACCGGGGTCGACCCCGGATTCGCCGGCCAACCACAGAGCCAGTTGGCGTGGCGTGAAGGGCACTACGAGGTCCTTCGCGGTGCGCAGGATTCGCGGTGCCGCGGCCCGCTGGGGCGGCAGCGCGACGACATCGCGCAGGCGCCGCTCCAGGTCCAGCACCCGGTCCAATCCACTTCCCCCGCCCAGCGGCCAACCTGGGCCTGCCGGCGGAGGTTCGTACCGGTCGGAGCCGTCGGCAAGGATGGCGAGCAATCGCGCAGCTGCCGGCCTTGACGTGGCGAGTTCGGCCGCGGCGCGGTTGCGATGCTGCCAGTCGCCGGCTTGCAGGTCGTCGACGCTGGTGGCAGGTGCCGGCGGCAGCGTGCACTGCGCGACTGCGGCAACCATCACCGACAGCGCAAGGACCTGGCGACGACGCTCGACTGGGCTGGCAGGCCTCATGGCCCTGCCAACATCGCTGGCCACCGCGTGGATTCCAGAACCGTCGCGGATGTTTCTCCCGATTCCGAAACCTGGGGGGTTCACGGCAGCCGCGAGTCACGTGCGAGTGCAAACCAGAGATGAAGGCAAGCAGCGCAGTCATGCGTTCCCGATCGGGAAGACCTGTTTCGACTGCACACAGGATCCAAGAAATGGCAGGTCACTGATACCGATCGGGATCAGTGACCTGCCATTTATTGGATAC
>DAIMFJ010000159.1:5965-11275 GCA_036724695.1 Planctomycetota bacterium
GCCACAGCGAACCCCGTGGCTCTCACCCACCACCCAGGCGCCTACCCGTCGAACAGCGACCCAACGGCCGCCGCGCCGCCGCGCGCGACGTGCGCCATGCCGCCCAGACCGAGCTCTCGTCGCCGCGGACGAGCAACCAGGTGCCGAGCAAGGCCATCACCATCCAGTCGACCGGCAGCATCGCCAACCCGAGCCACGCCACCACGCTCGACAAGACGGCGACGCCGAACGACGCGAAGCCGAGCCACCGCGACCAATGCCAACGGCGCCACGGGTTTGGGGCACCAGCGAGGGCCACCAGCAGCGCCACCGACAGCAACAAGAACGTCGGCGTCCAGATCACGCCACCGATCTGCACCCGTAGCCCCATGCTCGCCAGGATCAACCAGACTGCCCGCCAGCCCATCGCGGCAGCCCGATTCCTGGCCGGCGGGTAGGCCACCACCGCGACGACCAGCAGGACGAGCAACCACAGCAAGCCCTGCCGATCCGACTTCCAGATTGCCGACAGGACGGCCGGCCAAGCCTGCGTCTCGGCCAGTTCCTGCGCCAGTTGCGGCGGCAGCGCGAACCCGGCGGCCGCCGCGCCGCGCTGCAGGTTGGATGCCATCGCCGCGGTCCACACCCGATCCGACTGCGCGACCAACGCCGCCAACTCGGCGTCGCGCACCGCCGGCGCCGGCGTGCCCAGCGCAATGCGCACGTGCTGCGGCAGCTGCCCGCGCGATGGGCCAGCGCTGCGGCGCGCCGGCGCGGCCAGCAGCACCCCGGCCATCGCCAACGCGGCCGTGCGATGGTGCTCGATCGACGACGACGGTTGCGCCCGGTCGAGCTGTTGCAGGGCCGCAGCGGCCTCGGGCATCGACCACCACGCTGGCGTCGACCAATCGACGAACCGTTGCTGCAAGGCACCCGCCGGCGCGTTCGCCGCAGCCTGCAGCCCCCGCACGACGGCCAGTCGCCAGTCCTCGAGGGCCCAGGCGGCTTCGCCGGACTCCTCGCCGACGTGCGCCAGGCACACGAACGTGCTGCGGCGCCGGCCCCGGTCCCAGATCACCGTCCGCCCGTCCCAACTCGCCGCTCCACCCAACCAGACCCGCCGCGGTGTCGCCAGGGCATCCGCACCGAACCTGTCCGGCAAGCCGATGGCCAACGATCCGCGGCCTTCGAACCGCAGTCCCTCGCGATCCAGCGCCAACTCGCCGCGCAGCTCGGCTCGACACTCGCCGAACCGAGGCGACAGCGGCCAGGTTTCGTGCTCCGGCCGATGCCATGGCAACCGGTGCTCGGTGCGCAGGTACTCGTCCGCCATGTTGTCGCGGAGCGAGAGGATCGGCGTGTCGGCCAGGAACGTGCCGAGTGCGATCTGCAACGGCGCACCGACGCGCGCTGGCACGACCGCCTGGGCGACCAGCTGCGGCACGGGCGAGCCATCGTCGAACCGCAGCACGGCGGCGCGCACGACGTGACGAGCCGATTCGGCGACGCCCGCCGCATCGAGCACCCGCTGCCGCCATTGCCCCCCGCCGAGCGTCGATCGAGCCGCGATCATCGGCAACGGGGCGGCGCCAGGCACTGCGAGCCACGCCAGTTGCCGCCACAGCATCGCTTCGGATTCGGGGCTGGTCGCCGAGCGGTCGAGCAAGGTGACCACCTCGAACGCTGCCGCGTCCTGCAACTGCAGGCCGTTGCGCAGCAGCTGCGCGTACGGCTGGGCGCGTTGCGTCGTCCACCAGGCCTGTGGGTCCGCCTCGGGCACCACCGGCCCCAGCCAGCTGCGCAGCGTCGGCAGCAGCGAAGCTGCGGTTTCCGACAGCCGGTGCTCCGGCTGCCGGATGGCGCCGACCAGCCAATCGACCCGCGCCCGCAGTCGATCCTCGATCGGCAGGGACTGCCAGGTGCGCCACGCGGCGACCAACGCCGGCGCAACGGTGGCGTCCGATGCAGAAGGCGTGGCCGGGGCCGGCAGCCCCGCAAGGCGGCACAGCAGCTGCAAGGCCACGGCCCGCTGCAGTTCGGGGCGCTCGCCCGCGGTCGCGAGGTCGGCGAGCCGCACTTCCAGCGCCGGACTCCACCAGGTGTCGTGGTCGCGGCCGGTCCATTGCAGCGGCCATTGCGCCGCCACGGCGACATCGCCTGCGGCGACGAGGTTGGCGACGGCGACGACGCACGGTTCGAACGCGGCAGCGCGTTCCGCATCGGCCAAACCGGTGAACGCAGCTTCGCCCTTGGCCACGGCCAGGCCGGCCAGGACGACGTGTGCCGGTCTGCCGCTGCGCAGGTCGTCGCGCACGAACGGGACCAGCACCGGCCAGCGCAGCTGGTGGCCCGGTGGCAAGGGTGGCGGGGGCACGAGCGCGCGGGCGCGCGCCAACTGCCATTGCCAAGGGGCGAAGTCCTCGACTTCGTCGAACAAGTGCAGGGCGCCGTCGCGGTCGTGCGCGGCGGCGACGGCGAGGGCTTGCCGGGCTGCCGCCTCGGCACCCTGGCGATCTCCGGCGAACAACCGTTCCGCGGCGACGTCGTTGTGCGCCCGCGCCAAGGCCAATCTGGCCCGCGTGCGCTCTTCGCGCGGCAGTTCGTGGCGCGTCTGCAGGTCCACGAGTGCTGCGATCGCGGCGTTCGCGTGGCCGTCGGCGCGCAGACGTTCGGCGGCAGCCAGCAGCTCTTGCCGCTGCCAGGACGGCAACCACAACGAACCGACTGCCAACGTGCCGACGACGGCGATCGCCGCGACCGCGAGGCTGGTGGCACGGCGCTGCACGCCTCGCCAGAGGCGCGAAACGCGGCTCGGCGGCCTGGCGAGCACTTCGCGGCCGTCGGCGAACCGTTCGAGCTCCTCGACGAACGCCAACGCGGTCGGATAGCGGTCCGCTGGCCGCTTGCGCAGCGCCTTGAGGCAGATCGCCTCGAGCGCCGCCGGAATGCGCGCGTCGAGCTGTCGCGGCGCGATCGGCTCGTCCTCCAGGATGGCGCGGATCGTCTCGTGCAGAGGTTTGCCGGCGAACGGCCCGCGGCCGGTCAAGAGCTCGTAGAGCAAGGCCCCGAGCGCCCAGACGTCGCTGACCCCGTCGCCGCGGCCCGCCGCCTGCTCGGGACTCATGTAGGCCGGCGTGCCGAGCAGTTCGCCGGTGACCGTGCGCACACCGGCCGCCGCGACGTCGCGCGCCAGACCGAAGTCGACGACGAACGCATCGCCGGCCGCGTCGAGCAGCACGTTCTGCGGCTTGAGGTCGCGATGCACGATGCCGTGCGAATGGGCGTGCACGACCGCCGCGGCCACCTGCCGCAGCGTGCGCACCGCCCGCGACGGCAGGAAACGGCGGGCCCGCGCGAGTTCGTCGGCGAGCGTGCTGCCGTCGATCAGGTCCATCGCGAACCACACCGTGCCGTCCGGGCTCTCGCCGAGGTCGTGTACCGACACGATGTGGCGGTGGCGCAGGCGGGCGAGGTTGCGCGCTTCGCTGCGGAATCGCCGCAAGGCGTCGCCGAACACCAGGTCGCCGGGACGCAGCACCTTGATCGCGACGTCGCGACCGAGGGATCGCTGGTGGGCGCGGTAGACGACGCCCATGCCGCCGCGACCGACCTCGCCGACCAGTTCGTAGTCGTCGGGCAGCCGCGGCGCGGGCACTTCGGGCCAACCGTCGGCGAGCTCTTCGCCAAGTCCGAGGTCGAGTGCCTGCAAAGCCCGCACGCAGGCTGCGACGTCGGCCTCGGCGACCGCGAAGCGCTCGGCCCACGCCGCGAACGCGATCGACTCGCCGGCGGCGAGCGCCGCGGCGAGTTCTCCACCGAGGCGACCCAACGCTTCGTCGTGCTCGCCGGTCATCGCGACACCTCCGCCCCGAGTTGGCGACCGAGTTGCACGGTGGCCCGGCCGAGGGCGCGGCGCACCGACGACGCGCTGGTGCCCAGCCGATCGGCGATCGCGTCGACGGTCAAGCCCTCGAAGAACCGCAGCAGCAGCGCGTCGCGATCGGCGTCCGGCAGGGCCTCGATCGCCTCGGCGAGGCGGTCGCGTTCGTCGCGGCGGATCATGCTGGTCGCCGGACCATGGCCGCGCCGCTGCAGTTCGCGCAGCACCTCGGTGACCTGGCGCACTTCGCGCGCCGGGTCGCGCCGGTGCGCGCGGTGGAACGCCGCGAGGTCGCGGATCCGGTTCTCGGCCAGCGCACAGAGCCAATGCAGGAAGGCGCGGTCGGGATCGGGCGACAGTTCCGGCTGGAAGCGACCGAGGTCGCGGTGGGCGAGTGTGAACACCTCCTGCAGCACGTCGTTCGGCTCGAGACGGGCGCGCAGGGCTGCTCCGAGGCGCAAGCGGATGAACAGCAGCAAGCGGTCGGCAGCCCGGGCGAACAGGCGGTCACCGGCGTCGCGCTCCCCGGTGACCGCGCGACGGAACAGGTGCAACAGGGACGAGGTGGGTTCCATCACGACGGTGAGAGGCGGCACGGGGCGGTTCCGCCGGGGATTCCTCGAAATCCGCCGACGGCTCTGCATGGGCGCAACTTCCATCCATGCAAGTGCTTCCAATACGATATTTACAGCGATCCGCTCACAGCCACGCCGTCCACGGATGCCGCCCCGAACGCCGCAACCGCCGATACCCCATGCACGGCCACCAGCAGATCGCGACCACCAGCGCCGCGCCGAGCCAGCTGCCCCACCAGGCGCCACCGTGCGGCGGGAACACGCCAACCGCGAGCAGGGCACCGATCACGACGAAGTGCAGCAGATAGAAGCACAGCGGCACCTGCCCGAGCGCCACCAGCGGAGCCGACCGGCGGCCGGGTTCGCGGCGCGACCAGGCGGCCAGCACCAGCGCCATCAAGCCCAATTCCATGGCCAGGAACGTGACGCTGGGCGGGTACTTGCTGCAATGCAGCCATTCGAGCCACGCGGCGTCGCGGCGGTGGAGGTGCGCATTGCCGAACCCGTCGAGACCGCGCAGCAGCACGAACAGCGCCGCGCCGACCAGTCCTGCGACCAGCCAATGCCGCGCCGACCAACGGCCGGCGGCGAGGCGTTCGCCGACGACATGGCCACACAGCATCGCCGGCAGCCAGGCCAGCGTCGGATACAGCACCAGCACGTCGAGACCTTCGCCGCTCGCCGACCAGAAGCCGGACTGGGCGAGCAGCATGGCGGGCAACGGCAGCTCGGTGCCGGGTGTGCTGGCCCACTCCACGACCAGCAGGCAAGCCGCGGCGACCGACAACCGGCCGACCGCCGGCAAACGGCGCAGCGGCACCAGTAGCAGCATGCCGCTGCCGATCGCGAAGATCACCTGCGGGAAGATCGGCAGCC
>DAIMFJ010000160.1:0-11107 GCA_036724695.1 Planctomycetota bacterium
CGCGCAATGCGCCGTCAACTCCGCATGCCCGTACTTCAGCATGCCGGGCACCTTCTGCGGCAAGCCGCGCCGTGCCATCGGATGCGTCGGATCGCTCGCGTAGATCGCCCACGCCAGCCGATCGCCGATCGCCAGCCGGAAGCCGAGCAGATCGCGTTCGGGCACCCGTTCGCCGCCTGCGACGATCCGCCCGACCACCTCGTGGCCGAGGATCGTCGGCACCGCCTCGAGCCGCCGCCCCGCGTACGTCGACAGGTCGCTGCGGCACAACGTCGCATATTCGTTGCGCACCAGGATCTCGCCGCGGCGCGGCTGCGGCACCGGCATGCTGCAGATCTGCAGCGGCCGACCGGCACCTTCGAACACCACGCATTGGCCCATGCCGGCTCCGCTCGGTTGCACCATCTGCGCAGCGGACCACGGCGCCGTGAAGACTCCGGCAGGATCGCGTGATCTTCGCCGCGCACGCCGGCACCGCGAACCCTGGCCGGCCGTTCACCGGGCCTTGACCGGCGTCGCAACGCTCCCTGCGTGCCCGCCACCCCCAGCTCCCGCGCCGACCTGCGCATCGCCCTGTTCGCGGCCACCGCCGCTTTCGGCGCCTACTTCGCGATGTACGGCTTCCGCAAGCCGTTCACCGCCGGCATCTCGACCACCACCAGCTGGTTCGGTCTCGACGGCAAGACCGTGATGGTCGGCGCGCAGGTGCTCGGCTACACGATCTCGAAGTTCGCCGGCATCCGCGTCTGCTCGGCGATCGCCCCGTCGCGGCGCGCGACCACGCTGCTGGCCCTGGTCGGGATCGCCTGGCTCGCCCTCCTGGTGATGCCGCTGGTGCCGGTCGCGTGGCAACCGCTGTGCCTGTTCGTCAACGGCTTGCCGCTCGGCATGGTGTTCGGACTCGTGATGGGCTTCCTCGAAGGCCGCCGCTTGACCGAAGCGGCAGCCGCCGGTCTCTGCGCGAGCTTCATCGTCGCCGACGGCTTCGCGAAGTCGGTCGGCAGCACCCTGCTGACGGTGGGCGTGCCGTGGGAGTGGATGCCGGCGGCCGCGGGCGCGCTGTTCGCGCCGCTGCTGCTGCTCAGTGTCTGGCTGCTGCGCCGCGTGCCGGCTCCGGACGCCGCCGACGTCGCCGCCCGCGCCGAACGGCCGCCGATGACGCGCGCCGATCGCCGCAACTTCCTGGCCCGCCACGGCGTCGGGCTCACCTTGCTGGTCGTCGCCTACCTCGGCATCACCGTGATGCGCAGCGTGCGCGCCGACTTCGCGCCCGAACTCTGGCAGCAACTCGGCCACAGTGGCCAGCCAGCCGTGTTCACGACCTCCGAACTGCTGGTCGCCCTGCTGGTGCTGCTCGCCAATGCGGCATCGGTGCTGGTGCGCGACAATGGCCGCGCGTTCGTGCTGTCGATCGTGCTGGCCAGCGCCGGACTGGTGCTGGCGCTCGCGGCGACCGGGCTGCTGTTGGCGCACGCGGTCGACGGCTACACGTTCATGGTGCTGGTCGGCCTGGGCCTGTACCTGCCGTACGTCGCGATGCACACGACGATCTTCGAACGGCTGGTCGCCCTGACCCGCGATCGCGGCAACCTCGGCTTCCTGATGTACCTCGCCGATTCGTTCGGCTACCTCGGCTACGTCGCGGTGATGTTCCTGCGCAAGCCGATCGCCGGCGCGCAGAGCGATCTGCTGCAGTTCTTCGTGCTGGTCGTCGACGTCGGTGCGTGCGTCGGGCTCGCCTGCTTCGTCGGGGCGCTGGCCTACTTCGTGCGCCGGTCGCGCAAACAGCTCGCCGCGATCGCCAGGTAGTAGCGCAGGTTCGGTGTCGCGAGTCCAGCGACCTTGGCCGCTTCGTCGATGCGCCGCAGCCGGATCGCCGCCGGCGCATGCGGATTGGCCGCGAACGCGGCGATCTCGCTGCGCACCATCGGGCCGCGCTGGATCGCCAGCGTGCGCTGCGAGACCGGCGACAACTGCGTCAGGTAGCCGGGTTCGGTCGCGGCCAGGTAGCGTTTGGCCTCGACGTGCAGCGCGATCGGGGCGAGCACGTCGCGACCGAACCACTTCGCCAGGTAGTGCACACCGAGTGCCTCGTGCGCGTCGTCGTCGCCGAGTGCCAGGGCGGCGGCGGCGTCCTCGTGCAGCATGTGGCCGATGTCGTGCAACAGCGCGGCGGTGATCAGGGCCGGACCTTCGCCGCGCCGTTCGGCCAGCAAGGCGCCTTGCAGCGCGTGGGCGAGCTGGTCGACGTCTTCGCCGTAGGCGAGCCGACCGCGCCGCGCGAACAGGTCCTCGAGCTCGGCGCAGGGATCGCCTCCCAGTTCGAAGGCGGTCATCGGCCGACCTCGCAACCGAGCAGGTCGAGCAGACCGTCGAGCGTCGGCAACAGGTGTGTGTACGGGGCCTGCGCCAGCTGCTCGAGACTGTGTGTGCCGTGGCCGACGCCGATCCGGAACTTGCAGCCGGCGTTGGCGCCGGCTTGCAGGTCGGCGGGCGTGTCGCCGGCGACCCCGACCCGCGCAGCGTCGGCGACCGCGGCCTTGCGCATCGCCGCGAAGATCAGATCGGGCGCCGGCCGGCCGCGCGAGACCTCGTCGGAGGCGACGCTCAGGTAGCCTTGCCAGCCCATCGAGCCGAGCACGAGGTCGGCGGTGGCGCGTGCGAAGCCGGTCGTGAACCCGACCAGCACCCCGGCTTCGACCAGACCGGCGATCGCCTCGCGCGCGCCTTGCGTGGCCTGCAGCGGCGCGGCGGCGACGCTGGCCGCGAATTCCTGCTCGAAGCGTTCGGCCATCGCCCGCGCCGGCGCGATCGGCCGGCCGGCCGCCTGCAGCAGCGTCTCGAACACCAGCTGCTTGTGCCAACCCATGTAGGCCTGCAGGCGAGCAGGGTCGCAGGGCAGGTCGAAGGCGCGCGCCGCGGCCTCGAACGCGCCTTGCACGCGGCGGTCGTCGACGACCGTCGTGCCGGCGAGATCGAACAGGAACAGATCGAGGGGTCGAGTCATCCGCGCTCATTGTGGAGCGGAACTGGCGATCGTGCGTGCAGAGAACGTGAAGAGATGCGGAAGCCGCGGCTCGCGCACCCCTTTTGCCGGGCGCCGACGCGGCCCGCCCGGCACACTGCCGCGATGGCGACGACGCGGTCGGATCTGTTGGTCGTGGGCGGCGGCGTGCTCGGCCTTGCACACGGTTGTCTGGCGGCACGCCGCGGCCTGTCGGTGCGCCTGCTCGAGCGCAGCGTGTTCGCGCGCGGCGCCTCGGTCCGCAACTTCGGCATGGTCTGGCCGGTCGGCCAGCCGGCCGGCGACCGGCGCACCCTGGCGCTGCGCAGCCGCGCCTTGTGGGCCGAGCTGGCCGCGTTGGCCGGGTTCCGCTGCGAACCGACCGGTTCGTTGCACGTCGCCCACCACGCCGACGAACTGGCCGTGCTCGAGGAGTTCGCCGCGGTCGATCCGGGGGCCGGTACGACCGTGCTGTCCGCTGCCGAGGCGTTGGCGAAGAGCCCGCGGCTGTGCGCCGACGGCTTGCGCGGCGCGTTGTTCAGCCCCCACGAGGCCAACGTCGACTCCCCACGCGCGATCGCCGCGTTGCACCGCTGGCTCGGCGAGCAGCCCGGCTGCAGTGTGCACCACGGGCTCGCCGCCAGTGCGCTGACCGGCGACGGCGTACTGGCCAGCGACGGCCGCGAGTTCGCCGCCGAACGGGTGCTGGTCTGCAGCGGCGACGACTTCGCCAGCCTCTGTCCGACGCACTTCGCGAAGGCACCGCTACGCCGGAGCCGCCTGCAGATGCTGCGCACGGTCCCACAGCCGGGCGGCTGGCGACTCGGCCCGATGCTGGCCGCCGGCTTGACGCTGCTGCACTACGACGGTTTCCGGGCCTGTCCGACGCTGCCGGCCCTCAAGGCGCGGTTGACCGCGCAATGGCCCGAACAGTGGCGCGACGGCATTCACGTGCTGGTCTCGCAGCGCGACGACGGCAGCCTGGTGCTCGGCGACTCGCACGAGTACGGCCGCGAGTTCGCGCTCGAAGTCGACGCCGGCCTCGAACCGCGCATCCTCGACTACCTGGCGACGTTCTTCCGGCCGGCGGCGCCGGCGATCGCGGCGCGGTGGACCGGCACGTATGCACAGCGCACCGACGGCGGCTTCGGCTGGGTCGAGGTCGTCGATCGCCGCACGACGATCGTCACCGGCTTCGGCGGGGCGGGCATGACGCTCAGCATGGGCGCAGCCGAACACGTGCTGGACTGCCTGCTGGCCGGACGGGATCCGGCACCGCGCTTCGCCGGCTGATCGGCCGCACGTCGACGCGGCCGCGGCCGCGCAGCCCGGCTCAGATCCAGCGGCGCAAGCGCTTCTCTTCGGCGTCGGTGAAGTTGCCGAACAGCATCACGACCAGGTCGACGACCCACCAGATGCCGGTGACCAGCACGCCGACGCCGGTGCAGGTCAACACCAGCATCGTGATGCCCGAGCCGGTCTTGCCGACGTAGAAGCGGTGCACGCCGAACAGGCCGAGGAAGAACAGCAACAGGAACGCCGGCAGCAGCAGCCGTTCGGATTCGTCCGGTGCCAACGGCTGCGCCGACGGCGGCGGGGTCGGCAATGGCGGCACCGCGACGACGCCCGGCACGGTGACCAGCGCCTGCCAGTCGGGCGAGCCTTCGACCCACGCGAGGTCGTCGTGGCGCACGCGGCCGACGACCAGCAGCGCGTTGACCTGGTCGATCGAGTACGGGCCGTAGTTGCGGTCGGACTGGCGGACGGTGATGCGTGGCGACGTCGTCATGAGCGGGCTGGCAAGTAGCTGCAGCCTACTACGGTGGATCGCCTGGGTATTCGCGGTGGCGGGCTTTTGCCGGCCAAGTGGGCAGTTCAGCGGACGAAGTGTGCGCCGCAGGCGGCGGCCAGCGGCCGTGCGGCGACCGCGATGCGGTCGGGATCGACGGCCAGCTCGACGAACGGCACGAACGCCGGCACCAG
Organism: Planctomycetota bacterium; assembly: GCA_036724695.1. Lineage (GTDB taxonomy): Bacteria > Planctomycetota > UBA1135 > UBA1135 > UBA2386 > JACKIC01. Next base: position 4,988 of record DAIMFJ010000160.1, read on the forward strand.
CAGATCGCGACGCACTTCCAGGCACAGTGTCTGGCCTGGATAGCGATTCGCAAACAGGTTGGCGAGGGTCACCGGGTGCAGGTTGTAGGCCCCGTTGCGCTCGACGGACCAGCCGAGCGCGGCATAACCGGCGGCCGCGGCGGCGGCGACCGGGCCAGCCGAGAGGTCGCGACCCTCGGGGTCGACGGTGATCAGGTCGACCGCGGCGCGCAGCGGCCAGCCTTCGATACGCTCGGACGCATATTCGCGGTGCAACGCGGCGACGATGTCGTCGTCGACGGCGACGTCGATGCTGCGCGGCGCGTAGGTGTGCACCATCAGCCCGAGCCCGCCGCGCCCGCAGGTCTCGACGAAGCCCGCTTCGACCACTTCGCGGTACTGGGCGTAGCCGGCGAGCAGGTGGCGGCGGTCGCGTTCGTCGGTGATCCACGGCGGCAGACCCGGCGTCATCGCGCCCGCCGCCGACGCGGCCGGCTGGCTGGCCGTGTCGATGCGCCGGTTGCAGTCGACGAACGTGCGCGGCAGCAGGCAGCGCACGACCGCCGCGGTGCGTTCGGGGTGCGCGGCGGCGAACTGCGCTGCGACCGCGGCGGCGAGTTCGGGCGCGCCGACGTCGGTGTTGACGAAGTAGAAGTCGCGCAACCGCGGATCGGGCGGCGCCACGAACCGACTCTCGACGGCGGCGAACTGCGCCGCGGTGGTCGCCCCGTGCGGCACCTCGAGCAACAGGTCGGGCGGCGCGCCGGCCCGCGCGGCCGCGCCGGACACGACGTGCAGTTCGAGGACTCCAGGGCGGGATCGGAACGCGGCGTTCATGGCACGGGCGGCGCGCAGCCTAGCGTGGCCGGACCAGCATTTCCTCGCTGTCCGCTTCGAGTGTCAACTCGGGCGACGTGCCGGCAGCACTGCGCAACACGAGGTTCGCGATGCCGAGGCGGTCGGCCGGGAACACGAACTCGATCCGCCCGTCGCGATCGGTTTCGTGCTGGGTCAGACGGTGCAGCAGCTGATCCAGATACTGCTGCACCAGCACCCCGACGGGATCGCCCGAGCCGCGGGTCACGCGATTGGTGAGTGCGGGGCGGGCGCCGGCGATCGGCGCCCCGCGGTGGTCCACGTACCGCACGCGCAGTCGGGCGAATGCCTGCAACTGCAGATCGAGCGTCGTACCGGCATCGGCGAGGAGCAGGTTGGCGGCGCTGCCGTCGGCGCACGACGCGAACACCGCGACGGAACCGAGCGGCAGCAGCAGTTCCGCCGTGCCCGAGGCGTCGAGCGGCCGGCGCGCGACGCCCTGGCTCAACGGCAGGTTCCCGCGTTCGCCGGGTCCGAGCAGCAGCACGCCGCCGCGGGCCGGGTTGCCGACCGCGTCGACGACCCGCACCCGGCACGGCACCAGTGCCAGGCTGGCCAGCGCCGGCAACCGGCAACCCGCCTCGGGTGGCAACACCGGGGCGACGACCTCGCGGGACGGATGCCAGAACAACAGCCGGCAGCCGAGCGCCGTACGGGGCACGCCGACGAACCGGAACGTCCCATCGGCGCCGACCGGCACGGTCTGGCTGCGTTGTTCCCGCGCGGTGCCGCGGTTGGCGACGCCGATCTGGGCCACGAACGTCAGCTGTGCGAACGTGCCGGCCGGCAACCCGTCGAGGCGCCCGGCAAGGTCCGCGACGCGACGCGCGGTCAGCTGCAAGACCTCGCCCACCGGCTTGGTGAGCTGCACGTCGTCCACGTACACACCAGCCTGGTACACCCCCCCGGACAACCGTTCGCGTCCGAGCGCGCGCGCGACGATCTGCAGGTTGGTACTGGTCGGTTCGCGCAGCGGATCGCCGGGATAAGCCACTTCGACGACCGCGGTGCCCGTCGCGTCGGCGGTGCCGAGCGGTACGACCCGGGTGCGCGCCGCCACGCCGACCCCGTCGAGCGTCCACGGCCAGACGGTCCCCAGGCGCTGGTCGAACGAAGCGCCGGGCAGGGGGTCACCTTCCTCGTCGACGATGCGCACGGCGACCCGCTGCGGCGGCGGCAAGTGCAAGCTCGGCTGGCCGGAGAATCGCTCGAACAGGTGCAGCGGGCGGCCGTTGCAGCGCACCTCGAGGCCACTGCCAGCCACGAACAATGGATCGCCGAGCGGGGTCGGTGGCAGCAGCCAAGCGTCGCCGTCGCGGGTCAGTTCGAGGTCGGCGCTCGGGTGCCACGCGAGCAGGTGCACCGTCAAGGTGCCGCGGTCGTTCCAAGCCGACAGGCCTTCGACCGTCACCCGCTTCGGCGGCTGCGGGCGGCCGCAACGCAACTCGAACATCGCGCCGGCGGCGAAGAAGCCGTGCAGCGGCGAATACGGTGCCGCCCCGGCGGCGTCGCTGGGACCGACCGCCCACGCCACGTGGCACAGGTCGGGCCGCAGACGGACGATTGCGCGGCCGCGCGCGTCGCTGACCGCCTGCTGCACCTCGCCGCCGGCCCCGTCGACTTCGGGGATCGCGCCGACGACGGTGATGCGCGCGTGGACGAGCGGTTCGCCGTCGCGGTCGACGACCTGCACGAACGTCGGCACGCGCGGCCGTTCGGGCACATCCTGGGCCACCGCGGCACCGGCCAGCCCGAGGGCGAGCAACGGGAGTGCGGTGCAGAGCGGGCGGCGGGCCATCCACGCATTGTCACCGCCGCGACGCGCCGCGACCAGCCCGTGCCAGCGACTCCAGTCCAACGGCGAGACATGCCGATGGAATGCACATGGGCATCAAGATCGTCGTGCAGGCGCTGGCGCTGGCGCTGCTGGGGGCGTGCGTCGGTGATCCGGCCAGCGCCCGCGCCGAGGCGGCGTTCGCGGCCTTCCAGGCGGCCCTGCAGCGCGGCGACGCCGAAGCGGCGCGGCAGCTGGTGACGCTCGAGTCGGCGCCGGCCCTGGCCGATCTCGACTGGGCGAACCTGCGCACGCAACCACCGCTCGAAGTGGTCGGCAGCGAACCGCGCTCGGCCGAGTTCCGGCTGCGGGTCCGGCAGGCGGGAGCGCCGCAGACCGCGGGCGAGTTCGTCGTCGTGCGCGAACACGGTCGCTACGTGGTCGACCTGGTCGCAACGGCTGGCCTGTACACCGAGATCGTCGAGGCGACGTCGGGGCGCGAGGAGTTCGTGCCGCAGGAACTGTCGCCGCGCGACCTCGACCGGATCCGGGCCATCGAACTGGCCAAACCGGCGACCGCGACGCGGCGCTGAGCAGGAGCCGCGGGCCGCGGCGCGCGCCGCAGGAACTGGCAAGCGCGGGTGGGAACCGACGCCGGCCGTGTCGTATAACGGCGGCTTCGACGAATTCTCATGACCGCACCGCTCAAGACCCTGATCCTCGGTTCCGGCCCCGCCGGATACACCGCCGCCATCTACGCCGCCCGCGCCAACCTGGCGCCGGTCCTGCTCGCCGGCCGCCAGCCCGGCGGCCAGCTGACGATCACCAGCGAGGTCGAGAACTACCCGGGTTTCCCCAAGGGCGTGATGGGCCCGGAGATGATGGAGATGTTCCGCGAGCAGGCGGAGCGCTTCGGCACCGTCGTGCACTACGAGGTCGGCACCAAGGTCGACCTGAGCAAGCGGCCGTTCAAGGTCACCACGGAGGCCGGCCAGGAGTTCGTCACCGAGACGCTGATCGTGTCGACCGGCGCCAGCGCGCTGTACCTCGGCCTGCCGAACGAGAAGGCGCTGCAAGGCCGCGGCGTGTCGGCCTGTGCCACCTGCGACGGCTTCTTCTTCAAGAACAAGGTCGTCTACGTGGTCGGCGGCGGCGACTCGGCGTGCGAGGAGGCCAACTTCCTGACCAAGTACGCCAGCAAGGTGTACCTGGTGGTGCGCCGCGACGCGTTGCGCGCCTCGAAGATCATGGCCCAGCGCGCCCTGTCGAACCCGAAGATCGAGGTGCTCTGGCACCAGAACGTCACCGACGTGTTCGACGTGCAGAAGGGCAAGGTCACCGGCCTCGAACTGACCCACACGCTGACCGGCGAGAAGAAGAACGTCGACTGCGACGGCCTGTTCCTGGCGATCGGCCACCAGCCGAACACCGAACTGTTCCGCGGCGTGCTCGACATGAACGACAAGGGCTACATCCAGACGGTGCCGGGCAAGACCGCGACCAACGTGCCGGGCGTGTTCGCCGCCGGCGATTGCCAGGACAGCTACTACCGGCAGGCGATCACCGCCGCCGGCACCGGCTGCATGGCGGCGATCGAGGTCGAACGCTGGCTCGAAGAGCAGCACCACGCCGGCTGAGAGGCCGAGAAGAGTCCATTATACGGCCTCTCAGATTGCCGATTGGCGGCCGCCTTCGCGGCCGCACAGAGCCTTCGAGAGGTTTCTCTCTCAGGCTCTGACCCACGGCGGTGGCGATCCGGCTCACTTGCCGGTGATCGCCGCCGGTGCGGTCGCCTTGGCCAGGAACAGCACCGCGAAGCAGGTCGCATCGAGGGTCATCGTCGCCGGCGATTCGCTGCGGAACGAGCCGTTCGGCTGCTGCTGGGCCAGCAGCTGCAGCGCCCCCTCGTAGTACCAGTCGCGGCCCTGCAGCCGCGCGATGCCGGCCAGTTCGCACGAACGCTCGAGCCCGTACAGCCAGTAGTACCAGTGGTTGTCGGCGCGCTCGCCGAAGCCAGGGTTGCAGCGCACCGAGAAGTTCGCCGCCAACCACGCGAACCCGGCCTCGAGCGACGCGTCGATCGGCGCCAGCAGGCTGCGATCGACGTCGCCGGTCGCCTGCATGCCGGCCCGCGCCAGCAAGAGCCCACTGATGCCGGCACTGGTCATCGAACCGAACGCCGCCTCGGTCGCTTCCTGGTAGGCGAAGCCACGCACCGGCACCCGCCGCGGCGCCGCGGTCCGCACCGGATCGCCGAGCTCGAGGGCGCGCTGCTGCGCGTAGGTGCGCAGCTCGAGCGCGAACCGGCCGGTCTCACGCTGTTGCACGGCCAGGAGGTGCCGCGCACAGGCCGCGAACGTGCCGCGCGGCGGCGGCACCCCACACAGCAGCGCCGACCAGATGCCGAGCAGCGCGTACTGCTGCAGCGACGTGTCGTAACGCGGGCCGGCCTCGTAGTTGAAGCGCAACACGTCGCGCGGCGCGCGTGGATCGACGTTGGCGAGCAGCGCGGCCAGCCAACCGGCGACGGCGGTGCGGTCGGCGTCCGGTAGCCGCCGCGGCCCAGCGGCGCCGAGCTGGCCGGTGCGCAGCAGTTCGATCTCGTTCGGCGGCGCGTAGCGCGCGGCCACCGCCATCAGCGCGGCGGCGAGCGAGTAGCTGTCGCGCAGCTGCAGACGCTGCAGTTCGGCGAACCCGGCGACCAGCACCGGATCGTCCGGCGGCACGTGGCCGTGCACCATCGTCAGCAGCGCGAGCGCCAGCCGGCCGCCGCCGAAGTGCCGCTCGTCGGTCTGTTTGGCACTCAGGTACGAACGGCCGTCGGCGACCGCCTCGCGGACCCACGCGGTGCCGCGCCGGATGCCGTCGGCGACGCGCAAGCGGAAGTCGGCATCCTGGCCGTCGAGTTCGCGCGTGAATCGCCAGCGCTCGGTCAGAAGGAGGCGCCGGAACTGGCCTTCGGCCTCGGCGATCACCAGGTCGACGGTGCCCTCCCAGGCGGCGACGCGACCGTTCGTGGCGTCGACGGTGCGGTGCAGTTTCACGCGACCGTCGCTGTCGCCGAGGCAGACGGCCCGCAGCAGCGCCAGTGCGGCGCGGTCCTCGCCGGGCCCGGCCTCGGCAGCGCGCGCCGTCCAGGTTGCGTCGAGGACCTGCTCGCCCGTGGTGGCGGACGGGCTCCAGGTGCCCTCGACGGTCACCGCGCCGAACGGCACCACCTGCGGGAACGCAACCCTGACGCGCCCGCGGCTGCCCAGATCGAACGCCAGGCTGCGCAGCAGGTCGCGCACGTCGCGCACCGGACCGGCTACGGCGGCCCTGGCCGCGTCGAGTTCGCCGTCGCACAGCACCGCCGCCGGTGTGAGGCGCGGCACGAAGCGGGGCGGCAGCCTGGCCTCGGTCGGCGCAGCGGCCGCGGCACGCGCCTTCGGCTGCGGCGCGCTGGCGGCGCCCGCACCGGCCGCACCCGCTGGGCCGCGAAAGCCTGCCCG
>DAIMFJ010000161.1:0-3084 GCA_036724695.1 Planctomycetota bacterium
AGCGCGATGCCGCGGCGGCCGCGGTGCTGCGCGAGGGCATCGCCGGCGCGCGGCCGCGCGCGCTGCGGCGCCTGGGCGACGCGGCGATCGAACTCGGCCAGGACGACATCGTCGCGGCGATCGCGGCCGCGCTCGGTGGCGGCAGCGGCGACGACGGCAGCAGCGCGGTCGACGGTGCCTTGTTCGAAGCCGCCTACCTGCGGCGGCAGAACCGCGAACCCGATGCGGTGCGACGCCTGCTCGGCGCGCGCGCGGCGGCGCGCAGTGCCCAGGATCGCCTGCGGCTGGCCGAACAGCTCGAGAGTCTCGGCCAGCTCGGCGAGGCCACCGAGCTGTACAAGGCGATCTGGGCGGAGTCGCGGACCGAGGACATCGGCATGCGGCTCGGCTGGTTGCTCGGCGAGTCGAAGCACGCCGCCGACCGCGAGCAGGCCCAGCAGATCTTCCGGCAGGTGTGGACGTCGGCGGGCAGCGCGGCGCGGCGCGTGCAGGCCGAGGAACGGGTGCTGGATCTCGCGGCGCGCGAAGGCACGCTGGCCGACCTGGCGATCGAGCTCGAAGCGCAGCTCGCCGAGCCGACGACGCCCAACTGTTTGGTTGTTGTCTATGCGATGTTCTAGATCTACACGCGGGCGCGCGACACCACCGGGGCGGTGACGATCCTGCGGCAGTGGGCCAAGGACGAGCCCGAACGGCGGATCGAGGCGCTGCAGCAGCTGGCCCGCGTGCACGTGTCGGCGGAGGAGTTCCGCAACCACGAGCGCGTGCTGCAGGAACTGCTCGACGCGGATCCCGCCGGCGAACTCGACTACCGCCAGCAGCTGGCGATGAGTGCGCTCGAGCGCGGTCGCCCCGAGGACGCGCGGCGGCACATCCGCGGCCTGCTCGGCAAACCCGGCACGCCCGACACGGTCGCCCTCGAGTTCTCGGCGGGCATCTACACGCTGGCGGCGCTGCACGAGGAGTCGGTGCGGCTGTACCGCCGGGCGTTGGCGCTGCACCCCGAGCGCGTCGAGACGTTCCTGTTGCTCGGCAACGCGCTGCGCGCCGCCGGGCGCCGCGACGCCGCGATCGGCGTGTTCCAGGAACTGCTGCTGCGGCAACTGCCGGACGACCTGTTCGTCGTCGCCGTCGACGGCCTGCTGAACATGGAAGCAGGCGCGCCGGTGCTGGCGGCGGCGCGGGCGGTGCGGGTGCGCCTTGCGGCCCGACCCGAGCAGGTGTTCTTGCACCGCGTGTTGCAGGATCTGCTCGAGGCGCAGGGTGACGAGCCCGGGCGGCTCGCCGCGCTCGAGGACACCGTGGTCGCCGCCGGCGAACAGCGGACCAACTTCGTGCGGGAACTGCTGCAGGAAGCCGAGACGCGGCGCGACTGGCGTGCCTACGCGGCGCACGGTCGCACCTTGCTGATGCTGGGCGACGAGGTGCCGCCCGCGGTGTACCTGGCGCTCGGCGAGGCCTTGCTGCACGTCGAGGACCTCGACGGCGCCGCGCGGGCGTTCGCGCGGGCGCGCCTCGGCACCGACTTCGCGGCGGTCGAGGCCCGCACCGCCGAACTCTACGAGAACGCCGGGCGGCTCGCCGAGGCCGAACGCATCCGCGTGCGTCTGCTGCGGCGCGCGCCGGACGACCTGACGCTGGCGATGGCCGTCGCGCGGCTCGCCGAACGGCAGGGCGCGGTTGCGCGGGCGCTGCCGCAGTGGGTGGCCGCGGCGACGCGGCTGCTGCCCGGCGAACTGCAGGCCGGTGCTGGGGTGGCAAGGCGGCCGGCGGTCGTGCGGACCACGCGGGCCCCGGCGGCGGTGCCGTTCGCGGAGCCGTTCGCCGGCGTGCTGCGCTGCGCGCGCAGCACCGCCGAGTTCGCAGCGCTGCGCGACGCGATCGTCGCCGCCAGCACGACCGCAGCGCCCAACCAGCGGCTCGCCGCGCTGCGTCTGCTGCGCCATCTGGCGCGCTCCTATCCCGAGCCCGACCTGCTGACGGCGCTGCAGGCTGGCGAGGACGCGCTGTTGGCCGGCGGCGACGAAGCCGCGCGCCGGGAGATCCGGGCCCGGCGGCTGCGCGCCGGCGATTTCGCCGGTGCCCGGGCCGTGCCCGGCGATGGCGAGACCACGGCCGAGGAGCTGACCCTGCTGGTCGTTGCCGGCACGCCCGCCGAACTGGCGGCAGCGGTGGCCAGGGCCCCTGCCCGACTCCTGCCGGCGCTGGCGCGGCGCCTGCTGGCCGCCGGGCGTCGCGACGAGGCCACCGCCTTGTTGGCGGTCGCCGAAGCGGCGCCGGCGAACGAACGTGCGGCGGCAGTCGAGGAACTGCGGCGGCTCTTCGGACTGGCGGCGCCGGTCGACGACGCGGCGGCCCGCACCCGGCTGACGCAGGCGCTGCAGCGCAGCGGGGCACTGGTCGCCAAGGTCAACGTCGTGTTCGCGACCTTGCGGGATCTGCCCAACCTGCCGGCCAGCGAGCGCGCTGCGGCGATCGCGCAGCTCGCCGGCGAGGTGATCACCGCCAAGGACGCCAGCGCCGCGGAGCGACTGCTGGCGCAGGCGAGCGACGACCTCGGCGCGGACGCCGGTGCGCAGCTCGTCGAGATCGCGTTCGCCACCGTCGAACGGTCGTTCCAGATCGGCACCCGCGCGCGGGCCCTGCACTTCGTGCCGACCGAACGCGGCGTCGAGCTGGTGCGGACTGCCCTGCGCAGGTTCCGCGACGAAGAACGGCGCACGACGCTGCTGCAGTTGCTCGGCAACGCGGCGGTGCCCGAAGCGGTCCAGCTCGCCTTGGTGCCCGACTGCGATCCGCGCGGCCTGGTCGGTACCGACCGCCTGGTGTTCACCAACGGTCTGGAGCGCGCGCGGCCGTCGCCGCGCGTGTTGGCCGCCCTCGCCGAGCGGTTCACGCAACTGCTGCCCGGCGATGCGGTGACCGAGTTGCTGCGCGTGCGCACGGCCGGCGATGCGGCGGCACAGCGCACCGCGGCGGTCGCCGCGCTGCGCACGATCGGCAGCCGTCGGTTGGGCGAACGCGACGAGGTGGTCGTCGGCCACCTGGCGCTGCATGGTGCGCAGGTTGTGCACGATGTTGCCA
>DAIMFJ010000161.1:3094-11069 GCA_036724695.1 Planctomycetota bacterium
CTGACGTTGCTGCAGGAACTGCCGGCCAATGCGCCGCTCGAGCTGCGCGTGCCCCTCGCGGTGCGATCGGGCGACAAGGCGGCGGCCGGGGTGGCGCTGCTCGCGGCCCACGAGGCGAAGCCCGACGACACCACCCGTCTGTACGCGGCGGCGAACTTCTTCGAGGCGGAAGGCCGCTTCGAGCAGGCCGCGGCGTTGTACCGCAAGGTCAAGTCCAGCAGCCCGGTGTTCTATCCGCACCAGGCGCTGCAGTTGGCCAGGCTGGAGCTGCAGGCCGGCAATGCCCTTGGCGCACTGGACGCCTTGCGGGCGGCGCGCGATCCGGCGCAGACCAACTTCCGCCTGCTGCTGCGCGCCTTGGCCGAGGTCGACGACGCGGCGCTGCGCCGTTCGGTGCTCGCCGACGCACTGCAACAGCGCGCCGCGCGCGGGGCCAGCGCTGGCCTCGCCGCCGGGCTGATCCGTGCGATCGCCGGCAGCGGCGCCAGCAGCGACCGACTGAGTGCGGTGCTGACGTCGGTGCGGCTGCCGACGCTGGCGCCGACGAGTGCCGCCGAGGCGGAAGCCGCGCCGTCGGACTACGACCTGCTGGCGTTCCTGCCGGAGGGCGAGGCCGTGGCGCTGGCGCTGCTGCGCACGCTCGACGACAGCGCTCGCGATGCCGACCTCGGTCTGTATCGGGGATGGCTGGGCGCGGCGGCCCGCCACGGCGATGCCGGGCCGGCGATCGCGTCGGCGGTCGCGACGCTGCAGCGCGCGCCGTTCGACGCCGAGGCGCGGCGCATCGTGTTGGCCGCCGCACAGGTCGGCCTGCCGGTGCCGCGCGCGGCACTGCTGCCGGTGTTGCAGCAGGTCGCCGACGATCCGGACACGCCGGCCGCCACCGTCGGCAGCCTGATCGAGTTGGCCGCGAATGCCGGCGAGCCCGCACTCACGCGCCTGCCGCAGCTGGTCGCCGATGCCGCCACCACTGGCGAGCTCGACAGCGACGTCACCGCCGAATTGCTCGCGGCGATCGTGCTGCACCATCCCGACGCCGCCGCGGTGTTGACGGCGATGCAGGCCGCCGCTGGTCCTGGCAAGGACCTGGCCGCGGCGTTCGGCGGTGGCCGCGCGGGGGCCGAACTGCTGCCGCAGTGCGGTGCCGCGCTGGTGCTCGGCGACCCCGCCGCGGCGATCGCGCGGCTCGGCGACCCCAACTCCTACTGGACCGCCGCCCGGACCGTGGTCCCGCAGCGGCTCGCCGCGGCGGTGCCTCCGCTCGAACGGTGGCGGCGACCCGAACAGGCCGGCGCGTTCGCCGACGAGCTGCTCGCGTTGGTCGCGACCAGCGAGCCCGACCGGGCCGGCGTGCTGGCGCGCGTGGCGGCCGTGTTGGCCGCCCGCCTGCAGGCCGCCGGGCGCGAGCGCGAGGCCAGCGAACTGCGGCAGCGAGTGCGCGGTGCCACGGCCGCGTTGGCGTGGCGGACCGACGACTGGTTGCCGAACGACTGAGTGCAGCACGGTGTGGCCGGCCGATCCCCAGGAGGAGCGGCTTGCCGCCCGCTGGGGTGGGTCGGACAATCGGCGCCGCATGGCCGAGCCCGACCCGACCAGACCCGTGCGCGCCGCGGACCTCGACACGCAGCTGCACGCCGAGTTGCGCGTGCTGGCGGCGGCGCGCATGCGCGACGCCGTCGGCGAGCGCACCGTGCAGGTCACCGCGCTGGTCCACGAGGCGTGGGTCAAGTTGCGCGGCGACGGCACGTTCGCCGACCGCCGGGCGTTCTTCGGCGCCGCCGCGCGGGCGATGAAGGACGTGCTGGTCGACCGGGTGCGGGCTCGCATGGCCCAGAAACGCGGCGGCGGCCGGGCCGCCGAACCGCTGGACACCGGCTTGCCGGAACTCGAACCCGCCCTGCCGTTGGCCGACCTGTTGAGCCTCGACGCGGCGCTCGAACGCCTGTCCCGCGAACACCCGGACGAAGCCGACGTGGTGATGCGGCGGTTCTTCGCCGGCCAGACCAACGCCGAGATCGCCGCCGACCTCGGCGTCGCCGAACGCACGATCGAGCGCCGTTGGCGGTTCGCCCGCGCGATGCTCGCCAGCGAGCTCGGCGCCGACCCGGCGGGGAGCTCCTCGTGAGCGCCTCGCGGGCCCAGCGCCTGGCGGAACTGTTCGATCGGTTGCTCGACCTGCCGGTCGCCGAACGGCGCCGCGTGCTCGCCAGCGAATGCGCCGACGACCCGGCGCTGCAGAGCGAGCTCGAGCGGCTGCTCGACGCCGACTCGGGACGGGCCGCGGCGGTGCTCGAGGCCGCTTCGCTCGGCGCGCGCCAACCTGCCGCCGGCGAACTGGTCGCCGGCCGCTACCGCATCGTGCGCAAGGTCGGCGAGGGCGGCATGGGCGTCGTCTTCGAGGCCGAACAGCTCGAACCGCGCCGGCGGGTGGCGCTCAAGTGCATCCGGCCGGGTTGGCTCGACCAGGACGCGGAAGCGCGCTTCCGACGCGAAGCACAGGCCCTCGGTCGCCTGCAGCACGCCGGCATCGCCCAGGTGTTCGACGCCGGCGTCGCCGCTGGCGAACCACCGTTGCCGTACCTGGCGATGGAGTTCGTCGATGGCGTGCCGCTGGCCGAGTTCGCGCGCGCGGTGCCGCGCCGCACCCGCCTCGAACTGCTCGCGGCAGTCGGGGAGGCCGTCGGCCACGCCCACGAGCGCGGTGTCGTGCATCGCGACCTGAAACCCGCCAACGTGCTGGTCGAGACCGGCAGCGGTGGGCCGCGGCCGCGTGTGCTCGACTTCGGCGTGGCGCGGCTCGCCGGCGAACCCGGCACGCTGCAGACCCGCACCCACCAGATCGTCGGCACGTTGGCCTACCTGAGTCCCGAGCAGCTCGCGCACGGTTCGGCGATCGCCGACACCCGCAGCGACGTCTGGTCGTTGGGGGTCACCGCCTACGAGCTGCTGACCGGCCGGCTGCCGTGGCAATTGGCCGGCACGACGCTGGCGCAGGCCGCGCTGCTGCTGCGCGACACCGAGCCGGTGCGCGTGGATCGCCTCCTGCCCGAACTGCGCGGCGACGTCGCGACGAGCGTGCACAAGGCGCTCGCGAAGGACCCGGCGCGCCGCTACGCCGACGCGGGCGCGTTCGCGGCCGATCTGCGCCGCCACCTCGCCGCCGAACCGATCGCGGCGCGGCCGCCGAGTGCCGTCTACGTGGCGTCGCGGTTCGTGCGCCGGCATCGGGGATTGGTGCTGGGGCTCGGCGCGGCGTTCGTCGCCCTGGCGGTCGGTCTGGTCGTCGCGCTGGTCGCGCTGGCGAACGCCGCCGAGCAGCGCGATCGCGCCGAACTGCGCACCGGCGAGTTGCGCGCGATGGTGCGCACCCTGGTGCGCGACGTCGACCACGAACTCGAGGCCCTGCCGGGTTCCGTGCCGGCGCGGCGCTTGCTGCTCGAAGCCGGGCTCCGCTACGCCGAACGCATGGTCGAGGACGCGGTGGACGATCCCGATCCGCTGCTCGAAGTGGCGAGTCTGCTCGAGGAGCTGAGTTCGGTGCAGGGCCGGCCCGGGGAGGCGAACCTCGGCGATCCCGCCGGTGCGCTGCAGACCCTCGACAAGGCCCTGGCGCTGGTCGAACGGGCCAAACGCGCCGCGCCCGACCAGGTCCGTCTGTACTCGTCGCGCCGCCGCATCCTGGCGGGACGCGATTCGTTGTATCGGGTGTTGGGGCGCGGCGAGGAACGGCTCGCCAACCTCCAGGAGGTCCGGCGCGAGGTCGCCGCGATCGCCGCGATGGCCCCGGGTCCTTCGGCCGACAAGGCTGCGGCGTTCGCCAGTGCCGAGCTCGGTCGCTACTTCGCCGACACCGGCCGGCTCGACGAGGCCGTGCCGCACTTCGAGGAGGCGATCGCGTTCTTCGCGCGGGCGCTGCCGGAGGCAGAGGGGCTCGATCAGCGCGATTTCCACGACAACCTCGTCATCCTCTGGAAGCACCTCGGCAACCTGCACGATCGGCGCGACGACGTGCCGGCCGCGCGCGCGGCGTTCGAACGCAGCGTGCAGCTGGCCGAGGCGGCGGTGGCCCGCTGGCCGGGTTTCCAGGCCGACCGCAACCTCGCGTCGGCACTGCGCAGCCTGTCGGCGCATTGCGCGCAGCGCCGCGACGCCGAACCGGCGTTGCGGGCGCTCGAGCGAGCCCGGGCGCTGCTGGCGCCCCACGCCGAGGCCGACCGCAGCAACGTCGACACCCGGCGGCTGGTCGGCGCGATCGACTTCGGCATCGCCGACGTGTTGTTCCAGATGGGGCGCCGCGACGAGGCCGTGCCGGCGATGCAACGGTACCTCGCCGACGTCGCCCAGCTCGTCGCCGACGCCGGGGCGTCGCGGCTGGAGCGCGACCTGCTCCCGGGGCAGCACGCGTTGGCGAGGGAACTGGCGAAGCTGGGTCGTTTCGCGGACGCCGAGCGCTACGTCGCCGAGGCCCTGGCGGTCGCCGAACGGCTGGTCGCACAGAGCCCCGAGCGCAGCGACGTGCAGGACGACCTCGTGCTGACCCACGACGTGCGCAGCTTCGTGCGCGAGACGTGCGCGGCGGACCCGGACCTCGCACCGGCAGCGGCGGCGGCGGCCCGTGGGCGGGCCGTCGAGGCGTTGGCGGCCCAGCTCGAATTGATGCAAGGTCTCGCCGCACGGTCGCTGCTCGACGGCCGCCGCCAGGCGATGCTGCCCGGGCTGCGCGAGCGGCTCGAGCGGCTGCGCGCCGCCGGCCGCTGATCGGCGCGTCACAGGTTGCCGATGCCGATCTCGCCGGCGTTGCTGAACGCGATGCCGCCGGCGGCCAGGGCGTCCAGCTGGCTGGCCTGCACGTAGAAGCGCAGCCGCGCGAAGGCCGGGACGTTCGGGATCACGATGCGGCGCGTCGCCAGCGTCGTGTTGGTGGTCGCGAACGGTTCGAGGGCTTCGCTGGAGACGTACAGCGTGCAGCCGGAGTAGCCGAACGGCGTCAGGCTGGCCGGCAGCGGGGTCGTCCCGAGGTTGCTGTTCGAGAACCCGAACAACCAGAAGCCGAACGAGTTGATGCGCAGGTTGCCGCACAGCACGTCGAGGTTCTCGCCGACGTTCGCGTTGCCGGCGAAGTACAGGCTCGGCGTGCCGTTGCTGCCCGGGCAACCGGTCCCGAACGGTTGCGCGATCGGGTCGATGTTCCAGGTGTGCACGCTGACGCGGCCGACCACCTGGTTGCTGGCGTTGGCATAGGTCGGCGCGCCGACGGCGAATTCCGTGCGGCCGTCGCCGTTCAGGTCGCCGAGCGCGGCGAGCGACGCGCCGAAGCCCGACAGAGCCGGACCGTCGATGCGGGCGAGCAGACCGCGGCCAGGCCCGGTCGAGTAGACGAACACGCTGCCCTGCGTGAGGTTCGCGGTCGGCGCGCCGATCGCGAGGTCGCGGATGCCGTCGCCGTTCCAGTCGCCGATGTCGATCGCGGCCGGGTGGCTGCCGAATTCCGGGTTGTTGAAGGTGAGCAACTGCACCCCGTTGGCGCCCGACAGGACCCGCACCGAGCCGTTGTCGGTGGTGGCGATCACGTCGTCGAGGCCGTCGCCGTTCACGTCGCCGGCCGAGCCGACCACCTGCCCGGCTTCGGACCCGGCGGCGAAGGCGACGCTGTTGGTCCAGAACCACGAGTTGGCCAGGCCATCGCGCGGGTTCTTCACGTACACGCGCCCGGAGTCGACGCCGTTGTCGTCCGCGCCCGGCTCGCCGATCGCGATCTCCGGCTGGCCGTCGCCGTTGAGGTCGCCGAGCGTCGCCAGGCCCTTGCCGAAGCCGGTGTTGTTGCCGACCGGGATCGTCGCCAGCAGGGCCCCGTTGCTGCCCGAGTAGAAACGGACCGCGCCCGACGGGGTCTGCAGCGAGTTGATCGGCGACGACACCGCGAAGTCGGCGCGGCCGTCGCCGTTGCGGTCGCCGATGCTGCAGATCGCGGTGCCGAACTGCGACAGCAGTTCACCTTGGATCTCGCGCAGGGTCAGACCGGAGGCGCCGGACACGATCCGGACCAGGCCGCTGTTGGCGGTGGCGGTCGGCGCGCCGCACGCGAAGTCGGGGATCTGGTCGCCGTCGACGTCGCCGAGCCCGGCGACCGACGTGCCCAGGCGCGTCAGCGGCTGCACGCTGAACGAGCGGGTGCGGATCGCCCAGGCGCCGGTGCGGAACAGTACGGCGGCGCCGGCGTCGGTCGCCCCGCCGCTGTCGCGTCCGGGTTCGCCGATCACCAGGTCGACGGTGCCGTCGCCGTCGACGTCGCCGATCGGGGCGAGGGAGCGGCCGAAGTTGCTGCCGGGCTGGTCGCCGTTCACCGCGCGCAGCACCTGTTGGGCGCTGGCGGCGACGGCGGCGGAAGCGGCGGCGGAGAGGAGGAGGACGGTGCGGAAGGCGTGCATGGGTGGTTCGGGTAGGGTTGGCGGCCGTTCGGGCGCTCCGAACGGCTGTCGACCCCACTCCCGGCGAACGGCGCCGGCACCCGACACGGATTTTCCGCAGCGACCCTTCAGCGCTGCCTGCGGCCGCAACCAGAGGTTGTGTCGTCGCTGCCGCGACGACCAGAAGAGGCCGCAGGCGCTGACTTGCTTGGATCTCCTACTTCCGCTTCGCAGCCAGCGAATCGTCTCGCGACGCGAAGAAACGCGGAAGTAGTAGATCAGCGCGTCCCGAGCACCAGCGTCGCCCCGTTGCTGGTCAGGAAGCCGAGCGGGTTGAATCCCAGCGAGAGGGTCACCGCCTGCGCGTGGATCGTCACCCCGGCCAGGCTAGGCAGGTTCGGGATCGTCAGCGGCACCAGCATGGTCTCCGCGGTGATCAGGAACGCCGCAGAGGCGTCGCCATCGACGAACTGCAGGCACCCGGGCATGCCGATCGCGCCGAGGTCGACGGCTGGGTTGGTGCGCGAGAGGCCCAGCACCAGGGCGCCGAGGGGCGAGTACGGTGGAATGCCGCTGGTCACCCAGTCGACCGTTCGGCCGGTGATCGGCCGGCCGGCGACGGCGAGTTCGAGCGGGGCACCCGCGGGACAACCCGAGCCGAAGGTCGAGACCGTCGCGACACCGGGGACGGGGTCGTAGGCGATCTCGAGGATCGGGCTCGAGCCGATCTGCGTCGTGCCGACGGTGGCGTGGGGATCGCTCAGATGGTAGACGCGAGCCCCAAGGCCGGCGCTTCCTGCGCTGTCGAGATTCGCCCCGGGAGCGCCGCTCCAACCGCTGCCGTCGGTGGCCAGATCGATCGCCAGATCGCCCATGGTCGGGTCGTATACGAACGGCGGATTCAGCACGACCTCCACGTAGAAGTTGTTCGGGCTGGTCCCCGTGGCCGGCTGGACCACCACCGGCCCCTGGTGGACCGTGGTCAGGTCCGCGCCGTGGTTCTGGGCGAAGATCGGCGTGACCGCCAGGTGGTCCACGGCGGCCGTCGACAGCGCGACCGTGACCTGCGTGTATTGGCCGCCGCCATTGCCAGCCGCGCCATTGGCGCGCCAACGCAGACGCCGGATCGCGATCGCATGATCGATCTGGTGCTGCAGGAGCAACTGGCTGTCGTGCACGTAGAGGACCCGCGTGGCACCAGCTCCGCGCGCCCACGGATACCCGGTGCTCGACGGGGCTTCGGCGTGGCTGTAGACGTTCGGCAACACCACACTCGTCTGCCCAAGCGCCAGCGCTGACGAGAGACAGGTCGCAGCGAGCAATCTGGTAGGCATCAGGTTCCCTTGCCGTCTGGTCGGAGTGTCCCGGAAAGTCCGTATCGTCCGGCATATGCGTTGGGTCGTCAATGCGTTACGCGTTGGGGAAAACCCCTTGGTCGGACCGGTGCCTTGCCTGCTGGCGGCGTCGCAGGTCACCCCAAGGTGCGGGCCGAGCCGTGACGCCGGGTCCGAACCCAATGGCATTAACCTCCAACCCTGCCCTTCGAGTTCCACCGGGGGCCCGGCTTG
>DAIMFJ010000162.1:0-10992 GCA_036724695.1 Planctomycetota bacterium
CGCTACGCTGGACCCCGATGAAGACGCACCCCCTCGCCGCCCTGCTGCACGTCGCGCTAGCCGCGATGTTCGGCCTGTTCGCGTGGCTGCAGGTCAACGACCTCGACCCGAAGATCTACGACCACCCGTCGGTGCTCGACGCGGCGCTGTGGTTCGCGTTCTACCTGCTGATCGCGACCCTGTTCGTCATGAGCCTGTTCCGCCGCATCCCGGTGTGGCTGCTGCTCCTCGCCGCGATCGCGTGCTGCGCCGAAATGGCGGCGACCGGGCCAGGACTCTACGACAACCTGTTCGGCGAACGGCCGTTCACGATGACGCAGGCGTCGATGTCCGCCGACGATCCTCGGGTCGAACTGTCGCGCGAGTTCTTCGGCGCCGTGATCGCGCTGGCGGGCGTGGTGATCCTGGCGGTGCGCAACCGGCCCAGGCGAGGCTGAGCGGGCAAATCCTCGTCCGGCACACGAGCAAGGCGAGCGTCGCAGTCCAATCCACCTCACGAGCCTGCTGCAACATGGGGCCAGCTCACCGTTTGCTTCCCATTGAGACCGCGATCATTCCCGAGGAGTGGCAACTGGCTCGACAACGGCGTCGCGCAAGCCACGTGTAGCATGCGTATTCGACACCGATTCGCAGGCATCAGAGCCGCAAAACTCCAAGAATGCGCAGCAGCTCAGCAATACCAAGCGGTAGCCCTTGCTGCGCGCGTCACTGCAACGCAGTCGGCTGCCGGCGCTGCGACGCTCGCTGCAGCCAAGAGAATCGCAACCACAACTTGAAGCCAGAGACAGCCCCACCCGCCCCACTGCTGGGAGCAGACTCGGGCCAGTTGAAGCGACTGGGGGCAGGAGAATCGAGGTCGACATCGACAACTCCAAGACCCGCAACGCGACCGCCCCGACAAATATCTCAGGCACACCCCCAATTACAGCCAGAACACCTCGCCTGAACCCCAAAGAAGCACTGCGTGACACCGTCCGAAACAAGTACGGGCTCATATGCGCTATTGCCACACCCCGAGTTTGCCGGACAATACTCTACCCATTCATACCCCATGTCAAACCCTGAATCATACAGCTTGAAGGCTGGGCGCGAAACTGCCTTGACATTCATAGAAACACCAATCCCACTGAATATACACCCATCATCCACGACAACGCACCCAGGATCGCAAGCGCACTGCCCGTGCCTGACCTCGAAGCCAATGGGGTCCAATGCTATATCCAACTCGACATACGCCACGCGCAGTCATCCTCAGGAGGAAGCTCCCAGAGCACCTTACACCCCGAGAGTTCGCACGGAGTGGTCAGCGCCGGGACCCCAAGAATGATGATCAACGTAGACGCAAAAGCCGCCACCCAGTCCGTCAGCACGCCATCATCTCCTATTGACAAGCAGATCTCTCGCGACACGCGGCGCACTTGAACCACAAAAGCATCTGTTATTTGGACCTGGGCGCAGCAACCGCAGCCGCACATCGCCGAGCAATCTCCAAAGCCAACACCTCCGCCTGCGCGGAACTGCTGCAGCCAAGCATCTGATAAGCTGCAGCGAGCACAGCGCCGAATTCAGCAACCAAATCTTGCCTGCGACGGTAGAATTCGGCGTAATTCGGGAGCTGACTGAGGCGAGCCCGCACCAGGGTGACGGTGCCTCGCTCCGGCCCCAACCTGACTCTCTCGAACGCTTTTTCCGCCGTGCCACTCATCTCAGGCAGCTGGATCGATATGTTGCGACTCCCAGGCGCGACCTGGTATTTTTGGGTTCTCGTTGTCAAGCTCCCGGCAGCTTCTGCGCGAGCAAAGTCCGACTCATAAAGGGGCAAAATCCTCGAGTCAATCTCGATGATCGCCCGAATGTAGCTCGCGGCAATATGCTCAATCGACGCACGCACATCGGGAGATATCCAGGCGTCCCGAGGATTCAGGTCCTTGCACCTGTGGAGCGCAACAGGCCGCAGCTCCTTTGGCGACAAGACAATGGCATCCACGAAACTCAAGCCCGTTGGGAGCGAATGCCAATCCGCATCGACATTGCCAACCTCCGAGTCGGACCGCTCGGCCGACACCGCCGCCCGCTCGAAGCCGCTGGTCACGGTGGCCGACAACTCCTCGAGAATCGACTCGAGCGGGACCTCGCGCGGCTGCGCCGAATCGGTCGCATCCGCGGTGGGAGTCGGCTCGCGATCCAAATCCGGAACCGCTGCCCCGATGGTGGGAAGCGGCGCAGCCACATCGGCACCAGTCTCGCCGCGCGGCCAGAGGATGACGGCAAGCACCAGGACGGGGACGAGCCACACCATCCACCTCGACGACATTCGCTCCATGGGCCTCCAGGACTTGGGTCTTCAGGACTTCAGGGCTTCATGCGGGTCACCATCAGGATCAGAGGCCCCCAGGCAGCCTACGTTGGCCGGGGGAATCGGAGAAGGGGGACGAGACCATTCACTACGGCTTTCCGCCGCCGGCGTCCGGCTGGCAAGTTTCACGCCGCCCCGCAAGCCTTTCCGCGAGTCTATCCGTCGGCGCGACACGTGTCTTGCTGGTCGCCCGATCGTCTTCGCTGCTTGGCCGCAGGTTGGTGGCGGGCCCGCGCGCCAGCAACCTCCTCCGACACCGATCGGATCGAGCCCGGCAGTCGGTTCGCCGAGCAGCAGGACGACGGGTTGTGTGCGCGGCGCCAACACCGGCCGCCGCTGCATGCCGGCGCTGAACGCGCTGGCGCGGCGAAGCCCAGGGAGACAGCGCCTGACAAGTGGAGCGACTTAGGGTTTCGAGGTGTCATCGATGTGCCCGGAGACGGTGTTGCCCTTGTGTCAGATTGCACAGAACGACCTATGTGGAAAGCACTTCCGGATATGCGGACCAGTCCGTTGCCGTCCCAATCCTGCTGCCCAGCTGAAAAAACCTGCAACGTGCCTCTTGACAGCCCCCCCCCGGAGTAGAAACCTCGAACGCGCGTTGGTGCATTGGGCACCACACGACGAAAGAGGACCAAGTCTCATGGAAATTCTCCGCTCCATCCTTGTGGTGCTGCTTTGCACCCTCGGTCTCCCAGGGCAAGCCGACGTCGACTGCACGTGCTCAGGCAAGATCAAGACCGTCGACGAGGGTTTCGACTTCGTCTGCGATGGCGATTGCCCCGGATCCAGCTTCTGTTTTTACTACGAGATCGACCTGGGTAACGGCCACTACGCGATTTCGTGTGGGTGCTACGAAGTTCCGGGGTCCGACCCGGTAGTTTGCTCCGGTCGAGCCTGCGAACCCGGCCTCGAAATCATCTACGTGAATGGGGGCTCAATCGGCCTCGGTGCATGGTGCGGCACCATCGATTGCGACAACATCTGCGTGCCCGCGCCTGGCCCATACTTGACGTACGTCGACCCCTGCAGGTGCTGATTCCGAGGCTCAGACATGACTCGCTCCGCAATCCACAGAACGTGCTTGACGTTGTCGGTACTCGCAGTGTGCCTGTTTGCGTGGTACGGAATGAGTGCAGGCGAACTGCAGGAAGACACAACTCGCCCCGGTGAGCAGGGACCAGCGGTCGAGACACCGGCCCACGATTCGCCCGAGCCGGTCGGTGCAGAATCGCTCACCGGACAGCGCACTCTTTCGGCGACTGCCGTGACGGTGTTTGTCATGGACTCTGCTGGCAATGCCCTGCCTGGCGCGATCGTGCAGGCCATTCCCGCAAGCAGCAGGATCGCACCGCAACGATCCCATGGCTGGAGCACGTCCGACACCCAGGGGCTGGCGGTGCTCGACCTGTCGGAAGGCCGTACCGCCCCGACGGCCATCCTCGCCTCGCTGTCGGGTTTCGCAGCAGGCTGGATTCCGAACGTCGAACCGGGCGAGCATTACACGGCCGTACTCCAGCGAGCGAACAAGGCGACGTTTCGATGCCGCACGGGAGATGGACGGAGCGTCTCCGGAGTCGTCATCACGGTTGGCGCATCGCAATGGCGTCGACAGGGTGTCTCAAGCGACTCGCTCGATGCCGTGCCCGCGGGCGCTCCAGAAGCTCGCTTGCACACATCGGTCAGCGACGCCAACGGCATCGCCGTGATCGACGGATTGGTACAGCGCCGCTACATCGTCGACCTGCACCACGAGACCTCGATCCTGGTCAGTCGCCTGCCGGAAGGTGGGGGGTTCCAATGCACCGGGGACTTGGAGATCGACCTCGTCTTCCAGGAACCGATGGTCAGCGCCTACGCCTTCACCGAAGAGCCGGTGATCACCTGGCGCAAGACACCCCATTCGGTTCGCCCCCCTCACCCCACCTTCGCATTCACGGGCGGGGTCGGACGTTCCATCGAGAGGTCTTTGCGCAAGTCCGGCTCAGAAGCCGGACTGATGGTCAGTTACAGTCTGAGCGCGGAGCCTCCGCCGCCCTTGACCGTATTCGGTTACTTCGCGGGGTCTGGCTGGGCGACCTTCGCGGTTCCGTATTCGCCTGCCAGTCGGACCGAAGTGACCCTCCTCACGCCACCTCCGACGACGACGACGACGACCGATGGCAGTCTGACCGTGAGGTTGATACGTCCGGATGGCAGCCGATCCCTGGTCGAGGATGTCCACCTCTCGTTGACCAAACTCGAAACGCCTCCGCCCACATCCGGCGGAGTCTCTGTGCGCATGCCGTTGCGGGTCGGCTGCCGCATCGCTCAACCGATGCGTCTGCCCGCGGGCTCCTACCGTCTCGTCCCCGGCCACAACGTGCTCGGCATGAAGATGGACAACCCGGCGTTCGAGCTCGCCGCTGGCCGGGACCTGGAGCACGTGGTCACGGAGACGACGCCGATGGGGATGATCTCGATCGATGCCAGAACCGAGCACGGCCATGAAATCGACTTCTTCGCCGCTTCGTTCCGCGCGAGCGCTACCGGTGAAACCCTGCACTGGAATCGGGTGTCGGCCTTCGGAGGAACGGCCTTCCTGCCAGCCGGCGACTACGACCTGACGGTGCAGTGCCAAGGCTTCGATCCCATCGAACAGCATGTCTCGGTGTCGACCGACCCGAACGCCCCACCTGTTCGGCTCGCGCTCCAGCGCAGCGAAATTCGGTAGCTCCCGCAGGCATGGCGCCGGGCCCCCATCCGCGGGTGCTGGCGGATGGTAGGCGTAAGGTGGCTGCGGAGGGCAGGCATGGGCAGCGGCGAGGCTCGAGGGTCGGTGGTCGACGCCGCTCGTGGCTCGTGTTCCTGCTCGTCGCCAGCCCGTACCGCCGCGCCCCAGTCCGGCTGCCGAGCCGCTCCACGATCGTGTGCTGCGCCGGATGGACGGCTACCCAGCAGGTTGATCGCCGCACAGCCGCCACCCAAGGTGTCCCTCCAGGAAGGACGGATTCTCGGGAGTGTGTCCTTGTTCCAAGGCCAACTTGCCGAGCTGTCGGCCAACCACCCAGTCAGAACGCGCAGCTGAAACCGACCGTCCAGCCGAACAGGTCGTCGCCGACGAACACCGCCCCGTCGAGACCGACCGCACTCAAGAGCGGCAGCCGATCGACGGCATCCCAGCGCAGCCCGGCACCGAACTCGACGTAGCCGCCGAACTCCAGCGCATCGGCGGTCTGCCGATCGAACAGCTTGCCACCGACGTCGGCGACCCAGCGCACGCCGCCACCGCGCACGACCCAGCCGGTCGCACCTTCCCAGCCGATCCGCGCCACCGCAGAGTGCATGGTGTTGCGTTCGTCCTGTGCCACGTCGTCGACCTGCAGCGGGTCGAACACGCGCAGTTCGTAGCGCAGCTGCGGCACCACCCGCACCTCGCCCCAGTTCCAGCCTTCGTGGCGCAGCAGCACGGTGGCGCCGTAGACCGCGTAGGTGACGTCCCAGTTGAACACGATGCCGTCGAGCAGGGCACTGCTCACAGCACTGCCCGGACCGGAGTAGCGCGCATCCGACTCGACGTGCGCGATGCCGAACGCACCCAGCACGGCGCATTCGACCCCACCGCCGCAGTCGAACGTCGGGCCGGCCGAGGCGATCGCGCCGAGCGCCTCGTACTCGGCGTCGGCGCGGGTGGCGATCCCAGGGTCGCTGCCAGCCCACAGGTTGGGCACGTCGTAACTCGCCGTCGCGCGGCCCACGCCGAACTCCGCGAGCCACCGACGTTCGCCCATCTCCCACTCGCGGTGCAGCGGCAGGGTCACCACCTTGAGCTCCAGTGACGGCTCGTCGGCCGGCGCATCGATGCGGAACCTGCCGCCGGACAGTTCGGTCTCCTCGGTGAAGCTCGAGAACCCCGCCGCGAACAAGGAGTACCGACTGCCGCGCGCCGCATCGCGGAGCTGGTCGCGCAGGTCGTCGAGGGTCTGGGCCGGCAAGGCCGCGGCCAGGCTGGTCATGGCGAATCCAGGCAGTACGAGCGACGACTTCGGCACGGGGTGCGCATGCTACGGTGCCGCCGCGCGGATCCGCGCTCCGAGCCCCGATGCCCACCCGCACCGTGCACTGCACCGACGCGCTGGCGTGGCTGGCGAGCAACCCGCTGCCGGCACGCGCGGCGATCCTGACCTCGCTGCCGGACGTCGCCGAGTTCGGGCACCGCGATGCAGAGCGCTGGCTCACGTGGTTTCTCGACGCCGCCCGGCTGGTGCTGCGCGCGCTGCCGCCCGACGGAGCGGCGATCTTCTTCCAGACCGACGTCAAACGCGCCGGCCGCTGGGTCGACAAGGCCTTCCTGGTCCAGCAAGCCGCCGCCGACGTCGAGGTGCCGCTGGTGTGGCACAAGATCGTCTGCCGCGCCCCGGCCGGGCAGGCGACCGGCGGACGACCGGGCTACGCCCACCTGCTGTGCTTCTCGCGCGAGGTCCAAGACCTCGGCGACGCGCAAGCGGACGTGCTGCCCGAACTCGGCGGCACGACCTGGCCGAAGGGCATGGGGCGGGCGGCCGCGGACTTCGCCGTGCGCTGGCTGGCCGGGGCCGGGGCGAGCTGCCTCGTGGCTCCGTTCTGCGGCGAAGGCACTGCCCTGGCGGCGGCGAACGCGGTCGGGCTGGATGCGGTCGGCATCGAGAAGAACCCGGGGCGAGCGGCGCGGGCGCGCGGGCAAGCCGGCGACATGCGCCCCTAAGGCACATGCTGACAAAGGGTTCGGACGATGGTTCGGCCCTGGTTGTCGCGCACCGTAAGGCCGCGGCGCATACTGCGATTGTGCCATTTCTTCCGCTGCGGCCATACGCGGTTGACAATCGGCGGATCCGGCGAACATCCTGGTGCGATCGTCCGTCCAAGTGCGGCGCCGCCGTACTCGTCCCTGCTCGCCTCCACCATGCGACTCGAACCGGTCTACATCCCTGGGCCCGAGACCCCCACGGCTCCTGTTCCAGCCCCCACGCGCCGGGCGTTCCTGGCTGGCGGTGGACTGTTCGCGCTTGGCACGCTGGTCGGCGGGGCGTGCGGGTACACGGTTGGGGCGACGGCGGGGCGCACTGCCGCGGGAGAAGGAGAGGCGCGACCGAGTTCCGGCGATGCTCGCTTGGACGCGCTCCGGCGCTTGGCTGTCGATGCCCCGATCGAGGAACTCGTCAGCAAGTGGAACCCTTGGTTCACGGAGTTCAACTTCGATTACGAACGCGACGATATTCTCTGGCAGGGGATGGACCGCCTCGCCAACTGGACCAGCCAGAATCTCGAGGTTGCCGACCCTGAACTGCTCTTGGCAATCATCATGAAGGCTCAAGGTGAATCGCGAGGATCTGACACGGCACTGATGCGCCACCTCCCCGCCGTTCAGGCCGAGCGTCGCCGTCGGCTTCGCGGCCGCTGACGCCATGAATCACTTCCAGGGACCTCAAGGCGGCATCAACTCACCCTCGGTGGTTCAAGCTGGCGGCTCGATTGTCGTGAGCGTTGGCCCCAATGACAACTTCGTAGAAGTCAAAGACTCCTATACCGGAACAACAACTTCTCACAAGGTCGAGCCCGGGAAGGACATCACCTTACCCGTGCCGAATCTGCCAGGCGGGACCGTCATACAAATTCGGATTGGCAACGGCTCCCGAAGCCGGTCGAAGTTGGTCGAAGTCATATCGACCAGCCCGTAGCCGGAAAGAACCACCAACTCGTCCGATACAGCTTCTCGTCACCAACCCAGCCCCCGAGCACCCCATGCCCATCCGCCCGTTGCTCACGTTCGCCGCAACCGCGGCCGCGCTCGTCGCCCAGACACCGCAGTTCACGACCATCCCGGCCGCCTACGCGACCGCGGAAGCCAACAGCCTGGAGTGGGTCGCCGGCACCGGTGCACCCGTCCGCCAGCAGACCCTGATCGGCGCCTCCCACCTGACCGGCTTGATCGGCCAGAGCCTGACCGCGCTCGAACTGCGGCGGGCGGCGTACAACCAGAACTTCCAGGGCGCGACGATGAACTGGACCATCACGCTGTCGAACGCGCCGCGCAACCCGCTGCAGTGCGACGAGATGTTCGCGAACAACGTCGGCAGCAATCCAGTGGTCGTCTTCCAGGGCACGGTGACCGCTCCGGCGTCGCCGGCCAACACGTCGAACGCGATTCCGTGGACGGCGAACAACGTGATCCGCGCGACGTTCCAGCAGCCGTTCGTGTACACCGGCGGCACCCTGTGCCTGGACATCGTCGGCACGCCGATCCAGGGCCAGACCAGTGATTGGTGGGTCAGCGACGCGGTCTGGGAGGACGTGCCGGGCACCCATGTCGAGGTCGGCGCCGGCTGCGGCCTGTACGGCGGGGTGGCGAAGCGCTGGGCGTTCACCGACGAGTACTCGTTGATGCCCGGCGCGCGGGCCAGCTTCTGGGCCTACGGCGCACCCAACTCGTTCGCGATCGCCGTGTTCGGCGGTACCAGCCCGGCGCCGATCCCGCTGTCGAGCTTCGGCCTCAATGCCCCGAACTGCAACGTGCACATCGACCCGATGGCGGTGCTCGGCACCAGCATCGCGTTCTTCGTGCCGATGCAGTCGCCGCTGTTCACCGAAGGCCGCGCCGCCGTCGCCGTGCAGCTGCCCGCCCATCCGTGGACGTTCGGCCTGACGTTGACCACCCAATGGTTCGACCTGCTGCAGCCGGCGACCAGCAATGCGATCCAATGGACGGTCGGCAGCCAGATCCCGGCCCTGGACATGGCCCACGTCGACGGCGACCCCAGCGACGCCCGCGGCCACGTGACGATCCACCTGGCCCCGGTGTATCGCTTCGAGCACCAGTGACTTAGGGCCCCGCGCTGGCGCCACCCCGGCTCAACGCCGCCGCCCCCCGGTGCCGATACCGGAGGGTGGACTGGTACCGGTGGCACCAACGCGGCGCGGCCGTCGCGCTCAACCTCCTGCTGATCGCGGGCGGCACCGTCGTGACCGAGTGGGTCGTGCGCGACGAGCAGAAGGCGCAGCGACAGACCGCCGCCCAGCAGGCGCTGCGCCGTCTGGCCGACTTGCGGCAGGCGATCGAGAGCCAGATCAACACCACCGCGCACCTGGCCTCGGGTATCGAGGCGTTCGTGCGCGCCAATGACGGACGATACGTCGAGGCGGAGATGAGCCGGGCCCTGCGGCTGCTGCGCGAGAAGAGCCCGATGGTCCGCAACCTCGCGATCGCGCCCGGCAACCGCATAGCACTGGTCGAACCGCTCGAGGGCAACGAGAAGGCGATCGGCTTCGACTACCGGACCAGCCGCGAACAGTGGACCGGCGTCGAGCAGATCATCGCCACCCGCCGGCCGTTCCTGGCCGGTCCCGTCGACCTCGTCCAGGGCGGCCGCGGGCTGATCTTCCGGATCCCGATCTTCCTGTCCGACCAGCAGTACTGGGGCCTGATCAGCTCGGTGATCGACTTCGACGCGCTGTTCGGCTGGCTGACCCTGACCCACCCCGACATCGCCCGCGCGACGATCTACGGCAAGGACGGTCGCGGCACCGCCGGCGAACTGGTCTACGGCCAGCCGATCCCCAGCGGCGTGCGCTGCTCGGCACTCGACGTCAGCATCCCGGGCGGTCATTGGCGCATCTTCCTGCCCCACCAGCGGCAGGCCTCGGCCGGTTCGGTGTGGCTGCTGCGCATCGCCGGCTACGGTGCGACCCTGTTCATGCTCGGTGTGCTGCTGGCGATGCAGCGCAGCCGCGCCCGCTTGCAGCTCGCCAACGGCGAACTGGCGCGCGCCAAGGAGACGGCCGAACGCGCCGCGCGCGCCAAGAGTTCGTTCCTGGCGATGATGAGCCATGAGATCCGCACTCCGATGAACGGCGTGCTCGGCATGACCCAACTGCTCGGCGAGACCCGGCTCGACCCGATCCAGGCCGACTACGTGCGCACCGCGAAGAGCAGCGCCGAAGCACTCCTGGTGATCCTCGACGACGTGCTCGACCACAGCAAGTTCGAGAGCGGGCGGTTCGAACTGGAGAGGGTCGAATTCGACGTCGTCGAACTGGTCGAGGACCTCGCCGAACTGCTGGCACCGAACGCGTACCAGGCCGGCCTCGAACTGGTCGTCGCGATCGATCCTGCGGTGGCCCGCCGCGTGCACGGCGACCCGACCCGACTGCGCCAGATCCTCTGCAACCTGCTCGGCAACGCGATCAAGTTCACCCACTGCGGCTGGGTCAGCATCACCTGCACGCGCCAGAACGCGACCCCAGGCACCCTGCGTTTCGTGGTCGAGGACTCGGGGATCGGCATCCCGGAGACGGTGTTGCCGCACCTGTTCACGCCGTTCCAGCAGGCCGATTCGTCGACCACCCGCCAGTTCGGCGGCACCGGCCTCGGCCTGTCGATCGCGCGCCGGCTGGCGCGCCTGATGGACGGCGACGTGACGGTGCAGAGTGTGCTCGGGCAGGGTTCCTGCTTCACGGTCGAGGTCCACCTGGAGACGGCGCGCCACGACACCGTCGAGGTGCGCCGCCCGGCACAGGTGCCGGTCGTCGTCGCCAGCCCGAACGCCCGCCAGCGCGACGCCCTGGCAGCCTGGTGCCGCCACTTCGAGCTGCCGGTGACCACCGCCGCCGATGCGAGCCAG
>DAIMFJ010000163.1:0-10950 GCA_036724695.1 Planctomycetota bacterium
CGTCCCGCAAGGCGGCGAAGGCAGCCCGCCGAACGGTCTGTCGGTCGTGGTCGTCGACGTCGGCCAGGGCGATGGCCTGGTCGTGCGGGCGCCGGACGGCACCGTGCACGTCGTCGACGCCGGGCCCAACGGCCAGGGCACCGTGGCGATGCTGCCGGTCCTGAACTCGCTGCAGCCGACCGGCTACGGCGCGACGTTCCTGACGCACTTCCACGACGACCACCAGGGCGGGCTCGACGAGGTGCTCGCGGCGCGGCCGTTCGTGTTCGCCTACGACCGCGGCGACCTGCGGCGCACCAACACCAGCAGCGCGACCAACCAGTACCTGGGCACCGCCGGCAGCCGCCGGCGCCCGGCGGCGCCCGGGCTGGTGGTGGCCCTGGGCGGTGGTGCGACCCTGACCTGCATCGCCGCCAACGGCCACGTGCTCGGCGGGGCGTTCGTCGACCCGGTGCCGTCGGCGCAGGAGGAGAACTCCCGCTCGTTGGCGTTCCGGCTCGACTACCGCGACTTCTCGATGTGGATCGGCGGCGACCTGACCGGTGGCGGCAACGGCACCAGCGACGTCGAAGGGCCGGCGGCGTTGGCCTGCGGCGACGTCGACGTCTACAAGCTCAACCACCACGGCTCGAACACCTCGACCAGCGCCAACCTGGTGGCGCGTCTGGATCCGGAGCTGGCGGTGGTCAGTTGCGGGGTCGGCAACTCGTACGGCCATCCGACCGCGACGGTCACCAACCGCCTGAACCAGGCACTGGCGGCGCGAGCCCTGCTCAGCACGACCGGCGGCAGCGGCGGCATCGTCGGCTTCGGCGTGGTCGGGACCTTGCGCATCGACACCGACGGCGAGCGCTACCGCGCCACCGGCCAGAACGGCGACTTCCTCGACTTCTACTGTGACGAAGTGGTGGCGGCCCGCGCCGCCCCCGGTGAGCTGCGGATCGCCGAGGTGCACCGCGACCCGGCGGCGGTCGGCGACGGCAACGGCGAGTACGTCGAGATCGTCAATGTCGCCAGCCGACCGGTCGGTCTGTACGGCGTGTCGATCGCCGACAACGCCGCGGCGGTGCGTTTCGCGCAGAACCTCGTGCTGCTGCCCGGCCGGCCGTTGGTGGTGCAGGTCGACGGCAATCCGGCCCGCAACGGCGGGCTGCCGCTCGGCGTCACGCTGCCCTTCAACACGCTGTCGCTCGGCAACAGCGGCGACACCGTGGCACTGAGCGACGGCGCGGTGACGCTCGATACGTTCGCCTACACCGGGAGCTCACCCGGAGGGGCCGGTGTTGCGGTCGAACGCAGGAATCTGCTCCTGGCGGCGAGCAACCAGAACGCAGCCGCGGCGACCGCCGTGTACGGCGCCGGCGACCGCGGCAGTCCAGGCCGCCGCAACGACGCCGACGCGACCCCGTATCCGGTGCTGGTCGGGGTCGCTGCCAAGGCCGGTTCGCTGACCTTGCACGGTACCGCCCTCGGCAGTGGACTCGGCAGCGGGCCGACCACCGGCAGTCGTTGGAGCGTGCTCGGCATCGCGTATGGCACCAGCCCGGGGTTCGCCGTGTTCGGCAGCCACGTGCCGCTGAACCTCGATCCGCTGCTCGGCACGTTCCTGGGTGTGCCGGGCGCGCTGGCGCCCTTGCCGAGCTCCGGCTACCGTTCGCTCCGCGTTGCGATGCCGATCCCGAACCCGCTCGCCGGCGTGCCAATGCACGCCGCGCACGTGGTCCTGGACCTGGCCAACCCGTCCGTCGTCGGCGTGTCGCCGGCCGTCCTGTTCTCGCTGCCGTGATGTCCGCTTCGAATCCGCCGTTCCCGGTCCTGTTCTCCCACGACGAGATCCTGCGCCGCTGCCACGAACTGGCGCGCGCGATCCTGGCGGTGCACGGCGACGAGCCGCCGGTGCTGGTGATGGTCGTCGAAGGTGCGCGGCCGTTCGCACGGGTGTTGCAGCGGCTCTTGCCGTCCGGGCTGGTCGTGCACGAAGTGCGGGCGTCGAGCTACGTCGGTACCACCAGCAGCGGCGAGGTTCGGCTGCAAGGTGCCGAGGCGGTGGCCTGCGCCGGTCGCGACGTGCTGCTGCTCGAGGACATCGTCGACACCGGTCGCACGATCGCGGCCCTGCGCCGGCACTTCCTCGCCGCCGGCGCACGCCAGGTGCGAACGGCGGCGCTGCTCAGCAAGCCGTCGCGGCGCGTCGTCGAAGTGCCGGTCGAGTTCGTCGGGTTCTCGATCCCCGACGAGTTCGTGATCGGGTTCGGCATGGACCTCGACGGGCGTTACCGCGACTTGCCGGACGTCGTCGTCTACGATCGGGCGGTGGCGGCTGCTCACACTGGCAGCTGATGGGGCTGCCAGCCGGCGAGGCGGCGGTGCGGCTCGATTGCCGATCCAGCCAGCACTCTCAGCGGTTTGGATCGCTGTTCGGGGAGCCGGTGCCGTAGGGACTGCGCCGTGCGGAGTTCTCGAGTTGATGCTCCACGGTCCGCTCGCTGACGCCGAAATGGTCGGCTGCGTCGGCGATCGAGTCTTCGGCGACGCCATCGCGCAGGAAGTCCTGGAGCGGCTCGATCGGACACAGCACTTCGGCTGCGAAGGCCCGTTGGAATTGTTGGCGTGCGGTGTGCAGGTCGGTGATCGGATGCCACGTGTCCGGTGAGCTGTGCACCAGCAAGTCGCCGAGGGCGCGAACTGCCTCGAATCGCCGGCCGGTCAGCCGCTTCGCGCGCAGCAGCCACGAGACCTCGCCTGGTCGAACGACCACCAGACCGACCGGGACGTCGTTGCTCGCTGCGCTACTGGTCAGGGCATCGACTGGTAGGCCCAGGCGACTCTCGAGAAGGCTGGTGGCCACTGGTTGCGCAGTCAGTCCCCAAGCTTGTCGCAGTCGTTGGGCTGCCTGCATGCCGCGGCGCCATGGGGGGGCGCGGTGGTCGCACAGGCCAGTCCAGTCGTTCGCCAGTTTGGAAGCGAGACCAGCATCGCTCCACGAGCTACGCAGACAGCTGGGCGATTGGCTGGCGCTGCGCAGTGCGGCGAGTTGCGCTCCGATCGCAGGTGCGGAGAGCGCGCCGGTGAGTTCGAGGGCGGCTTGGCTACCCGCTTCGGCGGCGAGTTGACGGAGTGCCGCGATGGCGTCGGGATCGGCCTGGTCGGGATCGCAATGCAGCAGGGCCTCGAAGCGGCGATCGAGGTTGCTAGCCGATTCGGTTCGCTCGGCGCAAACTTCCTGCCAGGTGCGCTCGAGCGCGGTCGACGGCAGCCCAACGGCGTGCAGTCGGGCGATCACAGTGTCGACGAACCTGGTGCAGGCCCGCTCGAAATCGGCAGTCGAGATCGCCTTGCCGCCAGGTTCGAGGTACCGGAGGGGCTCACGCACCTCAGCGCCGGTCGGCCTGGCTTCGATCCAGACCACCTCGCCATCTGGCCGGAAGCGGATTGGCGGCCACAGGTAGCCGCGGCCGGCGGCAGGCAGCTCGTGCGCGGCTCGCCAGTCGTAGGCGTCGTGGTCCTGGGTGCGCGGTGCCTCGTAGGCCAGCCGCCACCAGTTCGCGGCTATCCACAGGGCCAGCGGATACATGGACACATGCACCCGCTCCGAGATCGACTGCGACCAAGCGCTCTCGTGCCGGGTCAGGCAGGTACCGCCGGCGACGATTCGCAACATGCCGCGGGTGGCTACTTCTTCAGGTGGGCCGAACCCGCTGCCGGTCCAGTCTTCGATCTCGATCCGGAACTCCTCCATGCCTCATTCGCTCCATGCGTCGAATCGCTTCAGGACCTGGTCACGGAATGGATCGGCGGTCGGCATCGGGTATCCGTGGTAGACCCCCTGCCGTTCGAGCTGCGCTTCCATGGGGACCCCATCGTCGGTGACCACCCAGACATTGTAGGGCCATTCCCCGTCGAACCGATCCGAAACCAAGCCCGCGTGGAAACCGGCACGCAGCAGGGTCTCGGCGTCGCGGCGGCGGAAGATGCCGGCGTCGTCGCACAGCGACTTGCCTGGGCGTGGGCCAGCCGGTGGCTCGAGAGCGAAGTCCCCAGGGTTGCGCTTGTGCTCGGGATTGC
The DNA here is from genome assembly GCA_036724695.1 of Planctomycetota bacterium. Lineage (GTDB taxonomy): Bacteria > Planctomycetota > UBA1135 > UBA1135 > UBA2386 > JACKIC01. The sequence continues at coordinate 4,066 of DAIMFJ010000163.1, forward strand.
CGCCGTAACGGGCGCGCGAGGCGAGTTCTTGCAGGGTGGACCGCATCGCCTGGGCCTCGGCCAGTCCGAGGATTCGTCGTTTGGGGTTGTACTGCTGGGTGCGTCGCTTCATGTCCCGAATGGCGGTGTCGTGGGATCGGCCCACAACCCATGCCAGTCTCCCAGGGGCCACCGTTGCGTCAAGACGCTGGTTGCCCGGCGGCTTCGTGGTGTCCGGTCACTCGGCGAGCAGCTCCTGCAGCAGACGCGGGCACGGCAGGACGCTCTCGACGACCCACAGCGCGTAGCGGATGTCGCAGACGACGTTGCGGCTGCGGTCGGCGTTCCAGCCGAAGTCACCGGCGACCGCTTCGAACACGCGGTCGAAGTTCAGACCGATCAGTTCGCCCTTGCCGTTGACGACCGGCGAACCGGAGTTGCCGCCAGTGGTGTCGCCGTCGACCAGGAAGCAGACCGGCACGTCGCCGAGCTTCTGGTCGACCCAGCGGCTCGACAGCCGGGTCTTGGCGGCTTCGAGCAGGGCCGGCGGGTTCGCGAACGGTTCCTTGCCCTTTTCCTTCTGCAGCAGGCCCGCGACCGTCGTCTGCGGCAGTGCCACCAACCCGTCGCGCGGCGAGTAGCCCTTGACGGTCGCGATCGACACGCGGAGCGTGCTGTTGGCGTCCGGGTAGAACGACTTGCCGCGGAACGCCTCCTGCGCGGCGATCCAGCGCCGGCCGACATCGAGGTCTTGTCCGGCGCGCAGTTGCGCACGGCGGCGCCAGGCGTCGGTCTCGGCGGCCAGGGCGCGGCACAGCATCACCATCGGATCCGTGCTGGTGTCGATGGCTTGCCTGCCGCCAGCGAGCAGGGCCTGCCGCGCCGTGGCGTCGAGCAGGGCCGGCTTGTCGACCAGTTGGCTCCAGAGGGCCGGATCGATCACTGCGCCACCGTCGCCAGCCACCAGGAACTCGGTCCCGGCGATGCGCTGGCTCTGCGACATGCCGGCCAGTTCGCGCAGCAGGACACCGAGCAGTTGCTTCTGCACCAGATCCCAGTCGGCGGTGAACTCGTCGCGGGCCAGCGCGTTGCGCAGTCGGCTCGGCACGCGGCCTTCGCCGTCGCGGGCCGCGGCACTGCAGGCGTCGATCAGGCCGGACACCAGCGGCATGCCGTCGCCGAGCATGCGCAGGAACCAGACGAACGTGTCGCGCTCGATCGTGTTCGCTTCGGCTTCGTCGAGGGCCAGCAGCTCGTCGAGCACGGTCTGCCACGCGGCCGTGCGCTCGCCGCCGTCGGCGAGCCAGGTGCGGAAGTCCGCTTCCTCGCGCAGCTTCTTGGCGACCGTGCGGTTGTTGGCCAGGCCGAAGATCATCCCGCGGGCGTTCTTCTGCACGTTGGCGAGCGACTTGATGCGGCTGGCCAGGTCGAGGGCCTTCTGTTCGCCGGTGGCGCTGGCGGCCTCGAGGATCTCGATCGCCGCGGTCAGCACGCGGTCGCGCGCCGGGTACACGTAGCCTTCCTGCGTGGCCACCGAACGGCTGGTCTTGTAGCGCTGGGTGCGGCCCGGGTAGCCCATCACGATCGCGAGGTCGCCCTCGGCGATCGGCTCCTTGGCGACCTTGAGCACATGGGCGGGCCGGAACGGCACGTTCTCCGGCGACGGGTCGGCGACGTTGCCGTCCTTGCCGACGTAGGCGCGGAAGAACGTGAAGTCGCCGGTGTGGCGCGGCCACTCCCAGTTGTCGACCTCGCCGCCGAACTCGCCGATCGCGCGCGGCGGTGCGTAGACCAGCCGCACGTCGCGGATCTGCGTGCGGAAGTACAGGTGGTACTCCTTGCCCTCGAGGAAACTCGCCACCGAGCACTTCGTGTTCGGCTCCTTGGCCTCGCCGTCGGCGACCAGCCGGCCGAGCACCTGTTGGGTGATCGCCCAGCGTTCGAGGTCGTTCTTGGCCTTCTTCTGTTCCTCGTGCACGATCGCAGTCACGTCTTCGATGCGCTTCAAGACCGACGCGACCATGCCGGGCGCAGGCAGTTCGTCGGCGAGGTTCTGCGCGGCGAAGCCGTCGCGCAGGTAGTTCTTCTCAGGCGTGCTGAGATCGCCGATCGCCCCGAACCCGCAGTGGTGGTTGGTCACCAGCAGGCCGTCCGGCGAACAGAACGACGCGCTGCAGCCGTTGATCTGCACGGCCGCCGAGAGCACCCCGCCGGTCTCGGGGTGCCAGAACTGGTCCTTCGAGAGCTTCATGCCGCGCTTCTGCAGCGCCGCCCAGTCCATGTCGCGGACTTGCGTTGGCAGCCATTGCCCTTCGTCGGGCAGCATGCAGACGGCGGCGAGAACGGCACAGAGGGTGCGCAGCATCATGCCGGCATCTATACGGAACCGGGGCCGCCATGCGAAGCAGGACCGGGGTTTTGACGGCCGGGGGCCGGTGGCGCCCAGCCGGCGGCCGCGGTAGCGTCGCACCGTGCTCGCATCTCGTCGCCGTGCCTTCTCCGCCGTCGTGTCGCCGCTCCTCGCCGGGCTTGGCCTTGTGGGAGCGAGTCCGTCGCAAGCGCCGACCCAGCCGGCGAGCGCTGGCGAACTGCCGCGCGCGATCCGGCGCGACGTGCCGATCACCGATGCGATCGCCAGGGCGTTCGCGGCTGGGACCCGGGATCGCACCGGTCGGCCGGGGGCCAACTACTGGCAGCTCGAGGCCGACTATGCGATCGACGTGCGGGTCGACGAGTCCACGGGTGAGCTGCACGGCCGGCAGACCGTGACGGTGCGCAACGGCAGCCCCGAGGCACTCGACCGGTTGGTGTTCCGCCTCGACCACAACCTGTTCCGGGCCGACGCGGCGCGCGACGGTTCGACGCCGGCCGAGACCACCGACGGCATGGTGGTGCTGTCGTGTTCGGTCGGCGGCACCGCCGTGCCGCGGACCAGTGGCTGGACCGGTACCGTGGCGCAGTTCCGCCTGCCGAAGCCGATCGCGGCCGGTGGCCAGGGCGAGGTCGAACTGCAGTGGCGCACCCGCTTGCCCGGCGGGGATGGCGGGCGCGGCCATCGGATGACCCAGCGCTGGGACCTGCGCGTGTTCCAGCCAACCCAGTGGTATCCGCGGTTGGCCAAGTTCGACGACCTGCGCGGCTGGAACCTCGATCCGTACCTCGGGCCGAGCGAGTTCTACAACAACTTCGGCCGCTTCGACGTGCGCATCGACGTGCCGGCCGGGTGGCTGGTCAGCGGTACCGGCGTGCTGCAGAACGCCGATGCGGTGCTGGCGCCGGCGGTGCGCGAACGACTGGCGGCGGTGCTCGCCAGTGGCGAGGAGGGGTTCGTCGTCACCGCCGAGCAGCGCGGTGCGGGCCTCGCGACGGCGCCTGGCGATCGGCTCGTGTGGCGCTACCTCGCCGAGCGCGTCAACGATTTCGCGTGGGCGACCAGCGCCGAGTACGTCTGGCGCGCGCAGGCGGTCGCGATCCCGGGTCGCGGACCGGTGCCGGTGCACCAGTTCTTCCTGCCCGAACGCGCGCGCCTGTTCGCGCGCGCCGGTGCGGCGGCCAGCCACGCGTTGCGCTTCTACTCCGGGCTGCTGGTGCCGTATCCGTTCCCGCAGCTGACGTTCCAGGACGGGCCGAGCGACGGCATGGAGTATCCGATGGTCGTCAACTCCAACCAGGGGGCCGCGGACCACGAGATCGCGCACCAGTGGTGGCCGATGCTGGTCGGCAACAACGAGACCCGCCACGGCTGGATGGACGAAGGGTTGAACATGTACACCAACATCCTGTCCGACGCGGCGCGGCGCGGGCGGGTCGCCAACCTGGACGGGCGCGGGCAGCTGTACGGCAGGGTCTGGGGCGACGAGGACGAACCGCCGATGGTCTGGAACGCCAACCAGGCGGGCCGGCAGTACGGCTTCGTGACCTACGAGAAGGCGCCGATGATGCTGTCGATGCTCGGTGGGCTGGTCGGCGACGAGCGGGTCCAGGCCGCGCTGCGCGCGTTCGCGCAGACCTGGGCGTACAAGCACCCGTCGCCGTGGGACTTCGCGTTCTTCGTCGAGCGCGAACTCGGCGTCGAGCTCGGCTGGTTCTGGAACGGCTGGCTGTGGCAATGCCAATCGGTCGACGGGCGGCTGCTGGCGGTGCGCGAGGTCGGCAGCGGTGGCGAGGCTGGCGTCGACGTGGTCGTGCGCCAGGATGGCGACATGCCGGCCCCGATCGTGCTGCGGGTAGCGTTCGACCCGGCGGGACCGGCGGCGGTGCTGCCGGCCGGGGCCGTACGACGTGAGGATGGCACCGTCGACGTCGTCACGCCGGTCGCGGTGTGGTTCGACGGGCGGCGCGAGCACACCGTGCCGCTGCGCTTCGGCGGTGCGGTGGTGACGGCCGTGACCCTCGATCCGGCCGGGCGCTTCCCGGATCGCGAACGCGCCGACAACGTCTGGTCGCGTTGAGGCGGTTGGCCGCGCCGGAGCACGCGGCCGGACGGTGCGTCAGCGTTTCGGCAGTGGCACCAGCACCTGCTTGTAGCCCTTCAGCTTGTCGCGTTGGGCTGGCGTCAGGTCGACCTGCTGGCTGATCGCGCGCAGCATCGCGATCTGGTGGCGCATCGCCGCCGAGGTCCGGCCGGTGCGCAGCATGCGCAGGGTCGTCTCGGTCTTGTCGGCCGGGGTCTCCCAGAGGTCGGTGGCGGCCTTGGCGTGGGCTTCGACGATGCCGCGCACCTTGGCGCTGGTGGCGTCGTCGAGGCCGAGCTCTTCGCCGATGCGGTTGGTGGCCAGGCGCGCGAAGTCGATCGGGTCCTTGGCCGGGATCGCGGCGGTGTACGGCCGCGTCATCAAGCTGGCACTGAACAGGTTGATGCCGTCGTAGCCCGGCATGTCGGCCGGGAACAGGCTGGCCTGCTGTTCGGCGGTCAGTCGCGTGGTCATCTCGGCGAAGAAGCGGTCCTTCATCTCGGCTTCGGCGAGCAGGTGTTCGACGTCGAAGTCGCGGGCGGCGGCGACGATCGCGTCGTTCTCGGCCGAGAACGAACGCACCAGGCCGTCGAGTGCGGCCTGCTGCTTGGGATCGAGTTGCTGGCCGGACGCGGCGAGGGTCGCGGCCAAGGTGTTGGCGACGAACAGCGGGTGCGTGTAGCTGCCGTTCGGGCCGAAGCCTGGGGCCCCCGATTCCATCATCGCCGGCACCTGCGCGACCAGCTTGCTGTTCAGCGCCTGGATCTTGGCGGCCAGGTCGAGCGGGACTTCGCCGGTCTCCTGCATCTTCTTGACCAGCTCGGCGAGCAACGGCTGCATCTCCTTGGTGACCGCGCCCATGGTCGCCCAGTCGATCTTGGCGAGCACGTCGGCGAAGCGCGGGTCGAGGAAGCAGGCCGCGACCTTCGCCTCGGCGGGCGGCGGCGGCGGTGGTTCGACGACTTCGTCCTCCGCCGGCGTCAGTGGGGCGATGGTCCGCTGGGCTGCCGCGGCGGCCCGTTCGGCTTCGAGTTCGGCGATGCGGGCCCGCAGGTCGGCCACTTCCAACCGGCTGGCATCGTTGGCCAGGTCGGCGGCGGCCGCGTCGGTGGCGGCGCCGGGACTGGCTTGGAGCGAGTGCCAGGTGTAGACGCCGGCGACGGCGGCGATCGAGAGCGCGGCGCACAGGCCAGCGAAGGTGGGCACGTTCATCGTGCCGGCGTTGTAGCCGGGCCGGGTGGGTTCCTGTCGGGGGGATCCGGTTGACCGGGCAGGTGACGCACGGCTGTGGGGTTTTTCCGCAGTTGGCGGAACAGCTCCGGGGCGGTGCGTTTGGCGACGGTCGCATGGTCGAGCGTGCCGGTCCGCAGGCAGCGTTGCACGACCGCCTGGTGTTTGCCGACGTCGGGGCGGCCCAGGATGCGGTCGGCCGGCGGCGCGGCGGTGGTGGGAGTGGCGAGGTCGCGACGCTGCGCGGCGAAGAACGCGAACGGCAGGGCGCGCAGGTCGATGCCGAGTTCGCGGGCGGCGACCACCCATTGGCCGGTGGTGAACACTTCCGGCGGGGGTGGCGCGAAGACGTGGCACCAATCGCCGTTCGTGGTGAGGGTAGGGCACGGGCGATCGTGCGGGCACGGCGCCAGTGGTCGGTGGCTGGCCAGCAACTGGTCGCGCAAGGTGGCCAGGCGGCGGGCGGTGGCGAAGTTGCCGGCTTCGACCAGGATCACCGTGGGGCTGCGCTGCAGGAGCAGCAGCAGGTTCTGTTGGCCGGTCGCGTCGAGTTCGCCGAGCACGTGGCTGACCAGCACCACGTCCGGTGTCAGGGTGGCGAGCTGGTTGGCGGTCGCCGCGTGGCAGCCGAGCGCACGCAGGCGGTCGCGGGCGAACTGCATCGCCAGCGGCGAGCGGTCGTGGACCAGCAGGTTGGCGCCGGGCCAGCGCGCGGCGAACCGTTCGGCGGCAATGCCGGTGCCGCAGCCGAAGTCGAGCACCGTGGGGGCGGGGGTGGCCGGCGGCGCGAAGCCACGTTCGGCGAGCTCGGCGAGCGCGGCGTTCCACTTCCAACCGATGCGCGCCGCCAGCACTTCGGCGTACGCGGCGAGATCCGCGCGGTCGCGCCAGTAGTCGGACAATGCAGCGTCGCCGTTGGTGCGGTCCAGGAACAACTGGCGCAAGCGCTGCAAGCGCGGCAACCTGGCGTCGGGCGGCATTTGCGCAAGCGTAGCGGGGTGGTGCAGTTCGTTCTGCAGGGTGGCGCCGTTTCTCTGCGCCGGGCAAAGGGTTGGGGCGGGCGGTGCGCATTCGGGACCGGGTGAGGTATGCGCAGGGGGAGGGGTTTTGACGGGCGGGGGTGGTTGGGGCACGCTGCGGGTATGCGAACGGTGCTGGCGGCGTGTTGGTGGTTGGTGGTGGTGGGTGCGGCCGCGCTGCCGGGCCAGAATTCGACGCGCAA
>DAIMFJ010000164.1:0-10890 GCA_036724695.1 Planctomycetota bacterium
CAGCGAGGACGAGGCGATCGCGGAACCGCAGCCGTAGGTCTTGAACTTGGCGTCGACGATGTTGCCGTGGTCGTCGACGCGGATCTGCAGCTTCATCACGTCGCCGCACTCCGGTGCGCCGACGACGCCGGTGCCGACGTGCGGGTCGTTCTTGTCGAGCGAACCCACGTTGCGCGGGTTCTGGTAGTGGTCGAGAACCTTGTCGCTGTAAGCCATGGTGGTGGTTGGATCGGTTGGGTTGTGGGGGTGGGTGGATGCCCGGTACTCGATGATCGGTGCACGATGATCGGTGCACGGGCCTCAGTGCACGGTCCACTTGACCTGGCTGAGGTCGACGCCGTCCTGGACCATCTCCCAGAGCGGCGACATCTCGCGCAGGCGTTTGACCTCGGCGATCACGCGGTCGGCGGCGAAGTCGACTTCCTCGGCGGTCGTGAAGCGACCCATCGAGAACCGGATCGAGCTGTGGGCGAGTTCGTCGCCGAGCCCGAGGCCCTTGAGCACGTAGCTCGGTTCGAGGCTCGCCGACGTGCAAGCCGAGCCGGACGACACGGCGAGCTCCTTGATGCCCATGATCAGCGACTCGCCCTCGACGTACGGGAACGAGAGGTTGGTCAGGTGCGGCAAGCGGGCCGCCGGATCGCCGTTGACGACGGCGTCGGGCAAGGCGCGCAGGATGCGGTCCTGCAGGCGGTCGCGCAGCGCGGCGAACTTCGGCACCTCCTGGGCCATCTCCTCGCGGCAGATGCGCGCCGCTTCGCCCATGCCGACGATGCCGGTCACGTTCAGCGTGCCCGAGCGCATGCCGCGTTCGTGGCCGCCGCCGTCCATCTGGGCGACCAGGCGCACGCGCGGGTTCTTGCGCCGCACGTACAGGCAGCCGACCCCCTTGGGGCCGTACATCTTGTGCGCGGAGATCGACAGCAGGTCGACGTGCTGGGCCTCGACGTCGAGCGGGATCTTGCCGGGGGCCTGCGTCGCATCGCAGTGGAACAGGGTGCCCTTCTGCTTGCAGAGGGCACCGATCTCGGCGATCGGGTGCAGCGTGCCGACCTCGTTGTTGGCGGCCATCAGCGAGACCAGGATCGTGCGGTCGGTGATCGCGTCGCGCAGTTCGTCGAGGTCGACGTGGCCCTTGCCGTCGACCCGCAGCCAGGTCACCTCGAAGCCCTGGGTCTCCAGGTACTTCATCGGGTCGAGCACCGCCTTGTGTTCGGTGATCGCGGTGATCAGGTGGTTGCCCTTCTCGCGGTACATCTGGGCCACGCCCTTGATCGCGAGGTTGTTGGCCTCGGTCGAGCCGCTGGTCCAGAGGATCTCCTTGGGGTGCGCGCCGAGCAGTTGCGCCACCTGATTGCGCGCCTCCTCGACGGCGGCCTCGGCGGTCCAGCCGAACGCGTGGCTCCGGCTGGCGGCATTGCCGAAGGCCTCGGTGAAGTAGGGCAGCATGCGCTGCACGACCCGCGGGTCGCACGGCGTCGTGGCGCTGTAGTCGAGGTAGATCGGAGTCTTCATGGCTCGGAAAGGGGCGGCAACGGCCCCCGTCAGCGGACCGCGGGACGGTCGGTCAGCCGTGCGGGTGGGGCGGCCAACCGCGCCGCGTCGGCGGGCGGCGCGTCGAGATTGCAGAGTTCGTCGAGGCGGATCTCGCGGAACAGCCGCAGCATGCGCTCGTGCACGAGGTGCATCGGGCGCTTGCTCGGGCAGTAGGAATACAAAGAACAGCTCGCCGAACCGGCAGCATCGCGTTCGGCGCTGTTCATGCTGCTGGCGAGTGCCAACAGGCCGGCCTGGGTCGGGCCACGGCCGTTGGCGGAGCCGCCGTGCGGCTCGCCCTTGGCACCACCTTGGGTGACCCCGTGGGCGATGCAATCGACCAGCGAGAACGGCCCTTCGACGACCTCCAGGATCTGCTGCAGCGAGATCTCCCGGGGGCAGCGGGCCAGCCGGTACCCGCCCTTCAGTCCGCGCACCGAGTCGAGCACGCCGTGGCGCACGAACTCCTTGAGCAGGTTGGCGACGACCGACTTGTTGAGGCTGGCGCGCCGGGCGATCTCGTGGGCGCTGACCACGGCCGCGGCGGCCGGTCCGCCGGGGTACGCGCCCTCGCGGGCGATCGCGCCCAGCAAGAACACGGCGTAGTCGGCTTTCTTCGAGATCCGCAGCATGTCGGTGGTGGCAAAGGGCTTGGCGCCCGGACTCCGGCAAACTAGACCTGGATTGGGGCTATTTCAACCATCGGATGGAAAAAGCCCCAGTTTCAGGCACATTCTGGCGCTTCCCTGCGGCACCTTCGCCCGCCGACCTCTGATGACCGAACCCAGCCTCGCCGCTCGCCTCCTTGCCAACGGCCCCTTCGTGCGTACCGCGGCACCGTTCCGGGTGCTGACCGTCAGCGGAACCGATGCCGCGGATTTCCTGCAGCGGCTGTGCAGCCAGGACGTGCTCGGACTTGCCGATGGGGTGGCTGCGCCGGCGGCCTTCCTCGATGCCAAGGGCAAGCTGCTGGTCACCAGCCTCGTGCAGCGGCTCGCCGGCGTGCACTGGCTCGAGACGGCGGCCGAGCAGGCGGACCGGTTGGCCCAGTTGCTGGAGCGCTACCACTTCAACGAGAAGCTCACGATCGGCGTGCCGCCAGCACCCGGCCAGTGCCTGGAGTGGATCGCGGCACCGGCAACCCCGCCGCCGGCGGTGGCTGGTGGCGTGCGTTTCGCCTGGACCCGGCGCGGGGTGCAGTTCGTGCGCTGGCACTTCGCGGCCGACGCCGCGGTGCCGGTCCTGCCGGGCGCACCACTCGACATGGTCACGGCCGCGGGTTTGCGCATGGCCGCCGGCATCGTTGCGGTCGGGGCCGACACCGAGCCGAGCACGTTGGCGCTCGAAGCCGACCTCGACGACCACTGCTCGACCAGCAAGGGCTGCTACACGGGCCAGGAGATCGTCGCCCGCATCCACACCTATGGGCACGTGAACCGTCGGTTGTGCCTGCTGCAGCTCGGCCCAGGGCCGGCGATCGAGGCACCGCAGCCGCTGCACGAGCCCGAGGATCGGCTCGCGGTCGGCCGCGTGATGCGCGCCGTCCCGCTGCCGGACGGCACGGCGCGGGTCGGGCTCGGCTACCTGCCGCGCGACTTCCAGGCCGCGGGCACGCAGTTGCTCCTGGCCGATGGGGCGGCGGTGGGAGTGCTCGCGTGGGGCGCGTGACGGCGGCGGCCGCGGGCTACTTGCCGGCGTACGCGATCAGTGCGTAGCCGCGGCCGACCTCGGCGCGCAGGCGGAGCGCGGCGAACTCGGCTGCCGACAGCAGCCACGCGTGCTCGGCCTCGGGCGGGTGGTGGTGCACCGTGCCAGTCGTCGCGTCCGCCAACGACAGCTGGCCCTCGGTGCGGAGCAGCAGCAGCACCTCGGTGGCCGGCGGACGTTCGGGAATGGTGCCGAGGGTCAGGTCGGTGCCGGCGGGCAGCACCAGCTCGTCGATCGACAGGGTGGCCGCCTTGTAGTCCGGCGCCAGGACGCGTTCGACGGTCATAGCACCGATCCGGAACTGCTGCATGCGGCGCGGCGGCAGGGACTCGGCGGCGGTCGGGAAGGTCTCCGCCGGCCGCCACTCGCCGGTGCCGGGATCGAAGGCCTTGCCGCTGCCGGCCATCGGCAGCAGTGGCTTGTGGCTCAGCGCCGCACGGCCCGCGGGTTCCTCCACCTTGGCGGGTTGGCGGGCGGCGACGATCGCGATCTCGCCGACCGGGCCGCTGGCCGCGAATTCGGCCCGCGGTGGCAGGAACACCGCCATCGGTCGGCCTTCGTACTCGGTGCGGCGCGCGCCACGCGCCGGCCACGCGGTGTCGTTGCCGACCAGGTCGAAGGTCCCGTGCAGGAGCACCGCGGCACTCTCGACCTCGGCGGTGGTGTAGGCGGCGTGGCCGCCGGGCTGCCACAGGCGCAGCTCGGTGAGCCATTGGCCGGGAACGCGGGCCAGGCGGGTCCCGGCGATCGCGGGTGGGAACTCGAGGCGGATCATTTCTTGGTCGGTTGCGGTTCGTCGCCGTACTGCAGTTGCAGATCGCGCACCAGTTGGCGCTTGAGGTCCTCGCTGGCCTGCTCGCGCAGGCGGCGCAGCAGGGTTGCGTCGTCGGGTTCGGGTTCGGTCTCGAGCACCTTGACGAGGTAGTAGCCGTCGTCGCCGCGCAGCGGTTCGGAGATCGCCCCGTCGGCGAGCGCGAACGCGGCGTCGACGACCAGCTTGGGCAGGTTGGCCCCGGCCTTGTGGTGCCAGCCGGTGTCGCCGCCACGCTGTTTGGTGCGCGGCTCGTCGCTCTCGATCCGCGCCACCAGCGCGAAGTCGTCCTTGCCGAGGCGCAGCCGGGCGGCGTCGAGGCGGGCCTTGGCGCCGGCGAAGTCGTCGGGGATCAGCGCGTTCGGCGTGTCGCTGGCGCGCGCGAAGATCACGCCGATGCGGCGCCGGGCGCCGACCCGGTCCAGCGTGCCGGCCCGGTCCTCGGCGAGCTGCCGCCGCAGTTCCTGGTCGGGCACCAGCCGCTGGGCCAGCATCGGCAGCAGCACCTGGGCGCGGAACACGCGCAGCTCGCGCAGCGCAGCGAGCGTGAAGCCCTGGCTCTCCAGCAGCTGTTCGTAGCCGATGCCGCGGTAGCGCGGATCCCGGGCGGCCTGCTCGCGGCGTTCGGCGATCGCGCGGTCGAGGTCGGCCTCGGTCAACTGCACGCCGTGCGTGCGCGCCAGGGCTTCGACGGTCTGCAGGAACGCGATCCGCTGCACCACGTCCTGCACGTCGGCGTCGTCGGCGGTGCGCAGCAGCAGGTCGCCGAGCTCGCCCAGCCCGATCGCCTGGTCGTCGACCATCGCGACGACGCCGGCCGGCAAGCGGTCGGGATTCGTCTCGATGCGCGCCCGTCGCTTCTGTTCCTGCAGCCACAGGCGCAACATCTCGCCGCTGACCTTCTCGTTGGCGCGCAGCGACAACTCGGCGCGGACCAGCCGTTCCTGGGCCATCTGGACGGCCAGGAAGTCGAACAGCTGCGCCTCCGTCATGTTGCGCACCGCGGCGGCTTCCTTCGGATCGCGACCGGCGGCCCGGATCTGGGCCTGCAGGTCCTGCCAGTAGCGTTTCACCTCGGCGGTCGTCGGCAGCAGGTTGCGCGCGGCGGCCGCACGGCGGGTCACCGCGCTGTCGACCAACAGCTCGATCGCCTGCTTGCCTTCGTCCTTGCGGCGGCTGTGGAACGCCATCTCGAGGGCGGCGTCGGTGCGCGTCACGAACGCCGGGCGGCCATCGAGCACGAAACGGCCCAGGACGTCGCCGGGAACCCCTGCTGGCGGATCCTGGAACAGGGGGATGCCCGCGAGCAGCGGAGACAACAGGGACAGGGCCGGGACCATGGCGCCGACACGATAGCACGGCGGCCGCCCAACCGCAGCTCGGAGCGCTACCCGAACCGGCCCTCGATGTAGTCGGCGGTCTCCTGCTTCTGCGGGGTCACGAACATCTCCTCGGTCGCGGAGTGCTCGACGACGCGGCCCATCAGCATGAACACGCACTCGTCGCTGGCGCGACGCGCCTGCGCCATGTTGTGGGTCACGATCAGGATCGAGTAGGCACCGCGCAGCGTCCAGATCAGCTCTTCGACCGCCGCGGTGGCCTCGGGATCGAGGGCCGAACACGGTTCGTCCATCAGCAGCACGGTGGGCTTGGTGGGCAGCAGTCGCGCGATGCACAGCTTCTGCTGCTCCTCGAGCGACAACAGCGTCGCCTTGCGGTCGAGCCGGTCCTTGACGCGGTCCCAGAGCAGCACTTGCCGCAACGCGGCCTCGAGCAGCTGCTCCTCGTCCTGACGGCTGCTGCGCACCGGCTGGTGCAGGCGGTGGCCGAACAGCACGTTGTCGCGCACCGACAACGGCAGCGGATTGGGGCGCTGGAACACCATGCCGACGTGCCGGCGCACCTGGATCGGACTGCTGTCCGGGGCGTAGACGTCGTGGCCGAGGACCCGGATCGTGCCGGTCGTCGTCACGTAGCCGAGCCGCTCGTTGATCCGGTTGCAGCTGCGCAGCAGCGTCGACTTGCCGCAGCCCGAGGGACCGATCAAGGCCGTGACGATGCCCGACCGGATCGACAGGTCGACCTCGAACAGGGCCTGGAAGGAGCCGTACCAGAGGTTCAGGCTCTCGACTTCGATGGCGGGACGGTCAGCCAAAGCGGCCTCCGAGGTAGTCGCTGGTCTCCTGGTGTGCGCCGCCGGTGCTGAACATGGTCTCGGTGTCGGCGATCTCGACGCAGCGGCCGCGCAGGAAGAAGGCCGTGCGGTCGGCGAGGCGGCGCGCCTGCTGCACCAGGTTGGTGACCAGCACGATGGTCAGTTCGTGGCGCAGCTCCTTGAGCACCTCTTCGATGCGCATCGTCGTGACCGGATCGACGGCGATCGAGAACTCGTCGAGCAGCAGCAGTTCGGGATCCTGCGACAAGGCGCGGGCGATCGTCAGGCGCTGCTGCTGGCCACCGCTGAGCAGCGAGCCGAGGCTGCTCAGGCGATCCTTGACCTCGTCCCACAGCGCGGCGCGCCGCAGGCAGCGCTCGACGATGGCGTCGAGTTCGGATTTCTTGCGTACGCCGCGCAGTTGCGGCGCGAAGGCGACGTTGTCGTAGATCGACATCGGCAGGCCGACCGGCAGTGGGAACACCACGCCGATGCGGCGCCGCAGCGCGTACGGATTGGCGATCCTGCCGATGTCGCGGCCACCGAACTCGATGGTGCCACCGACGCGCATGTTCGGCATGAACGCGTCCATGCGGTTGAGGGCGCGCAGGAACGACGTCTTGCCGGAGTTCGCCGGCCCGATGATGCCGAAGATCTCGTTCGGGCGGACCTCCAGGTCGACACCGGCGAGCGCGACGTTGCCGCCGTAGTGGATCGACAGGTTGCGGACCGCGAGCAGCGGTGCCGCGGTCGGCGTGGGTGGGTTGGTCGGGATCACCACTTCTTCCTCCCGCGCAAGCGCATGCGCAGCCAGATCGCCGCGGCGTTCATCGCCAGGACCACGCCGATCAAGGTCAGGGCGACCGCGAACGGCACGTGGCGGGGCACGTTGGTGACCTGGGTCGACACCGTGTACAGGTGGAACGACAGCGCCATCGTGCGGTCGAACACCGACTCCGGCGACAGCATGCGCAGGAACACCGCACCGGTGAACATGATCGGCGCGGTCTCGCCGACGGCGCGCGAGACCACCAGGATCAGCCCGGTCAGGATGCCGCTGCCCGAGTTCGGCAACACCACCCGCCAGATCGTCTGCCAGCGGGTCGCGCCGAGGCTCCAGCAGGCGTCCCGGAACGCCCGTGGCACCGCCTGCATCGACTCGCGGGTCGACACGATCACCACCGGCAGCGTCATCACCGCGAGCGTGCAGCTGGCGGCCAGGATCGACTTGCCGAACTGCAGGAAGTGCACGAACGCGCCGACGCCGAACAGCGCATGCACGATCGACGGCACGCCGGCCAGGTTGACGATCGCCAGGTTGATGGTGCGGGTCAGCCAGTTGTCGCGAGCGTACTCGGACAGGTAGATCGCCGCGGCGACCCCCATCGGCAGCGCGACCAGCAGCGCCACGCCGGTCAGCCAGACGGTGCCCATCAGGGCCGGGAAGATGCCGCCGGCGGCGCCGAGCTTGCTCGGCTTGTCGGTGAAGAACGACCAGGTCATGCCCGGGGCGCCTTCGACGACCAGCACGGTGAGGATCGCCAGCACCGGGATCAGCATCAACACCGTGATGCCCAGCACGCCGAAGCGCACGCCCTCCTGGGTGGTGCTGCTGCGGAGTTCGAGGCCGGTCGCGGCGCACGGCGACTTCGCGAGCGCCGGCGACGGAGTCGGTTCGCTCATGCCTGCCTCCGGCGGCCGCGCACGATCCGGTCGGCGAGCAGGTTGATCGTGAAGGTGATCAGGAACAGCAACAGCCCCAGCACGAACAGCACCTGGTAGTGGTCGCTGCCGACGGCGGCCTCGCCGAGTTCGGCCGCGATCGTCGCGGTGATCGTCGCCGCCGAGTCGAAGATGCTCTCCGGCGCCATCAGCCGGTGGCCACTGGCCATCAGCACGGCGATCGTCTCGCCGAACGCCCGGCCGATGCCGAGCAGCACCGCCGCCGACAGGCCCGGGCGGGCGTGCGGCACGACGACCTTCCAGACCATCTGCCAGCGCGTCGCGCCGAGCGCTTCGGCGGCTTCGCGGTACGAGTCGGGCACGGCCTTGAGCGCGTCCTCGGCGATCGTGGTGATGATCGGCGCCGCCATCAGGCCGAGGATGATGCCGGCGTTGAGTACGTTGAGGCCGACCTGGACCCCGAACAGGTCCTGGATGACCGGCTTCATGACCTGCAGGCCGATCACGCCCCAGACCACCGACGGGATCGCCGCCAGCAGTTCGATCAGGATCTTCAGCCACTCGCGTTGCCGGCCGCGGGCGAACTCGCCGATGTAGACCGCCGCACAGAACGCCAGCGGTACGGCGACCAGCATCGCGACGCCGGTGATCCAGGCGGTGCCCATCAGCAGCGGCCACGCCCCGTAGCTGGGCGGCGACGCGGTCGGTTCCCAGCGGTCGCCGAACAGCAGTTCGGCGAGGTCCAGCCGATGGAACGCGAACTCGGCGCCTTGCGAGCCGATGAACAGGAAGATCGCGACGATGAACAGGATCGCCGACACGCCGCCGACGAACACCAGGGCGCGCGCGGCGAAGTCGAACCACCAGCTGGCGTCGCGGCGGTCGAGGCTGGCGGCCCAGTCGGTGTCGCGGGCGGCGGCGGGCCGGCTGCCGCCGGTCGAGGAAGGGAGCGAGGTCACGGTCAGCTCGCCTGTTCGCCCCGCAGGGTCTCCATCAGTTGCCGGATGCGTGGTGCCAATTGCCGGTGCACCGCTTCGGCGCCGCTGCCCTCGAGCGGCCAGACCAGCAACGTCGTGTGGAACGGCAGTTGGCCGAGCTGCTGGCGGGCCGCCGCGTCGAAGGCGACCACGAACTGGTACTCGTCGAGCTGGTCGAGCAGCGAGGCCAGCGGCGTCGGCCAGGCGTTGTCGAGGTCGATGCCGACGGTCTGCGCGAACCGGCGGTAGTCGGGATCGAGTTCCTCGGCCGGCGCCCAACCGGCGCTGCGGTAGCGA
Source organism: Planctomycetota bacterium (assembly GCA_036724695.1). GTDB lineage: Bacteria > Planctomycetota > UBA1135 > UBA1135 > UBA2386 > JACKIC01. Next base: position 9,167 of record DAIMFJ010000164.1, read on the forward strand.
CCGCTCTGCGGGAACACCTTGCGCGTGAAATGCTCGGCGATCTGGCTGGGCCCGTCGTTGCGCTCGTCGAGGAACAGCAGGTTGACGGTCTTCTCGCCCTTGGCCTTGCCGGTGGTGACGAAGATCGTCTCCTCGCAGATGTTCTTCGCCTGGTGGATCACGCGTTCGAGGCGGTTGAACGTCGCCATCAGACTGAACAGGTCGTTGGCGGGGCGGCTGTGGGCGTCGCCCTCCTTGACCAGGTCGGCGAACACCCGGTCGAAGTAGCGCGAGAACTTGGTTGCCGCGCCGAGCGTGGCCTGGGCCAGGGCGAGGTCCTTGGTCGTGAAACTGCGCAGCGCGTCGCTGAGCCAGCGACGCGCATGTTCGCTCATCGTCTCGATGTCGCGCACGACCACCGGCGGCACCGTCGTCGACAATTGCTCGGTGGTGCGCGAGATCGTCGCCGCGTAGTCGCCGATCCGTTCCAGGGCGATGTTCAGCCGCAGCACCGACGACACGTAGCGCAGGTGCCCCGCGCTCGGCAGGTGGCGGGCGACGAACGCGTGGCACAGTCGATCCAGTTCCCGCGTCTGCCGATTGACCGTGTAGTCGCCGAGCACGACGCCGGCAGCGAGGTCCTTGTCGAGCGTCATCACCGAGCGAACGGCGTGCTCGAGGGCGGTGACGATCTCCTTGCCGACGATCCCGACCAGGTCGCGGATCCAGGTGAGGTCCTTCTGCAGACGTTCTTCGTAGTGGCTGGGCACGGCGGTGGCGGCGGGTGGGGGAAGGGACGGGTCAGAGCTTGCGGAGCGGCGGGTAGCCGTGTTCGAGCAGGACGCGTTGGCCGGCGTCGCTCTTGATCCAGTCCAGGTACTCGAGGATGCGGCCTTCCGGTTCGCCGTTGGTGTACATGAACAACGGTCGGGCGATCGGGTACGAGCCGTCGATCACGGCGTCGTTGGACGGTGGCACGGCCGGACCGTCGGGGGTCTTCCTGACCGGGACCAGGCGCACCTCGGGGGTTGCGTAGGCCATGCCGCTGTAGCCGATCGCACTCCTGGTCTTGGCGCAGAAGTCGACGACGTCCTTGCTGCCGTTCAGGTTGTTGCACTCCGGCTTGAAGCGGCCGGCTGCACCACCGAGCACGGCCTCGCGGAAGTACTCGTAGGTGCCGCTGTTGTTCTGCCGGCTCGCCAGCACGATCGGATCGAGGCTCGGATCGCCGAGGTCGACGCCGAGCTGCGACCAGCGCGACAGTGCGCCGCCGTCGCCGAACAGGGCGGCGAGCTGGGCGAGCGACAGCGACTCGATCGGGTTGTCCTTGTGCACGTAGATCGCGATGCCGTCGAAGCCGACCTTGTGCATCACCGGGTGTTGGCCGCGCCGTTCGGCGCTCTCCAGCTCGCGCTTCTTGATCTGCCGGCTGCTGTTGGCGATGTCGACGTCGCCGGCGATCATCGCCGCGATACCGGTGCCAGAGCCGCCGCCGGACACCGACAGCACGGTGTGGTCCTGGACCTTGTCGTAGGCCTCGGCCCAGGCGCCGGCGACCTCGAGCATGGTGTCCGAGCCGAGATTCTGGATCTCGAAGTGGCGGCGCTCGCCGCGCCAACACGCTGCGGCGAACGGCACCAGCAAGAGGCAGAGGAAACGGGGCATCGACGACATCGGCAGCGGCACGATGGCGCGGCAGACCCACCGAGAAAATGGCGAGTCGGCACATTCCGGATGAAGAAACG
>DAIMFJ010000165.1:0-10843 GCA_036724695.1 Planctomycetota bacterium
CACGACCATCGGCGCGCAGGCGATGCCGAACGCGACCACCCAGCCGGCGCGTTCGTCGAACCAGCGGGCCAGGAGCCGCTGGGCCAGCAGGGCCGCGGCCAGCACCGACAGGATCGCCGGCAGGCGCAGCACCCAGGGCGACGAGCCGAACGACTTCGCGAACCCCGCCAGCACCCAGTAGTGCAGCGGCGGCTTGGCCCAGGTCGGCTCGCCGCCGAGCGTCGGCACCAGCCAATCGCCGTCGCGCAACATCTCCTGCACGATCTGCACGCGTCGGCCCTCGGTGCCGTGCCAATCGGGGATCGCCCACTGCGGCAGGCAGCCCAGCAGGATCACGGCACCGAGCAGCAACGCACGAGGAAACACGGGCAGCAGGCTAGCGAGGGCACGCGGCCGGTTGAACACGCTCGCGCGGAATCACGCCGGCGGCGCAGCGGCAGCCGTGTTGCGGATCAGCCGCAGGTTGCGCAGGTAGATGCCGGTGCCGGTGACCTGCCCCATGATGAACACCGGATCGAGCCGGTAGATCGCGTAGGCGAGGCTCAGCAGGCCGCCGCACAGGCTCAGGTACCAGAACGAGATCGGCACGACGCTGCGTTTGGCGCGTTCGCTGGCGATCCACTGCACCCAGAAGCGGGACGCGAACACGATCTGGCCGCCGAAGCCGATCACCCACCAGTACCACGGAGTGACCTCGACGGTGCCCTCGGTGAAGCTCGCCAACATCAGTACTCCTCCTCGACGCGGTGCATCAGGATGCGGGTGCGCAGCCAGCGCATCGCGAAGCAGTCGCGCAGCCCCTTCCAGATGCGGTTGCCGATCCCGTACTTGGCGACGCCGGCGGCCCGGGGCCGGTGGTTGACGTCGCATTCCTCGATGGTGCCGCCCATGTAGCGGACCAGGGTCGCCATGAACCGGTGCATGCCGACGAAGCGCGGCGCGCGCAGGAAGTACTCGCGACGGATCACCTTGATGCCGCAGGCGGCGTCGCGCACCACGTCGCCGGTCAGCCAGTTGCGCACGCCGTTGCCGATCTTGGACGACAACCGGCGCGTGAACGTGTCCTGGCGGTGCGCGCGCACGCCGAACACGGCGTCGACGGCGCCGGCTTCGACCCGGGCCAGCATCGCCGGGAGGTCGCGTGGGTCGTTCTGCATGTCGCCGTCCAGGGTCGCGATCAGCGGCGCGCGGGCCTGCTCGACGCCGGCGACGACCGCGGCACTCTGGCCGCTGTTGCGGGCCAGCCGCACGATCCGCAGCCAGGTGGCGCCATGGGTGGCCTTCCACTGCCGCATCACCTCGAGGCTGCGGTCCTTGCTGCCGTCGTCGACCAGCAGCGCTTCGAACGGACCGTGCGCGGGCAGCACCGCGGCCAGCTCGTCGAGCATGCGCGGCAGGACCTCTTCCTCGTTGTAGATCGGCACCACCAGCGAGAACCGCAGGGTGCCGGCAGCCGGGTCGGCAGCAGCTCGGCTCATGGACTCACCCGCATGCGGCCGTCGACGGCGACGCAGTCGGCGCTGCGTGCCGCCAGGATCATCGGATTGACCTCGACCTCCTGGATCTGCGGGAAATCGAGCACCAGCTGCTGGATGCGCAGCAGGATCTCGGCACCGCGCGCGACGTCGGCAGCCGGCGCGCCGCGGAACGCGTCGAGCAGCGGCGCCCCCTTCAGGCTGGCGAACATCTCGCCCGGATCGCGGCCGTCGAGCGGGCCGACGCGCACCGCGACGTCGCGCAGGACCTCGACCTGCACGCCACCGAGACCGACCGCGAACAACGGTCCGTAGCGCGGATCGCGGGTCATGCCGAGCAGGATCTCGCGGTGCCCCTTGGCGTGCGCCTGCACCTGCAGCGTGACGCCTTCGAACTGTGCGCCGAGCCGGGTCAGCAGGTCCTGCGCGGCCGCGAACACCTCGTCCCCGGAGCGCAGGCCGGTGCGCACCGCGCGGTGCTCGCTCTTGTGCAAGAGGCCGGCGGCCTCGGCCTTGAGCACCACCGGGAAGCCGAGCTTGTGGGCCGCCCCGACCGCATCGCCGGCGCTGCGCACGCGGCGGCTCGGCGCGAACGGCACCCCGTACGCGGCCAGGATCGCCTCGGTCGCCTCGGCCGGCAGCCATTCGGCACCGCGGCAGCCGCGGAACAACCGCGCCGCGGCAGCCTTGTCGACCCGCAACTTCGGCACCTTGACCGGGCGCCGTTCGAGCCAGCGGTGCCGGCGCAGCATCAACCGCAACGTGGTCGCCGCGTCTTCCGGATAGCGGAACACCGGGATGCCCGCGCGCAACAGGATCGCCTGCGCTTCGTCGCCGCGCTGGCGGCCCATCACGCAGGCCAGCACCGGTTTGTCGAGCTTGCCGCATTCGTCGACGATCGCCTGCGCGACCGCCGCGGCGTCGATCATCACCGGCGACACGAACAAGACCACCAACCCGTCGATCGACGGATCCCTGGTCACCACGCGCAGCGCGGCCCGATAGCGGGCGGCATCGGCCGACGCGATCAGGTCGACCGGGTTGTGCACGCTCGCCTCGGGCGGCAGGACCTTGGTCAGCGCCTTCTCGGTCGCCGGCGCCAGAGCGGCCATCTGCATGCCCAGGCCGACGATCGCATCGGTGGCCAGGATGCCCGGCCCGCCGGCGTTGGTGACGATCGCCATGCGCGGGCCTCGCGGAGGGGGCTGGTGCAACAGGGCCTGCGCCAACGCGAACATGTCGCGGAAGTTGTCGACGCGCAGCACGCCACATTGCTGCAGCAGCGTGTCGGCGGCGACGTCGGCGCCGGCGATCGAGCCGGTGTGCGAGCTGGCGGCCTGGGCGCCGGCGTCGCTGCGGCCCGACTTGACCGCGATGATGGTCTTCTTGCGCGACACCTCGCGCGCGACCTGCACGAACTCCTGCGGCTCGCCGACCGTCTCCAGGTAGAGCAGGATCACGCGCACCTGCGGATCGTCGCCCCAGTACGCCAGCAGGTCGGCGGCGGTCACGTCGACGCGGTTGCCGACCGACGCGAACATCGCCACGCCCAGACCGGCCTGGGCGGCGTCGGCGAGGATCGCCTCGCCGAGCGCGCCCGATTGCGACACCATCGCGACCGCCCCCGGCGGTGGCGGCGTCGCTGCGAAACTGGCGTTGCAGGCGTACCTGGGCTCGGTGTTGACGATGCCCATGCAGTTCGGGCCGATCACGCGCATGCCGTAGCGCTTGGCGATGCGGCGCAGCTTCTCCTCGCGCTCGATGCCGACCCCACCGATCTCGCGGAACCCGGCGGTGACCACGACGAGCCCCTTGACGCCCTTCTTGCCGCATTGCTCGGCCGCGACCAGCACCGCGTCAGGCGGCACCACCAGCACCGCCAGGTCGACCGGCCCGGGGATCGCCCCGACGCTGGCGTAGGCCGGCACCGACAACACCACCTCGGCCTTCGGGTTGACCGGGTACACCGGCCCCTGGAAGCCACCGGCGATCAGGTTCGCGACCACCTGGCGGCCGATCGAGCCTTCGCGGCGGCTGGCGCCGATCACGGCGACGGAACGGGGACGGAAGATCGCATCGAGCCCCTTGGGCTGGGCGGCGGACGAGCTGGAACGCGGCATCAGGCCGAACAGGGTATCGAGTCGGGCCCGCGCAAGGAACGCAGTCCTGGCTTGCCTCGGCGAATCCGGGTGCCGACCATGCGGCTCCATGCCGCCATTCCTCGCCGCGATGCGTCCGCACCAATGGGGCAAGAACCTGCTGGTACTGGCACCACTGTTCTTCACCCGGCTCGTGCTGGACCCGGCGGCGTGGGTGGCTGCGGGACTGGCGTTCGCCTCGTTCTGCCTCGCGGCCAGCTCGATCTACCTGCTGAACGACATCGTCGATCGCCACGAGGACGCGCTGCACCCCAAGAAGCGGCTGCGGCCGATCGCGTCCGGGCGGCTGCCCGTTGGCGTCGCTCGCTTGCAGTGGCTGGTGATCGTCGGGCTGGCCGCGACCCTGGCCTTGGCGGTCCCTGCGCACGAGGGCCACCACGACTTCTGGTGGTGGCCGGCGGCGTACCTGGTCCTGAACCTCCTGTATTCGTTCTGGCTCAAGCGGGTCGTCGTCGTCGACTGCATGTGCATCGCGCTGGGCTTCCAGCTGCGCGTACAGGCCGGCGCGGCCGCGATCGGCGTCGACGCATCGCACTGGCTGCTGTTGTGCACGTTCTTCTTCGCGTTGTTCCTGGCCTTCTGCAAGCGCTACGAGGAAGTCGGGCGGCAAGCCGAGGCCAGCGGCCGGACCCGGGCGACCATGGACGACTACACGGCCTCGTTCCTGAACATGATGATCGGCCCGCTCGCGGCCCTCAGCATCCTCAGCTACTCGCTGTACACGGTCAGCGAAGAGACGATCAAACGCCACGGCACCGACAAACTGATGTTCACGGTGCCGATCGTCACCTACGGCGTGTTCCGGTACCTCTTCCTGGTCTACCGGAAGAGCGAGGGTGGCGATCCTTCGCGGTTGCTGTTCCGGGACGTGCCGCTGATCGTGTCCGGCGTGCTGTACGGCGCGATCGTACTCACCGTCCTGCAGCTGCGCGCGGGGACTTGACGCCCCGGCGGCTTGCCTGGAACCTCTTGCCGACTCTCGACTTGCACCCCCAACGAACCGATGCTGGAACGGTCTGAGCCCGGCCCGGGTGCACCCCCGCCGAACCTCAGGGCAGCCGCCGACCTGGCTGCCGGCCGGACCATCGCGCTGCGGCCCGATGAATGGAGTAACGCCTTGCTACGCAAGGAGTTACCTTCACTGATCGCCGCAACTTCGAAGCCCGGGGAGCAGGCGCCTTCCAGCGCTCCGCGGAATGAGCGGCCGCAGTTCGGCAAGTACGAGGTCCTTGGTGAAATCGCGCAAGGCGGCATGAGCACCGTCTACCTGGCGCGCGATCCGGTCCTCGATCGCCTGGTCGCCCTGAAGGTCCTCCAGCACATCGGCGCCAGCGACGAAGGCAACCGGGCCCGCGAACGGCTGCTCCGCGAGGCCCGCGCGATGGCCAGCCTGACCCACCCGCACATCGTCCGCATGTACGACGTGGTCGAAGGCCGCGACGGCCTCGGCCTGGCGATGGAGTGGGTGGACGGCCTGACCCTGGCGCAGCTGCTGCGGCAACTGCCGGCGCAGGAGACCCCCCAGGACATGGCGACGATCGCCGGCGCGCTCGGCGCCGCCAGTGTCGAGGAACGGGATGCCTCGGCGACGCGGTGGCTGGTGCGTTCGTTGCGCGACGTGGCACTGGCCGTGCACCACGTGCACACCGCCGGCCTGCTGCATCTCGACATCAAGCCGTCGAACATCCTGCTGCGCCGCGACGGCACGGCCCTGCTGGCCGACTTCGGCGTGGTCCGGGAGATCGACCTGCTGCTCAGCCGGACCGGCACCTTCACCGGCACGCCGATCTACGCCGCGCCCGAGCAATTCCTGCGCAAGGGTACGGGCTACAACGCCGCAACCGACGTCTACGGACTCGGCATCACCCTGTACGAGGCGCTCGCCCGGGCCCAGCCGATCCAGGAGGCCAGCCTGGCGACGCTGCTGCGCCACCTCGAGACCGGCCGGGTGCCGCCGTTGGCCTCCCGCTGCCGCGTGCCGAGCGATCTGGCCAACATCGTGCACAAGGCGATCCACCCCGAACCGCTGCGCCGCTACCAGACCGCCGCCGAGTTCGCTGCCGACCTGACCGCGTTCCTGGCCAGCCGACCGGTCTCCGCGCATCGCCCCAGCCGCACCGAACGACTGCGCCGCTGGCTGCGCCACGAGCCGTGGAAGGCCCTCGCGGCAGGCGTGTTGCTGGTCAGCGTCCCGGTGGTCGGCGGCCTGGGCTGGAAGGTCCTCGGCGACCGTCCCAAATTGGCGCAGTTGCGCGCCGAGAGCCTGCGCCGCGAGGCCGACAAGCTGGTCCACCGCGGCACGCAGGCGCTGCTGGAGATCCTCGAAACAGAAGAATCCGCCAGCCCGTCGCTGCGACGCGCGCTCGAACTCACCCCCGACGCAGTCCTGCCACTCGGGATCTGGGGCATCGCCAGCAAGGGTCAGCAGGATCGCGACTTCGCGGCAGCCTTGCAGCGCCACCTGGCGAAACCGGCACCGCACCCGTTCCTGACGGCGCTGGCCGACCGAGCACGCGAAGGGCGGCGCACCTTCACGGCCGCCGAACTGCAGAACCTGCGCGCCACTTCGGACCCGCAGCAGCTGCTGCTGTTGGCGCTCGACGACCTGTCCTGGAGCCTCATGGCCGGCCAACTGCAGGGCGAACACCAACCGCGGCGGCTGCTCGAACGCGCCCATGCGCTGTCCCGCGAACAGCATCCGCTGGTCGTCGGGTTGCTGGCCTACCTGTCCGCTGCGCTCGACAAGTCCGAAGCGGGGCAGTACGAGCGCTACCGGGCCACCGTGGCAGCCATCTGGCCAGACGATCCCGAGTTGCAGCTCTGGATCTTCGACGCCGAGCGTGCGCGCGATCCCCAGGCTGCCAGGCTGTTGCTCGCCGATGTCTCCCGGCGGTTCCCGACCCACGATGGCGTGCAGTTCTATCGCCTGCGCCAACACCTGGACGACGAGGACTGGCAAGCGGCCGAGGAGTGGTTGGCCCAAGTTCCGGCATCCCCAGGATTGGTGCGCTGGACCAGGCTGCAGGTCGCAGTCGGGAAGAAGGACCTGCGCGAGGCGCACCGACTCGCGTGCCAAATCCTGAGCGACGTGGATTACGACCTGCCCACGCGCGTCCTCCAGGCCTCCGCAGCAGCGCCAGACGAAGCCCGCCCCTACCTCGCCAGATGGGTGGCCGAGACCAACCCGACCTACCGCCAGATCCGGCAGATCATGAGCCGACTCGAGGCGCCCGAAGACCTGGCCAAGATCGAACTGGCGATTCGCAAGGCGATCGCGCTGCGCATGCCGTTGTGGGCCGAGCTGGACCTGCTCTACGAGTTCGGGGCGCGCTGCCGCGACTTCCGCCGCGCTGCGGCGCTGCTGCGCTCGGTCGACGGCTACGAGTCCCTGCCGATCGGGTTGCTCCCGCGCGCCACGACCCTGCTCGCCCGCGGCCAACGCTGGCGCGAAGCGGTGACGATTGGCGACCACCACTTCGCGAAACTGACCGCTCCCGAGGACCGTCGACATGCCAGCTCGGCACTGGCGATCGCCCACGCGCGCCTGGGCGATCGCGCGGCGGCCGGCAAGTACGTCGACATCCACCTCGCCCTGGCGCCTCGCGGCGGACACTTCGAGGTGCACCTCGAACATGCCGCGCTGCTGCTGCAGGAGCCCGACCAGCTCGCCGCGGCCCAGAAGATCCTCGACGATCTCGACCGCAATCTGGCGGCGCGCAACAACCCACGCCCGCCGTACATGCAACTGGTGCTCAGCCGGGCCGCGCGACTCGCCGGCGACACCAGCGCCGCGCGCGAGCTGCTGCAGAGCGCCGAGGCCGAACTGCGGGCCCGCATCGCCGCCCTGCCGGAGCGGCCCAGGCGCGAAGAGTGGTCGGCTCCGCGCGACCTCGCCGAACAGATCGCCGCCGGGCTGGCCGAACTGGCCACCGCCGCAGCCGCCCCAGAGGCACCGAGCGCCGGCGACAAACGTTAGCTGCGGCGCAGGCCGCGCAGCACCGCCAGCAACAGCAGCACGGTGCACCACGCCACGTTGCCGCAGGCCAGCAGCCGATTGCCGAGTTCGCGGCCGACGATGCCCTTCGAGGCCAACGGCCCGACCAACATCGCGGTGAGCACCAACCCCCACAGCAGCAGGTCGCGGCGCCCGCGCAGCAGCCGGTCGGCCAGGAACGCCGCCGGGAACAGCCACACGCAGAAGTGCGCCTTGCTGCTCTGTGGCGACAGCAGCACCATCCCGCACGCGAACATTGCGATTTCTGCCAAACCGTAGGTTCGCCTTGCCGCTACTGGGTCCTTGGCCTGCATTTCGGCCCGGGCGATGCGCCTCACCCCGAACGTCAACAGCCCAAGCACGGCTGCGAAACAGCCGAGCGTGACGAACCGCAGCGCGGTCGGCGACAACTCGACCAGCAGCACCCCGTCGTCGACGAAGGTGCGGTCCGGCTGGACATCGACCCCAGGGGCCGGCCGGAACAAGCGCGTCAGCGTGCCCGAGAGGCTTTGGTTCAGGAAGCTGTGCGACCCCCAGGCGCCAGCGTCGGCGGTGCGACCGACCCCCAGCGCGCTGAGGTTGCCTTCGTACCAGGCGACCGCCCACAGCTTGCCGTCCTGGCGCGGGAAGCACCAGTCCGGCAGCAAGGTCAGGCCCCCGGCGGCCGCCAACAGGCCGAAGATCGCGAGCCAGCGCAGGCGCAACCCGAACAGCCCGGCCAACAGGGCCGGAGTCGCCTTCGTGGCGGCGCCAGCACCCGCACCGACACCCGCCAGCAACCAACCCGACCAGCCACCCCGGCAAGCCCCTGCAGCGGCAGCCAGCAGTGCCAGCGCCACCAGCAGGTCGTGGCTCTGGTTGGTCAGGACCGAGACCACGTGATGCACGCCCAGCAGCACCGTCAGCAGCCAGAACAGCCGCAGGCGTGCCGGCCCGAGCTCGGGATCGGTCCGCCGGGCCCAACGCTGCAGCCAGACCACGAACAGCGCCAGCACGGCGAACTGCAGCACGAACCACGCCGCCGGCCGCCATTCGACCGGGACCCAGACCAGCGGCATCGTCGGCACCGCCGCGAACGGCGGGTACGTGAACGGCTTCGCATCGGCGCCGACCCGGTAGATCTCCTCCCCGGCGAGCATGCGGGCCGACCCGGTCACGTAGACCGGCAGTTCACGGTCGCCGTCCTTGGCCCGGAACCCGAAGTACCAGGCGCCGGCGACCAGCACGGCGAGCAACAGCGGCAGGACCCAGAGCCGGCGCGAACCCATGCCGAAGTTATCCCGAAGCCGGTGCGCAGCGTCCAGAGCGCACCCCGAGCCGCTTGAACCTTCGGCGCGCGGCAACGTTGCGGTATCCTTCCCGCCCCACTTTGGCCACGTCCAAGCAACCCAAGTCTCCCCGTCTCGGCGTCTGGCTGTTCGGCGCCTATGGCGGTCTCGCCACCACCGTGGTGGTCGGCGCGCGGGCGATCGCCCGCGGCCTGGCCGAACCACGCGGGTTGGTCACCGCCACCGAACTGACCGCCGGCCTGCCGCTGCGCCCGCTCGACCACCTGGTGTTCGGCGGCCACGAGGTGCGCCAGGGCGACTTCGCGGCATCGGCTCGCGAGATCGAGTCGGCGACCGGCACGATGCCCGAGGCGCTGCTGCGCCGGCTCGCCCGCGATCTCGCCGCCGCCAGCAAGAACGTGCGCCCAGGCGTGTTGCCGAACGCCGGTGCGACGATCACCGCCCTCGCCGACGCGCCAGCACCGCGGCGACCAGTCGGCCTCGCCGCGCAGCTCGAGCAGATCGAGGCCGACCTCGCCGACTTCCAGCGCCGCCATCGCCTCGACCGGGTGGTCGCCGTCAACCTGACCTCGACCGAACCGCCGCTGCGGCTCGGCCGCGCCCACCGGTCGCTCGCCAACCTCGAGCAGGCGATCGCCAAGAACGACCAGAAGCAGGTCCGCCCGTCGACGATCTACGCGCTCGCCGCGGCCCGCCGCGGCGCCCCGTTCGTGCACTTCACGCCGAGCAATGCCGCCCTGGTGCCGGCCGTGCGCGAGGCGTTCCTGCGCACCGGCACACCGTTCATGGGCTGCGACGGCAAGACCGGCGAGACGCTGGTGAAGTCGGCCCTGGCGCCGATGTTCAAGTACCGCAACCTGCGCGTGCTGACCTGGCAGGGCTACAACATCCTCGGCGATCGCGACGGCCGGGTGCTGGCTGCGCCCGAGAACAAGGCCTCCAAGGTCGCCACCAAGGACGGCCTGTTGCCGCAGATCCTCGGCTACCCACTGCACACGCACGTCGGCATCGACTACGTGCCGTCGCTGCACGACCTGAAGACCGCCTGGGACTTCGTGCACTTCGAGGGGTTCCTCGGCTTCAAGATGGCGATGCAGTTCGTCTGGCAGGGTTGCGACGCGATCCTCGCCGCGCCGCTGGTGCTCGACATGGTGCGCTTGGCCGACCTTGCCGCCCGCCGCGGCGAGAGCGGCCCGATGGCGCACCTGGCCTGCTTCTTCAAGCAGCCGCTCGACACGCAGGAACACAACCTGCACGAGCAGTGGCGGCTGCTGAGCGCCTACTGCGAACGGGTGCGCGCCGAGGCGCGCTGAGCGAGCGCATGTGCGGCATCGTCGGCGCCCGGGATGCCTGGCTGCGCGCGCGCGGCCTCGATCCGGCGACCGCGATGCAGGCCGCGGTCGAGACGCTGCGCTGGCGGGGCCCCGACGGGGTCGGCATCGTGCGGATCGGCGGCTGGTGGCTGGGTTGCGCGCGGCTGGCGATCACGCAGCCGCGCAGCCGGCAACCGGTGGTGCGACGCGGCGGTCGCCACGCCGGCGTGCTCAACGGCGCGATCACCAACGCACGAGCGCTGTGGCGCGAACTGTTGCCGGCCGGCGCAGCGCGTCCGGCCCCGCCCAACGATGCGTGGTTGCCGCTGCTGGCCGTCGCCAAAGGCCGCCGCGACCTGCTCGAGCAGTTGCGCGGCCATCATGCCTACGCCGTCGTCGACGCCACCACCGACGAGGTGGTGCTGGCGCAGGATCGGCACGGCGAGAAACCGCTGCTGACGGTCCGCGACCCGGCCGGCGAGCGCACCGAGGCCTTCGCGTCGACCGCCGCCGCGCTGGCGACGTTCGATGCCGCGCCGGACCTGGCGGCGAACGCGCTGGCCGGCTGGTTCCGGTTCGGCTTCGCCGCCGCGACGCCGGCCCGCACCGGGCG
>DAIMFJ010000166.1:0-5193 GCA_036724695.1 Planctomycetota bacterium
CGCCGCGAGGACAGGCTAGCGCTGCACCATCAGCGTCAGCAGGTGCACGGTCGGCCAGATCACGACGCGTGCCGCCGCCGTCGGCAGCGTCTGCCACTGGCCAGGTGCCACCCGCCGCAACACCTCGGCAGCGAGGCCGAACCACGCCGGCAGCACCGCCACGTAGGCATCACCGGGCAGTAGCACGCTCAGCGCGAGCCCCAGCCCCGCCCATGCGGTGACGACCAACCCCATCTGCACCCGCAAGTCCGTCGCATCGGCGCGCCATCGCGCACCCAGCACCGCGCCGCTGCAGAGCACCATGCCGACGAACAAGAGCGCGCCGGTGGTCGTGTTCCCGGCCGGCCACGAAGCCGGCCGGACGTACGCAACGGCGGCGTCGCACAGCCACCAGACACCGAACGGCACGATCGCCGCGACCACCACTCGCAGCCCAAGGGCCGCGGCGGCACGCCAAGCCTGCGGAGCCGTGCGGAGCGCCCGCGCCAACGCACCCAAGGCGAGCAGGAGGGCCGCACCCGCAAGCCAACGATCCCATGCGCGTGGCCAGTGCAGCACGACCAGCCCGAGCACGTCGAAGAACGACACGTCCTCGCCATCGATCGTCTGCAGGTCCGTGTCCCCGAGCCGCTGCACCAGTGCACACGCGGTGTCCGCCATGTGCTGCAAGCTGCGAACGTCGACGTGCTCCGGCACGTCGTGGGCAGCATGGTACGCCGGGCTCCCGGCGACCAGGGCGAGGTTGAAGCCCGTCTGACCACGCTTCAAGAACACCGACAGGTCGGTGTTGTTCGGCAGCAGGTGGTAGACGGGCTCGGCCAGCGAGTTCGCACGCGGCGCCGGCGCCACCTCCGCATGCAGAGCCAGCCGGCGGCCGTTGCGAGGCCCCAGTTCGAACAGGCAAGCCGGCCCGCCGTTCCCGATCGCCTCGAGGTTGATCACGGTACGCACTGCAGCAGCCCGCGGCTGCGTGCGCGCGAACATGAGCGCACCGAGCAGGCCTTGCTCTTCACCATCGGTAAGCAACAACAGTACGTCGTTTCGTGGCCGCCAGCCCCGCGCCCGCAGCGCGCGCAAGGTCTCGAGCCAGCAGACGACACCAGCACCGTCGTCCCCCGCACCCGGTCCCCGCCGCACGGAGTCATGGTGGGCCATGCAGAGGACCGTGCCCGTCGGCGCCTCCCCGGGGATCGCCACGACCAGATTGGTCAATGGGATGCCCAGCACTCCGCTCTGCCGCTCGGGCTCGTAGCCAGCCGCGGTGAGCTCGGCGACCAGGAAGTCCAGCACCCGGGCATGCTCCGCCGAACCGGGCGGTCGAGGCAGCACTGCGAGCCGCTTCAACAGTTCGTGCGCGCGGCTGCCGGAGACCTCGGTCGGCGCAGCGTCGGCCGGACGCGGCGCTGGGGGCACGACGACCAGCACCGCCGCGGCGATGAGCGCGATCAGGGCCAGGAAAGGCACCCACGCCCGGCGGTCCGATGGGCCCACGGTCCCACTGCCAGAAGGCGCCGCCGGCGCGAAGTCGCGGCGTGATGAGGTATCGTCCGCCATGGTCCAGACATCCTATTGCCTGGTGTCCACCATCGCCGCGCCTCAGCGCCGCTGCGCCGCCAACCACGCGGCGACGGGCGCCAGCACCTCGACCGCGGGCGCCCGCCCACCATCGTCGATCAGCGACTGCGCCGGGCCGAGCGTATGCCCAGCCCCGGGCACCACCGTCAGCGTCACCGCCCGATTGCCCGCCGATCGCAGGGCCGCCGCCAACACCTCGGCACCACGCAACGGCGTGCTCGCATCGTGTTCGCCCTGCAGGATCAGCACCGGCAGATGCAGCCTGGCGGCCTGTTCGGTGACCGTCGGCACCGTGCGGCCTTCGGCATAGATGTACGCGTTGCCACCCGGTGCGAACGCGAAGTCGAGCATCGCGTCGACCTGCGGCAGCACCTCGCTCGCCGGATCGAGTTCTCCGTCGCCGTTGCCGTCGAGCCGCGAGTTCACCGCGACCCGCGGCCCGAAGCTGCCCGGCTGCGTGAAGAACGACGCCGCCAACTTCGCCACCTGCCCACCGGCACCACGCATCGCCGCCTGTAGATCCGCCGCGGTGATCGTGCCGCCATCGGCCCCCTGGGCATAGGGCAAGCCGACGTCGACGATCCAGCCGCGCACCATCTCGCGCCACGGCAAACCCACCGGGCCTTGCAGCACGAGCCCACGCAGGTCGTCACGCTCGACGGCGAGTTGCGCCGCCACCGCCGTGCCCTCGCTCCAGCCGTACAAGAACACGTTGCCGCGGTCGCAGGCCGGGCTCTGCAGCGCGCGATCGAGCACACGCCCCGCATCGGCCGTGAACTGCACCGTCGACTGCTGGTTCCAGAAGCGCGCGTCGAACCGGCCGGGCCCCTTCACGAAGCGTTTGTGGTAGCGCACGACCGCACAGCCACGCGCCGCCAGCACGTCGGTGAGTTCGGCGAACAGCCGCACCGGCCCGCTGGGCGTCGGCAACGTCACGTCCATGTCGTGCGGCCCGTTGCCCGCCAACAGCAAGACCACCGGCCAAGGACCCGCCCCATGCGGGCCGTCGGCCGGAGGGTGGACCAGCTCGGCCTGCGTGGTCCAGCCGCCGAGATCCACCTCGAACGCCTCGCGCACCAGTTCGGCGGCCACCGGCAGCACCGGCGGCGACTCCGCCGCTGCCTCCGGGGCTGGTGCATTGCGACACGCGAACACCACCAATGCGGTGCCGATCAGGCCGAGCGTGCGGTACATGCCGGCGTCGTACCAAAAGCGCGGCACGCACGCACGCCCGGACTGCGCCTCGCGCCGCCTCAGCGCAGCTGGAAGTCCAGCGTATCGCTGAGGTCGATGTTGCCCAGGCAAGCCGTGCCGCCCAGCGCAAAACCCTGGATCGACAGCGTGAAACCGCCCACCAGCGCCGGGTCGCGCGGCACCGTCCAGCTGTGCACGGACCCTGGCACGTTCGCGACCGACGTGACACCGAGCGTGCAGTTGCACACGCCGAGCCCGGTCGCGGCCGGGAACCCGAACACGAACCCCGCGAACTGCCACCAGTTCGCGTTCAGCGCGAACGTGATCCGGTTGCCGATCGCCGGCACGCCGGTGGCGCTGATCGTCAGGGTCCCACACTGGGTGGGGTACGGCCAGAACGACGGCCCGCCGACGTGGCCACCGTACCGGCGCACCTCGATGTCGTTGCCGGTCAGGTTCGCCCCGGCGATCACGTATTCATTGCGCAACGTGCCGATCGAACTGCCACTGAAGTCGGCGAACACACTGGTGCCGAACTCGTCGACGCCGCTCGCCGTGCCGAGCGCCACCCGGTCGTCGTCGATGCGCAGCGTGGTGTTCCCGGGCAGGTAGGCCAGCGTCACCGCGTAGGTGTCGTAGTCGGTGCCGTTCGCTTCGCTGAAGCCGACCACGAACCGCGTGCCGTCGCTGTCGACCGACGGCGCCACCTGGTTGCGCAGCAAGTGCGCGCCGCCGGCCATCGTGTTGCTCAGTGACGAAGTGCGCAACGTGTTGCCGCTCCAGTCCATGACCCGCAGCATGACGTCGTTGTCGCTGGTCCAGTCCTCCTCGTAGGCGAGCAGCAGGTGGTCCGCACCAGCGACGTTGGCGATGCTGCTGACCGCCGGGTTGCGTTCGGGCCGTGGCGCATAGGTGATCTGGAACGCCGGGATCAACACGTTGCCGTTCCACTCGACGTAGGCACCCCAGATGTCGTCGTCGAACGGCGCCACCGATTTCTGGCCCTGCCAGGCCACCAACATGCGGTTGCTCAGCGTGCCCGGCCCGTTGCAGACGCCGATCGCCGGATGCGTCTCGTTCGCCGCCGAGGTGTGCAAGGCGATCGGTGCCACCTGCCGCAGCGAACCGTCCTGATTGACCTGCTTGCAGTAGACGTCCCGGTTGCCCGGCGCCGCCTCGTGCTCGAACACCACCGTGTAGAACGCCGCGGTGTTGCCGGCGAACACGTACGGATCGCCGCCGACGTCCGGGCGGTACTTGTTGCCACCCAGATGCCCGGCGACGCCGGCCTTTTCGATCGGGAACTGCGCACCCAGCCCGCCGGCGGCCGAGCACAAGCGCCCGCCGATCCACGCCAACCCATTGGCGTCGACCTGGGCCACGCACAGGAACGATTGCGAGTTGTTGTTCGGTGCGACGCGCGGGAACAACCAGTTCTCGGCGGTGAAGTCGACGTACTGCGCCGCGCCGAGCGGCGTCAGGTCGGCGCCGAGCAGTTGCACGACGACATCTTCGTCCGTGGCGCTCCAGCTGCGGTTCCAGACCACGCAGGTCACCCGGTTGGGGCCGACACTCGCGATGTCGGGCGAACGTTGCGCGCGCGCCACCGGCAGGCCCGGCGCGAGGCTCGGATTGCTGGTCAACACCGGGTCGAGCACCAACGGCAGCTGGGCGGCCGCGACGAACGCCGCGGGGATCACGATGCGGGCACGGTCGCCGAGCCACTCGATCGCCAAGGGCAAGCGTTTGCCGGCCGCGTCGAGAGCCATCGCCCCGCGATACTCGACGACGCCATGGGCGTTGCCGAAGCGCAGCCCGTCGGCGTTCGCCGCCACCTCGTACTCGCCCTGCAGCCGCACCTCGACCGCCACCGCGGCTCGCTGCGGCAGTTCGGCGAACACCCACGACTGCTCGATGCTCGCGAGGGCCGTGTCGACCACTTCGACCAACGCCCCGCGCGGCGTGTGCACCGCGGCGCCACGCACCTCCGGCCGGCCCGCGGTCAGCGACAAGGTGGTCTCCCCCACCGTCGCCTTCACCAACTCGACCCGCAGCGGGAAGTTCCGCGGCGCCTCCGCGCCGAAGCACGGGTGGTACGCGAAGCCAGCCCCGTCGAAGCTCGCCTTCCAGTTCTCCCCCAGCGCCCACAGCGCCCCGCCCGGCTCCGGCCGATCGAACACGACGGCATCCAGCCCGGTCGCCAGCAGCGTCGGCGGCATGGCCGCCAGGGTGGCGACCGGCGCCCGTTCGCCGACGGCTGCCGGCGCACCCGCCACCGCCGGCACCGGCAGCCCCGCAGGCTGCTGGACCGGAATGGCCAACGAACGATGCCCCTGCGCAACCAGCGCAGCGGCGAACAACGGCAAGACGAACGGCATCAGGTTCATGGTGGTCTCACCCCCCTCAGCGGCAGCCCCCGCCAAA